>NZ_JBEXYN010000059.1:0-43382 GCF_040630935.1 Streptomyces sp. NPDC005722
GCCCCTCGGGTGGGGGGGGCCCGGCCCCCCCACCCCGGAAACGCCCGGTGGGGAACCGTCGTACGACGGTTCCCCACCGGGCGTTTCCGTGTCCCGGCGTCCCGGCACCCGCCGGTCAGCCGGTGATCTTCATCAGGGCGATCCCGTCACCCTCGACCGTGAAGGCGAAGTCCGACGGGCCGTTGAACCCGTTGCCCCCGACCTGGGCGGACACGATCACCTGGCCGGCGCGCCGGGTCACCCCGGTGACCTTCAGCGAGACCTTGACCCCGATGAACTCACGGTCGCTCCACCCCTCGACGGCCTCGCGGCCCTCGAAGCGGCGGCCCCAGTCGTCCACCGCACCGTGCTCGGTGAACTGGTCGAGGAACGCCTCGGTGTCATGGGCGTTCGCCGCCGTGACGGCGCGGCGGACCGGCTCGGGAAGTTCGGGAAACTCGGACGTGGTCATGGCGCTTCTCCTTGTCGGTTTCGGGCGGCGCACCGGCCCCGAAGGGACCGGTGCGCGCGGGCCGGAGGCCGGTGGCCGTGGCTGGTGATGGTGCCCGGTGGTGGACGGGACGGACCGGGCGGCCCGGGGTCAGTCGGCCGCGCCGCCGTCAGACTCCCGCGCGGGGGCTGAGCAGGTCTTCCAGGCCGATCCGGTGGTAGAAGTCCTCACGGATCCGGTCGGCGACCACGGAGACGGCCTCCGAGCCGTCGTCGGCGGGGTCGATGTGGGTGCGGAAGGGCCGCTCGCCCGCGGGGAGCCCGACGACGCGGACGATCTCACGCGCTACCTCCGCGACGTCGGCGTCCTCGGGGGTGATCGCCGCCAGGGCCCGGCCCACCTGCTCGGTCAGGCCCGCGTAGCGGGTCTCGTAGGCCGCGACGGTGCCGGTGTCGGCGGGGTGGCCCGCGTTGGCGAAGTGGTTCGTCCCGGAGGTGAAGGCACCGGGGACGATGATGGAGGTGTCGATGCCGAAGCGGGCCACCTCGGCGGCGTAGCTGACGGCGACCGCGTCCATGGCCGCCTTCGCGGCGAAGTAGGGAGCCAGGTAGGGCGGGGTGCCGCCGCGGGTGCTGCTGGAACCGACCCACAGCAGCAGACCGTGCCCCTGGGCCCGCAGCTGGGGCAGGGCGGCGCGGTTCACCCGCTGGGTGCCCAGCACATTGGTGTCGTAGACGGCCGCCATCTCCTCCGGGGTGAAGGCCTCGGTGGGGCCGAGCACCATGTGGCCCGCGTTGTGGACCAGGACGTCCAGCCGGCCGGCCTCCCGCAGGACGGTGGCGACGGCGCGGTCCGCGCTGTCCTGCGACAGCACGTCGAGTTCGACGACCCGCAGGTCGATGCCCTCGCGAGCGGCCCGGTCCCGTACCTCAGCGGCGCGTTCCTCGTTGCGGCCGGATATGTCACGCATGCTCGCGTAGACGGTGTGACCCGCAGCGGCGAGTGCGTGGGCGGCAAGGGCGCCGAATCCGGAGCTCGCACCGGTGACCAGGACGACGGAAGACACGGGGGACATGACGGATCTCCTTGCACTGCTGGGGCCGGATCGGGCGTGGCGT
Source organism: Streptomyces sp. NPDC005722 (assembly GCF_040630935.1). Classification (NCBI taxonomy): domain Bacteria; kingdom Bacillati; phylum Actinomycetota; class Actinomycetes; order Kitasatosporales; family Streptomycetaceae; genus Streptomyces; species Streptomyces sp. NPDC005722. The sequence continues at coordinate 1,549 of NZ_JBEXYN010000059.1, forward strand.
CCGGCTCGGGATGGGACGGTGGTGCGAGGTACGGGATCTGGGAGCCGAGGGGCCGGGGGTCCGGGCGCCGAGGTCCGGCGGGCGGGCCGGCGGCCCGGTGCCCGGAGGAGCCGCGCGAGGGGCGCGGCGCGTGGGTCAGGCCACTCCGCCGTTGGCGAAGATCGTCTGGCCGTTGATCCAGCGACCGGGGCCGGCCAGGAAGGAGACGACCGCGGAGATGTCCTCGGGGGCCCCCAGGCGCTCGAGCGGGTTCATCTTCGCGAACCGCTCGATCGTCTCCTCGTCCTTGCCGTTGAGGAACAGGTCGGTGGCGACCGGGCCGGGCGCGACGGCGTTCACGGTGATGTCGCGGCCCCGCAGCTCCCGCGCCAGGATCAGGCTCATGGCCTCGACCGCGCCCTTCGACGCGGCGTACGCGGCGTAGGTGGGCGTGGCGATCCGGGTCTGGGACGAGGACACGTTGATCACCGCACCGCCGTTGCGGAGCCTGCGGGCGGCCTGCTGGTTGACCACGAAGGTGCCGCGGATGTTGGTGCGGTGCATGCGGTCCAGGGCGTCGAGGTCGAAGTCCGCCACGGTGTTCAGGATCATCAGGCCGGCGGAGTTGACCACCACGTCCACGCCGCCGAACTCCTGCTCCGCGGTGTCGAAGAGCACCTCGACCGCCTTCTCGTCGGCGACGTCGGCCCGCACCGCTATCGCGGAACCGCCGCCCTCGGCGATCTGCGCGACGGTCGCGTCGGCGTCGGCCTGGTTGCCTGCGTAGACCACGACGACCGCCTGGCCGTCGGCGGCGAGGCGCAGCGCGACCTCGCGGCCGATGCCGCGGGAACCGCCCGTGACGATCGCGACGCGGCGGGCGGTGTTGGTGGTCTCGGTCATGGCGGTCTCCTCATGCGAGGGGGGCGGCTCCTTCCGTCGCCCCGCTTCCGCCGATAACAGTGCCACGTTATCGACGGAAACGCAAGCACCGATAACGCTGGCTTGTTATCGCCGTTCACCTACCGGTCCCGCGGCGTGCGCCGCCTCCCGCACGTGCCCGGGCCGCCACCCCTCGTGCGGGGGTGGCGGCCCGGGAATCGACGGCCGTCACGCGCGAGCGTTCAGGCCGGGCGGAGGTCAGCGGAAGCGACCGCCGAAGAAGAAGGGGTCGAAGAGGTAGGGCCCGAACAGGTACGAGCCGAAGAAGCCGCGGTCGAAGCGGTAGGAGTCACGGTGGTGGCCGCGACCGCCGTGACCGCGGTCGTACCCGCCGCGACCGTGGTCGCCCGTGACGTGGGTTCCCTTGGCGCTCGCGAGGTCCGGGGTGGCGGCGCCTGCAGCAGTGGCACCACCCAACAGAACGACAGAGGCCACACCGACAGCGGCCACAAAACGGGAAACGCGCATACTGACTCTCCTGTCTCGGCGGACACCGTGGCGGTGACCGCAGGGTTCCGACAAGGAAGAGCCTGCGTCGAGGACATCCACGCCGCACCACGGAATCCCGTCACGCTCCGTCACACGACGACGCGTCAGCTACGGCGAACGGTGGACTCCGAACCCGGCCCGGGACGACGAAGGCCTGATGATCACGGGTCCGACGGGGCCTCAACCGTGCGACCACGGACCGTAATCACGAACCGTCACGTCCGGGCCTCCCGATGGGTGAATCCTCGTCACCGACCGCGCCCGGCTTCGGCCCGGCACGGCCCCGGGACATTACGCGGGCGGGGCGTCCCGGGCCGTGGCGAACCGCTGCCGCACTGGTCACGGCCTCGCGCGCCGCCGCGACGTGCGGACTGCCCGAAGTCACGGCGTGGCGCAAGCCCGGCCCTCCTCGGGAAGACGAAGGGCCCCGGCCCGCCCGAGCGGCGGGCACAGGGCCCCGACGGCACGCCGAACGGCGTGCCGGACGGAACGTCAGATGACCGTCGACACGGCGTCAGCAGTCCTTCTCACGCAGCGAGTGAAGGTACGCGCTCGACCGGCGGGCGAAGCTGAGGGAGTCCGGCGGCGTGTCGTGCTCGGTCTGCCAGTGGTGGTCGAGCCGGCCGCCGTGCGTGCGCGTCACGGCCGAGATGAACCGCTGGTAGTCGATGTCGCCGTCCCCGACGTCGACCATGCGGTAGCCGTCGGGGTTGGTCTCGTCGTGCTCGCCGTCCTTGACGTGGAACAAGGGATAGCGGTCGGGCTGCTTCAGGACGTAGCGCAGCGGGTCGAAGGGCGCCGGGGTGCCGTCCGCCCGCCGGGAGAAGCGGAACTGGCCGGCGTAGGCCCAGTAGATGTCCATCTCCAGGTAGACCAGGTCGGGGTCGGTCTCCGCGAGGAGGACGTCGTACAGCCGCACGTTCGGACGGTCGGTCGCGAAGGAGAACTCCTCCGCGTGGTTGTGCTGGTAGAACTTCATGCCCCGCGCCTTGGCCGCGGCGCCGTACTCGTTGAACTCCTCCGCGCAGCGCTTCCAGCCGTCGACGGTGCTCCCGTACCGCCACGGACCCGACGCGGTCCCGATGTGCTTGAGCCCGAGGGCCTGGGCGTCGTCGAGGACCTTCGTCAGGTTCTGGGCGAAGGTGTAGGCGCCCGGGTTGCCGTCGTCGTAGTAGCCGACGTGGCTTCCGATGGCGCGCAGCCCGTGGTCGCGGGCGAGCCGGCGCAGCTGGGCGAGGGTGATGGCGCCCACGGAGCCCTGGGTGTAGCCGGCGTACTCGATCTCGTCGTAGCCGTACTTCGCGAGTTCGGCGAAGACGGGGGCGAAGCCGAGCGTGGAGACCTTGTCGCGCAGTGAGTACAGCTGGATGCCGAGGCGGCCGGGGGGCAGGACGGGGCGGCCGTGGCCCTTGCCGTGCGGCTTGTCGTGGGACTTGCCGTGGGCGGCGGCGGTGGGGGCGGTCGCCCCGAGCAGCGCGGCGGCGGTGGCCCCGGCGGCGACACCGAGCATGCCCCTTCTGCTGAGCTTGCGGCTGAGCTCCGGGTCGGGGGTGCTGTTACGACGCGTGCTGGTCACTGTGGATAACTCCTTGGCGTCGGTGACGTGTGGTTCAGTGGAGTCCTGCCAGGCGCAGGAGCAGGGACTTCACTTCGGTGGCCGCGACGCGGCCGCCGACGGCACGGGGGACGGAGCAGATGATGAGCGGACCTTCCTCGTCGCTCGCAGGGAGGCGGCCGTGGCTGCCGCGAATAGGCGAGGGATCGAGCGGCACGACCGCCATGCGGTAGCGCATGCCGAGCTTCTTGCGGGCCAGGGCTGTGGCGGCCTTGACCCGGACGTAGGGGTCCTCGGGGTCCATGAACAGTTCGACGGGGTCGTAACCGGGCTTGCGGTGGATCTCCACGAGCCGGGCGAAGTCGGGTGCCCTGTCGTCGTCGAGCCAGTAGTAGTACGTGAACCAGGCGTCCGGGTCCGCCACGGCGACGAGTTCGCCGGAGCGCGGATGGTCCAGGCCGTGGCGCTTCTTGCCCTCGTCGTCGAGGAGTTCGGCGACGCCGGGCAGGGCGGCGAGGATCTTGCGGGTGGCCTCGAGGTCCTCGGGCCGGCGCACGTACACGTGGGCGATCTGGTGGTCGGCGACCGCGAACGCACGGGAGGCCATCGGGTCGAGGTACTCCATGCCGTCCTGGGTGTGCACCTCCAGCAGGCCGGCGCGCCGCAGCTCGCGGTTGATGTCGACGGGCCGGCTGACCGGGGTGATGGCGTACTCGGAGAGCGCCACGACCGTGCGGCCCTCCCGGTGTGCGTCGTCCAGGAGCGGGGCCAGTGCCTCGTCGAGGTCGGTGGCGGCACGGCGGGAGCGGGGGTCGTCGGGGCCGAAGCGCTGGAGGTCGTAGTCGAGGTGCGGGAGGTAGCAGAGGGCGAGGTCGGGTGTACGGGTACGCAGGATGTGCCGGGTGGCGTCGACGATCCAGCGGCTGGAGACGATGTCGGCGCCCGGGCCCCAGAAACGGAAGAGGGGGAAGGTTCCGAGGAGGTCGGTGAGCTCGTCGTGGAGCTCGGGGGGCCGGGTGTAGCAGTCGGGTTCCTTGCGGCCGTCGGCGTAGTAGACGGGGCGCGGCGTGACCGTGACATCGGTGTCGGCGCCCATGGCGTACCACCAGCAGATGTTGGCCACGGTGTAGCCCGGGTGCGCACGGCGGGCGGCGTCCCAGAGCTTGTCGCCGGCGACGAGACCGTTGTGCTGACGCCACAGCAGGACGTCGCCGAGGTCGCGGAAGTACCAGCCGTTGCCGACGATGCCGTGCCCGGCGGGCGGGGCGCCGGTGAGGAAGGTGGACTGGGCGGCGCAGGTCACCGCCGGCAGGACGGTGCCGAGCGGGGCCCGGGATCCGGTGTCGGCGAGCCGCTTCAGGCGCGGCATGTGCTCCAGGAGCCGCGGGGTGAGGCCGACGACGTCGAGGACGAGGAGGGGGGCCGGCCCGGCGGTGTCGGTCATGGCAGTTCCTTCAGGCCGAGGTCGTGGAGGAGGTCGCGGGCGAGGCCGAGTTCCGCGGCGATGCCGTCGGCGAGCTGCGCTCGGGTGCGCGGGCGCAGCTCGGCGGGGAGGGCCTGCCAGGTGTAGGTCTCGACCTCGAGGTGGTGGGTGAGCGGCGCGGGGCCGCCGACGAGACGGGCGAGGACGTCCTTCAGGACGGGGACGGTGGAGGTGAGCGGGGGCGCGGGCGGAGCGTGCAGCGGCACGTGGAAGTGGGCTCGCCAGGGGGCGCCGGTGGGAAGCGGCCCCTCGGTCAGCGCCTGGTGGAGGTCGTCGGTGCCGTGCAGGCCGTCGGCGGTGCGGGCGCGCGTCTGATGGAGGAAACGGGGTTCGGAGAAGGCGGCGAGCGCGTCGCGTACGTCTTGCAGGTGCGGGTGTTCGGCGTGCAGGGCGGCGGAGAGCTGGACCTTGGGAATGGCGATGCCCGCCGCGGTCAGCGCGTCCAGCGCGGCGGCGGGTTCCTCGAAGGAGGTGGCGAGGTGGCAGGTGTCGACGCACACGCCGATGCGTGGGTGCGCGATGGCGGTGAGGGGCGCGAGCGCGTCCGCGGTGGTCTCGACGATGCAGCCGGGTTCGGGTTCCAGGGCGATCCTGATGGACTTGCCGGTGAGTTCGGCCAGTGCGTCGAGCCGTCCGGCGAGGGTGGTCAGGGCGGTCCTGGCGGTCCGCGCGGCGCGGTCGTCCCAGAGGGTGCGCCAGGCGAGCGGGAGGGTGGAGATCGACCCTTCGGTGACGTCGGCGGGGAGCAGGGCGGCGAGGAGGTCGGCGAGGCCGCTGGTGTAGGCGAGCCGTTCCGGTTCGGTCCAGTCCGGCCGGTAGACCCGGTACTTGACCTCGGCGGCGCCGAACCCCTGGTAGGGGAACCCGTTGAGGGTGACGACCTCCAGGCCGCGGCGGTCCAGTGCGGTGCGCAGGCCCCGCAGCGCCGCCGGATCGGTGTGGAGGGCGTGGGCGGCGTCCTTGGCGAGCCACAGTCCGATGCCGAGGCGGTCCCGGCCGAGGCGTTTGCGGACCGGTTCGCAGTGGTCGCGGAGCTGGGAGAGGACCCCCTCGAGCGTCTCCGCGGGATGGACGTTGGTGCAGTAGGCCAGGTGGACGACCGAGCCGTCGGGGTGCCGGAAGCGCATGGGTGCCGCCTCCTCATTCCCCGCCGCGGAGGATGGAGTTGCCCTCGTGCAGGTCCCCCGGCGCGGGGACGTCGAGCTGCAGCTTTCCGCTGCTGCCGTAGAAGGCGACGGGGTTGCGCCACAGGACCTGGTCGACGTCGTCCGCGGTGAAGCCGGCGGCGAGCATCGCGTCGGCGGTCCTGCGGGTCTTGAGGGGGTCGCTCTTCCCCCAGTCGGCCGCCGAGTTGACCAGCATCTTCTCGGTGCCGTGGGCCTTGAGCACGGCGACCATGCGGTCCTCGTCCATCTTGGTGTCGGGGTAGATCGAGAAGCCGAGCCAGCAGCCGCTGTCGGCGGCCTCCTTGACCGTGGTCTCGTTCAGGTGGTCCAGCAGGACGCGCTCGGGGTCGAGCGCCGACTCGCGGACGACGTCGATGGTGCGGCGCATCCCGGCGAGCTTGTCGCGGTGCGGGGTGTGGACGAGGGCGGGCAGTCCGTGGTCGGCGGCGAGCTGGAGCTGGGTGGCGAGTGCGGTGTCCTCGGCGGGGGTCATCGAGTCGTAGCCGATCTCGCCGACCGCGACGACGTTGTCCTTGACGAGGAAGCGGGGCAGCTCGTCGAGGACGGGGAGGCAGCGCGGGTCGTTCGCCTCCTTGGGGTTCAGGGCGACGGTGCAGTGGTGGGCGATGCCGTACTGCGCGGCGCGGAAGGGTTCCCAGCCCAGGAGGGAGTCGAAGTAGTCGAAGAAGGACTCGGGGCAGGTGCGGGGCTGACCGAGCCAGAAGGAGGGTTCGACCAGGGCCCGGACACCGGCGGCGTACATGGCCTCGTAGTCGTCCGTGGTGCGGGAGGTCATGTGGATGTGGGGGTCGAAGATGCGCATCAGGACTCCTCCGTCCGGGACGTCAGGGCGAGCACGCGGTGGAGGTCCGCGGGGACGGGCCGGCCCGCGGCGGTGCGTTCCGCGGCGTAGTCGCCGAGCATGCGGGCCAGTTCGGCGTCGCCGTGCGCCCGCTGTCCGAGCCCGGCGGCCGCGTCCACGGGCACACCGGTGAAGAGGCACTTGAGGAGGGCGTGCCGCCAGGTGTGCGCGTCGAGGTGCGCCGCGGCGTAGGGGCCGACGGCGGCGGCGACCAGCCGTGTGTCGTTGGTGCGCAGGGCGTCCTCGACGAGGGGGAGCCCGTCGGCGGGGTCCGGCTCGAGGTGGGGCAGGGCGAGGAGGACGGCGCGGCGCTCGGCGGCGGTGCCCTGCCGGTACAGCCGGGTCAGGGTGGCGGCGTCGGCACGGGCCTCGCGCAGGAGCAGCACGCGGGCGGCGTCGGCGTGTTCCTGTCCGCAGTGGCGGCCGGCGGCGGCGAAGTGCCGTTCCCAGGCGGGAGGGGAGGAGGGTGCGGTGGGGGTGTTGTCGTCCGCGGCCGCGCCGGGGGCGGCTCCGGCTTCGGCGAGGGCCGCGTCGAGCCAGGCGCGGGCGGCGTCGCCCAGCCGGCCGTGGAGGCCCTCGCGGGTGGGTGTCGTCATGCCGTGGCTCCGTTCGCGGGGGTGTGGGAGCGCAGGAAGTCGAGGGAGGTGCGGGCGAGTTCGGGTCCGGCGTGGGAGTGGCGGGGAAGTTCGACGACGGTCAGGCCCTGGTAGCCGGTCTCCGCCAGGGCCCGCAGGACGGGCGGGAAGTCGATCTCCCCGTCGCCGAAGGGGAGGTGTTCGTGGACGCCGCGGCGCATGTCCTCGATCTGGACGTGGCGCAGCCAGGGAGCGGCCTGCTTGACGCAGTCGGCGGGAGGCGCCGGCTCCAGGCACTGGCAGTGGCCGATGTCCAGGGTGAGTCCGAGGGGTTCGGGGTCGCCGAGCAGGCCGCGCAGGTGGTGGAAGTCGTCCAGGCAGGCGAGGAGGTGACCGGGTTCGGGCTCGACGGCGAGCGGGACCCCCGCGGACGAGGAGGCGTCCAGGACGGGTGCGAGGGCGCCTTGGAGCCGCTGCCAGGCGGTGGCGGGCGACGTGCCGGCGGGCGTGATCCCGCTGAAGCAGTGCACGGCGTGGGCGCCGAGGTCGGCGGCCACCTGGACGGCGCGTTCGAGGAGCCGGGTGCGGGCGGCCCGGGCGTCGGGGTCCGGGTCGAGGAGGGAGGGTCCGTGCTTGCGGCGCGGGTCGAGGACGTAGCGGGCGCCGGTCTCGACGGTGACCTCGAGGCCGAGCGCGGACAGCCGCTGCGCCAGGCGGCGGGTACGGGCGCCCAGGTCGGGAGCGAGGGGGTCGAGGTGCATGTGGTCGAGGGTGAGACCGACGCCGTCGTAGCCGAGGTCGGCCAGGAGGGCGAGGGCGTCGTCGAGGCGGAGGTCGGTGAGGCCGTTTGTTCCGTAGCCGAGGCGCAGGCTCATGTGGGGCTCACCTTCCTGGCGACCCGGCGGGCGACGGGGCCGAGGGCGAGGACCGCCAGCGCCGACGCCGGAGAGCCGGAGCGGGCCGCCATCGCGGCCTGCAGCGGGATCATCGCGCGGATCCCGCCGCCGACCGCGCGCTGGGTGAGCGGTGGGGACGGGTTGAGGACCGCGTGGAGGAAGGGGGTGAGCGCGGTGCCCGCGTAGGCGGCGGAGGCCAGTGCCGTCATGGCGTGGGGCAGGGCCGCCGCACGCTCGGTACCCGGGACCGGTCGCCCGCGCCGGCCACCGCCCGCCCCGTGACGGGCGGTGGGCGACGGCGGGCGTGCGGAGGCGCGGGCCCGGCGCAGCGTCCGGGCGGCGTCGCCGGTGACGGCGGCGATCGCCGTGGTGGTGAGCAGCGCGGCGAGCGGTGCCGTGCTGGAGCCGCCCTGTGTCTCGTTGCGGGAGACGGTGGTGACGGCGAAGGTGTGCGCGCCGAGCAGGGCTGCGTGGGGCAGCGCGGCGGCGACCGCCCGGGGGCGGGTGGCCGTCGCGCCGAGCACGAGGTCGAGGGCGCGTGCCGTCGCCATGGCGGCCGGGCCCGCCGCCGTGTGCTTCAGGCGCAGGTCGTACGCCCAGACCGTCGCGGCGAGGATCGTGGCGAGGGCGAGCGGGGCGCGGCCCGCGCGGGCGGCCAGCGACAAACCGGCCCCGGTGAGCGCCGCGGCGGCCGTCAGCGCGGCGGCCGGGCTGATCCGGCCCGACGGCAGGGGGCGGTGGGGGCGGTCGACGGCGTCCTCGTCGCGGTCGGCCCAGTCGTTGAGCGCCATGCCCGCGTGGTACAGGCACAGCGAGCTGCCGATGGCGAGGAAGGTGCCGCGACCGGGGCCCCGTCCGGTCGCGGCGGCGCCCGCGAGCGCGTCACCCGGGACGGTGAACAGCGCGGACACGCGCAGGAGTTCGGCCCAGTCCCACAGCCTCGCGCCCGGCGCGGACCGTTGCGCCCCGGCGGCGCCGACGGCGCCCACGGCGCCCACGGCGTCCGCCGTGCCGGCGGCACCGGCCGGGGCGGCGTCGGCGTGCGCCCCCGGGGCGGCCCCCTCCTCCGCCCCGGGCCGACGGGTGCCGCCCGCGCCGCCCGGCGGGGCGACGCAGTCCTGCGCCGTACCGCGCGGTGGGCGGCGGGTGGCGAAGGCGGTCAGGACTCCGAGAGCCGCCACGACGGCGAGGGCCCGCAGCCCACGTGCTCCCGGAACGCTCACCGGGACTCCCCCAGCCTGGCGGCGAGGTCGAGCAACTCGCCGTACTGCTCGGACAGCGCCGCGGGGGCGCCGGCGTCGGGGTCCTTGAAGTAGAAGGCCAGTTGTGGGAGGGGGCCGCTCAAACCCACCTCGTGGGCGCGGGCCGCGAAGCGGGCGAGGTCGATGACGAGCGGGGCGGCGAGGGCGGAGTCGCAGCCCTGCCAGGTGGTCTGCAGGACCATCCGGGTGCCGAGGAAACCGTCGAAGGCGATGTGGTCCCAGGCCGTCTTCCAGTCGCCGAGGGCCGGGACGTCGTCGATGTGGACCTCGCCCTCGGGGGCGGCGCCGAGGGCGTCGGCGAGGACGCGTTCCTTGCCGGCGTTCTTCGCCGCGGCCGCCGCGGGATCGGCCAGGACCGCCCCGTCGCCGCCGCCGAGCAGGTTGGTGCCGGACCAGGCCCGTACCGTCAGGGCGCGTTGCACGAACATCGGGGCGAGGACGGAGCGCAGCAGGGTCTGCCCCGTCTTGCCGTCCCGTCCCGCGTGGGGCAGGCCGCGGGCGGAGGCCTCCTCGGCGAGGGCCGGGGTCCTCATCCCGGTGGAGGGGGTGAAGTTCACGTAGGCGCATCCGGCCTCGACGGCCGCCGCCGCGTAGAGGGAACTCGCGGGCATGCGGTCGCTGCCGGGCTCGGGGACGGGCTCGGTGGAGGCGACGTTGACGACCACGGTCCGGGCCAGGCCGTGGCGCCGGGTGAAGTCGGTGATGTCCGCCGCGAACGCGGCGATCAGTTCCGCGTCGCCGCGGGTGTCGCCGGGGAGCGGGCCGCCGGTGCGGATCTCCCGGTCGGCGGCGGCGAGTTCGGCGCGGAGTGCGGTCGGCAGGCCGTGCGGCAGCACGCCGCCCTCCGCGAGTTGTTCGGCCCGCTTGCCCAGCGGGCAGGCGGCCGTGTCGTGGCCGCCGAAGACCAGGGAGGGCAGCGGTGGGAGCCCGGCCGCCGCGAAGGGCGCGGTCTCGCTCACCATGCCCGTCGCCGGGTGGAGCCCTGCGGTGACCGCCGCGCATCCCGCGACGGCGGTGGTGGCGACGGAGCCGCGGGCTCCGATCAGCCACACCCCGGTGCGCGGGGGCGACTGCTTGTCCGATGCCGGTGCCGGGGCGGGCGGGTTCGTCACGGCTGCCTCCCTGGTGCGAGTGGTGGGGGGCGGCGGGCGGGGGCACGGCGTCTCCCCGCCCGCCGCCGGCTCGTGGGTGCCGGCAGGACCCGCCCTACGAGGAGGGCAGTTCCTTGATCTTGACGTTCCGGAAGGACACCTGGTCTGCGGCCCCGTGGTTCTGCAGGCCGATGTAGCCGTCCTTCAGACTGCGGACCGGGTCGGTGTTGGTGAAGTCGTTGATCTTCACTCCGTTGAGGAAGACCTGGAGCCGTTCACCCTGGACCTTGATCTCGTAGCTGTTCCACTGACCCGGCGGACGCAGCACCTGGTCGCGGGCCTTGAGGTTGGCCGACTTGAAGCTGTAGACGGAGCCGGTGGTCCGGTCGGGGGCGTCCGAGGCGTCGATCTGGATCTCGTAGCCCTTGTCGACCGCGGACCACGGGTCGTCGGAGGCCGGGAAGCCCACGAAGACACCGGAGTTGTCGTCGCCGTCCATCTTCCAGTCGAGCGTCAGCGAGTACGACCCGAACTGCTTGGCCTGGTACCACAGCAGGCCCATGCCGCCCTCGGTGCGCAGTTCACCGTCGACGACGTTGAACTTGCCGGGGCCCGCCTGCTTCCAGCCCTCCAGGGTGTGCCCGTTGAACAGGTCGCGGTAGCCCGTCTGCGGCTTGCAGTCGGCCTTGACCTGCCCGACGGCGTAGCGCAGTCCGCCCAGGAGGTGCTGGCGGAAGGCCGGCTCGGCGTAGGACTCCTTGGTGTGCCCGAGACCGGTGTAGAAGGAGCGGCCGGACTGGTAGGTCTGGCACCACGCGATGGGGTGGTCACCCTTCATCGTGCCGCCCTGGTAGGTGGTCTCGTCCAGGGTGGCGAGGACGCGGGCCTGGCCGCGCGGGTTGGTGCGGTAGTTGTACCACTCGTCGGTGCGCTCCCAGCCGGCCTCGTCGAGGTGCGCGGTGGCCGGGTGGTCGTGGTCCTCGGCACGGACGGTGGCCTTCTGGATCTGCGGGTGCCCCTGGAAGTAGGCGCCGACGAGGCCGCCGTAGAAGGGCCAGTCGTACTCGGTGTCGGCGGCGGCGTGGACACCCATGTAGGCGCCCCCGCCCTTGACGTAGTTCTCGAACGCCGTCTGCTGCTCGGCGTTGAGGACGTCACCGGTGGTCGACAGGAAGACCACCGCGTCGTAGCGCGCCAGGTTGTTGCTGGTGAACTGGCGCGGTTCCTCGGTGGCGTCGACGGTGATGTTGGCGGTGGCGCCGAGTTCCTTCAGCGCGGCGATCCCGGTGGGGATGGCGTCGTGACGGAAGCCGGCGGTCCTGGAGAAGACCAGCACGCGCTTGGCGGCGCGGTCGGCCGGGACGTCGGAGAGCTCGAAGTCGTCCATGTCGTAGAGCGCTCCGGAGCCGCCCTTGAAGACCAGGAAGAGCTCGGTGGTCTTCTTCGGCACGGCGCGCAGCGGTACGTCGATCTCCTGGAAGGTCTCCCAGCTGCCGGTCACCGGAACGGGGGCGGAGCCCAGGATCGGGCCGGTCGCCGAACCGGTGCGCACCTCGAGGAAGCCGCCCGCGCCGCCGGAGGAGACCCGGGCGGTCAGCCGGACGGAGCCGGTGAGGTTGTACGGCGTGAAGGAGATCCAGTCGCCGTTGTCGATGTTGCCGACCGTGCGGCCGCCGTGGGCCTCGGCCTTGTCGAAGAGGTCCACACCGGACGAGGAGGTGAAGTGCTCGGCCTGCCGGTGGCGCGGCTGCAGCTGCGCCTGGTCGTGGCCGGCGAGCGCCTCCTGACCGCCGCCCCCGCCGTCGGTGTACTCGGCGTCGATGACGCCGAAGATGTTGGCGTTGGGGTCGTGGCCACCGTCGGCTGAGGTCTTGATGGTGCCGGAGCAGCCGTGGACGGAGGTCACGGGGTGGCCGTGGCTGTCGTGGCCGAGGATGTAGGTGACCTTGACCTTGGAGCAGTCGACGGTGCCGTCCTCGGGATCGGTGACGGTCACCTTGAACGGGATCTCGTCGCCGAAGCTGAACAGGGCTCCCTCGGCGGGCAGGTCCAGGGTCACCTTGGGCGCGGTGTTGCCGACGACGACCTGGACGCTCGCGGTCGCGGTGCGCCCGGTCGGGTCCTTCACCGTGAGGGTCGCGGTGTAGGTGCCGTTCTTGCGGTAGGTGTGCGCGGGGTTCGCCGCGGTGGAGGTGCCGCCGTCACCGAAGTCCCAGCTGTAGGCGAGCGTGTCGCCGTCGGGGTCGGTGGTGCCGGCCGAGGAGAAGGTGACCTTCAGCGGTGCGACGCCGGAGGTCTTGTTGGCGGACGCCTCGGCGGTCGGGGAGCGGCCGTCGGTGGCGTTCTCGATCCGGTAGAGGGCGGAGTGCTCGTCGCCGCCGAACCAGGCGGTGCCGTAGTCCAGGACGTAGAGCGCGCCGTCCGGCCCGAACGCCATGTCCATGATCTGCGTGCCGGTCCAGGGGACGTCGTTGATCGACTGGACGGTGCCGTCCCCGCCCTGCTCGATGCGCTTGATCCAGCGGCGCCCGAACTCGCCGGCGAAGAAGTCGCCGTCGTAGGCCTCGGGGAACTTCACCGGGGAGTCCAGCTCGGGGTCGTACCGGTAGACCGGGCCGCCCATCGGGGACTCGGAGCCGGAGCCGAACTCGGGCACGGAGCCACCGTCGTAGGGGAGCCACGCGGCCTGCGCGGGCGGCAGGTCGGTCAGGCCCGTGTTGTACGGCGAGTCGTTCTTCGGGGCGGCGCAGTCGAAGGTCGCGCCGGACTGCCCGGTGGCGAAGTCGTAGTCGACGTACGGGTCGTTGTCCCCGGTGCAGAACGGCCAGCCGAAGTTGCCGGCCTCCGTCACGCGGGCGAACTCGACCTGGCCGCCGGGGCCGCGCCCGGGGTCGGCCGCGCCGGCGTCGGGACCGTAGTCGCCGACGTAGGCGATGCCGGTCGCCTTGTCCACGCTGAAGCGGAACGGGTTGCGGAAGCCCATGGCGTAGATCTCGGGCCGGGTCTTCTCGGTGCCCGGGGCGAAGAGGTTGCCCTCGGGGATGGTGTACGACCCGTCGTCGGCGACCTTGATCCGCAGCAGCTTTCCGCGCAGGTCGTTGGTGTTGCCGGAGGTGCGGCGGGCGTCGTAGGCGGGGTTGCGGCCCGCACGGTCGTCGATGGGCGTGAAGCCGTCGGACGCGAAGGGGTTGGAGTCGTCGCCGGTCGACAGGTACAGGTTGCCCTGGGCGTCGAAGTCGATGTCACCGCCGACGTGGCAGCAGATGCCGCGGGTGGTGGAGACGTCGAGGACCTTCTTCTCGCTGGCGAGGTCGAGGGTCCAGTCGGCGTCCAGCGTGAAGCGCGAGAGGCGGTTGACGCCGTCGAACTTGGCGAAGTCGGCCTCGGTGCCCTGGTCGGGGGCGTCGCCCGCGGGGGTGTCGAGCGGGGGCGCGTAGTAGAGGAAGATCGCCCGGTTCTCGTCGAAGTCCGGGTCGATGCCGACGCCCTGCAGGCCCTCCTCGTCGTGCGTGTAGACGGGGACGGTGCCGATGACGGTGGTGTCGCCGGCGGCGTCGGTCCTGCGCAGCTCGCCGTCCCGCGAGGTGTGCAGCACGCTGCGGTCGGGCAGGACCGCGAGCGACATGGGCTCGCCGGTCTCGGGCTCGCCCTTGGCGAGGGTGACCTGCTGGAACTCCTCCGCCGCCGCGGCCGCGGGCTCCGTATCGAGAGGTCGGGCCGAGGCGCCTAACGGGGCGGAGACGACGAGGGACGTGGCGGCGAGGAGGCCGCCGGTGAGGAGCGCGAGCCCCTGCCGGAATCGGGTCCTGGGTGCTCCGGGCCGTTTTCTGTGCACGTGTGTCCTCCGGGAAGGTCGTACGGGCGGATGCAGCTGCCGTGCGGAAGATCCGGGGACCGGCGTGCGCCGTCACGCTGGTCGGGGGTGCCACGACAGGACCGGCCTCGTGTTTCAGGCCCGTGTCCTGTACACCTCAGGGACGGTAGCCGGGTTCGTCCGGGACCGAAAGCCCTTGTGCGGCAGATAAGTTGAACTTTCTCCAGGCTCAGGACAAAGAGGTGTCCGGACAGCCCGACAGGCCCGGCGGCGGTGAGCCGCCGGGCTGTGGACTGTCTGCTGTGACCTGCGGTGACGCCCTAGTCGTTGCCTCCGAACGCGGCGTCGAAGGAAGCCGCCGGCGGGTCGAAGTCGTACCGCTTCAGGAGGGAAAGCGCTTCCGGCGCACCGGCGAGACGGTCCATCCCGGCGTCCTCCCACTCGACCGAGATCGGGCCGTCGTATCCGATCGACCGCAGCATCCGGAACACGTCCTCCCACGGCACGTCGCCGTGCCCGGCCGAGACGAAGTCCCAGCCGCGCCGCGGGTCACCCCACGGCAGGTGGGAGCCCATGCGCCCGTTGCGGCCGTCGAGGCGCTTGCGGGCCTCCTTGCAGTCGACGTGGTAGATGCGGTCCTTGAAGTCCCACAGGAACCCGACGGGGTCGAGGTCCTGCCACACGAAGTGGCTCGGGTCGAAGTTCAGCCCGAAGGCCGGCCGGTGGCCGACGGCCTCCAGCGCGCGGTGGGTGGTCCAGTAGTCGTAGGCGATCTCGGCCGGGTGGACCTCGTGGGCGAAGCGGACGCCTTCGGCGTCGAAGACGTCGAGGACCGGGTTCCACCGCTCGGCGAAGTCCTCGAAGCCGCGCTCGATCATCCGCTCCGGGACCGGCGGGAACATGGCGACCAGGTGCCAGATCGACGATCCGGTGAAGCCGATGACGGTGCGCACCCCGAAGGCCGCCGCGGCGCGCGCGGTGTCGGCCAGCTCCCGCGCGGCGCGCTGCCGCACGCCCTCCGGTTCGCCGTCGCCCCAGATGCGGGCGGGCAGGATCCCCTTGTGGCGCTCGTCGATCGGGTTGTCGCAGACGGCCTGGCCGACCAGGTGGTTGGAGACGGCCCAGCACTTCAGTCCGTACTTGTCGAGCAGTGCCCGCCGCCCGTCCAGGTACGCGGGGTCGGCGAGGGCCTTGTCGACCTCGAAGTGGTCGCCCCAGCAGGCGAGTTCGAGCCCGTCGTAACCGAAGTCACGGGCGAGCCGGCAGACCTCCTCCAGGGGCAGGTCGGCCCACTGGCCGGTGAAGAGGGTGAAGGGTCGTGGCACGGCGAGGACCTCCTCGATGCGGGCGTGGTCAGGACGGGACAGGGGTGTGGACGGGGGTGTAGACGGCGTTCTTCTCCGCGCTCTCCTCCACCGCCGCCAGGACGCGCTGCACCTGCAGGCCGTCGGCGAAAGAGGGCGCCGGGGCGACCCCCTCCGCGATGCCGACGACGAGGTCGCGCGCCTGGTGGGTGAAGGTGTGCTCGTAGCCGAGCGCGTGGCCGGGCGGCCACCAGGCCTCCAGGTACGGATGCCCCGGCTCGGTGACCAGGATCCGCCGGAAGCCGGCCGATTCGGCGGGCTCGGTGTGGTCGTGGAACGACAGCTCGTTCAGCCGCTCCAGGTCGAAGGCGAGTGAGCCGCGCTCGCCGTTGATCTCCAGCCGCAGGGCGTTCTTGCGCCCCGACGCCATCCGGGTGGCCTCGAACGAGGCGAGCGCCCCCGAGGTGAGGCGCCCGGTGAACAGCGCCGCGTCGTCGACCGTCACGGGCCCCCGCCGTCCGCCCCCGGAGCCCGACAGCCCCGATGAGGCGCCGTCCAGCTCGGGCCGGTCCCGCACGAAGGTCTCGGTGAGCGCCGAGACGCCCACCAGGAGCTCCCCCGCCAGGTACTGGGCCAGGTCGACGGCGTGCGCGCCGAGGTCCCCCAGCGCCCCCGAACCCGCGTACTCGCGCTTCAGCCGCCAGGTCAGCGGGAAGTCCGGGTCGACCAGCCAGTCCTGGAGGTAGGTCACCCGCACGTGGCGGATCGCGCCGACCCTCCCGTCCGCGACGAGCCGGCGGGCGTAGGCGACCGCCGGCACCCGCCGGTAGTTGAAGCCGACCATGGCCACCTGGCCGCGGGCGGCGGCCCGTTCGGCCGCCGCGGCCATGACCTCGGCCTCGGCGACCGAATTGGCCAGCGGCTTCTCGCACAGCACGTGCTTGCCCGCCTCGAGCGCCGCGACGGCGATCTCGGCGTGGCTGTCACCGGGGGTGCACACGTCCACCAGCTGGACGTCGTCCCGGTCCACCAGGGCCCGCCAGTCCGTCTCCGCGGCCGCCCAGCCGTGCCGGGCGGCCGCGGCCCGGACGGCCCCCTCGTCCCGGCCGCCGATCGCGGCCAGGACGGGCCTCATCGGCAGGTCGAACACGTGGCCCACGGTGCGCCACGCGTGGGAGTGGGTGGCGCCCATGAAGGCGTAGCCGACCATGCCGATGCCGAGCGCCGGCGAAGCGGCCCCTGCCTCACTGTCTTCGTTGCCGGCCATATCAGCCATGCCGTTGCTCCTCGTCGGTTGCTCGGTTCGGACGGGCGGGGCGGATCCGTTAAATGAAGCCCGTCGGCAGGTACTCGTCGACGTTCTCCTTGGTGACGACGGCGGAGTACAGGGTGATCGACGCGGGGATCTCCAGTTCCGCCATCCCGCCGACGCCCTTCTTCTGGCCGAGCGCGCGGGCCAGGTCGATGGCGGAGGCGGCCATGGTGGGCGGGTAGAGGACGGTGGCCTTCAGCACGCCGTTGTCGGCCTTGATGGCGTCCATCGCCGACTTGGACCCGGCGCCGCCGACCATGAAGAACTCGTCGCGGCCCGCCTGCGCGATGGCGCGCAGGGCACCGACGCCCTGGTCGTCGTCGTGGTTCCACAGCGCGTCGAACTGCTTCTGCGCCTGGAGCAGCTGGGCCATCTTGGCCTGGCCGGTCTCGACGGTGAACTCGGCGGCCTGCCGGGCCACCTTCTTGATGTTGGGGTAGTTCTTCAGGGCGTCGTCGAAGCCCTGGGTGCGCTGCCGGGTGAGCTCCAGGTTGTCGATGCCCGCGAGCTCGACGACCTTGGCGTCCGGCTTGTCCTTGAGCTGTTCGCCGATGTAGCGGCCGGCGTTGAGCCCCATGCCGTAGTTGTCGCCGCCGATCCAGCAGCGGTACGCCTGCGGGGAGGCGAAGATCCGGTCCAGGTTGATCACCGGGATGCCGGCCTTCATGGCCTGCAGGCCCACCTGGGTGAGGGCCTTGCCGTCGGCCGGCAGGATGACCAGGACGTCGACCTTCTTGTTGATCAGCGTCTGGATCTGCCCGATCTGGGCGGCGGTGTCGTTGGAGCCCTCGGTGATCTCCAGCGTCACCTCGGAGTACTTCGCGGCACGGTCCTTGGCGTTCTGGTTGATGGCGTTGAGCCAGCCGTGGTCGGCCTGCGGGCCGGCGAAGCCGATCGTGACCGGCGTGCCGGGCTTGTCGTCGGCGGCGGCCGCCGTTGTGGCGGCCGTGCCGGCCTTCTTCGGCTCGTTGCTGGTGCAGGCGGTGAGGGCCGCTCCGGCGGAGACGGCGGCGGCGCCGAAGAGCAGTCCTCTACGGCTGGTGACCGGGATTCGTGGCATGGCGGTGAAACCCTCCGGGATAGGGCGGTGCGGGGCGCGTGCGGGTTGTCGGGTGGAGCGTGGTGCGACGGGCCTTGTCAGCCGTCGCCGTTGCGCACGGTGCTGCGCTGGACCAGGACGGCGGCCACGATGATCGCTCCCTTGGCGATCTGCTGGACGGCGCTCTCCAGGTTGTTGAGGGCGAAGATGTTCTGGATGGTCATGAACACCAGCACGCCCAGTACGGAGCCGACGATCGTGCCGCGGCCGCCACTGAGCAGCGTGCCGCCGATGATCGCCGCGGCGATGGCGTCGAGTTCGTAGAGGTTGCCGTTGGTGTTCTGGCCCGAGCCGGACAGGATGATCAGCATGAAGGCCGCGATGCCGCAGCACAGCCCGGACAGCAGGTAGAGGTAGAGCCGCTGGCGGCGGACGTCGATGCCGGCCAGGCGGGCCGCCTCCGCGTTGCCGCCGACGGCCACCGTCCGGCGTCCGAACGTCGTACGGTTCAGCACCAGCCAGCCGACGACGGTGACCGCGGCGAAGACCAGCACCAGCGGCGGGATGCCGAGGACGTAGCTGTCGGGAAGACCGAGGTCGAGCACCGAGGACACGGTGACGATCTGCGTCTTGCCGTCCGTGAGGTACAGGGCGAGCCCGCGCGCCGAGGCGAGCATGGCGAGGGTCGCGATGAAGGGCACCATGCCGCCGTAGGCGACGAGCACCCCGTTGACCAGCCCGCAACCGACGCCGACGACGATCGCGGTGAACAGGATGCCCGTCAAGCCGTACTCCTGGGTGGCGAGGGTCGTCGCCCACACGGAGGAGAGTGCGACGATCGCGCCGACGGACAGGTCGATGCCCCCGCTGGTGATCACGAAGGTCATGCCGACGGTGACGACACCGATGACGGACGCCTGGGTGAGCACCAGTTGGAGGTTGGAGACGTCCAGGAAGCTGTCGGGCTGCGTGATGCCCCCGACGAGGACGAGGGCGGCGAGGACGCCGAGCAGGGACAGGTTCCGGAGGTCGGCGTGGAACCCCAGCGCCGGGCGCCGGTCGCCGCCCTTCGTGACGGGAGGCGCTTCCGCGGGCGGCTTCGGTGCCTGCGGGGCCTCGGAGGCGGGCTGCGTCATCGGCTCGGGCTCCCTTCCATGACGAGGTCGAGTACGCGGTGTTCGTCCAGCTCCGTCGCGGGCGCCGCGTGCACGACGCGTCCCTCGCGGAGCACCAGCACCCGGTCCGCGAGCCCCAGGACCTCGGGGACCTCGCTGGACACGAGCAGTACGGCCAGGCCGTCGTCGGCGAGCCTGCGGATCACCGCGTAGAGCTCGGCGCGGGCACCCACGTCGACGCCGCGGGTCGGCTCGTCGAGCAGCAGGACGCGGCAGCCGCGCAGCAGCCAGCGGGCCAGCACGGCCTTCTGCTGGTTGCCTCCGGACAGGGTGCGCACCCGGGCGTCGGGGTTGTCGGGCCGCAGCGACAGCGACCGGGTGGACTCCCGGGCGGCCCGCCGTTCCTCCTTGCGGTCCAGCCAGCCGGCCCGGGAGAAGCGGGCGAGGGTGGAGACCGACACGTTGCGCGTGACGGACTCCAGCATCAGCAGCGCCTGGGCCTTGCGCTCCTCGGGTGCCAGTCCCAGCCCGGCGCGGACGGCCGAGCGGACGCTGCCGGGCTTGAGGGGCCGGCCGTCGACGGTGACCCGGCCGGCGGTGGGCTTCCGGGCGCCGTAGAGCGTCTCGAGGATCTCCGAGCGTCCGGAGCCCACGAGTCCGGCGAGCCCGACGATCTCGCCCGGGCGCACCTCCAGGTCGACGGCGGCGAACTCGCCGTCCCTGGCGAGCCCTTCGACCCGCAGGACGGGGTCACCGGAGCGCGGTCCCACGGGGCGCGGCGGGAAGACGTACTCGACGTCACGGCCCGTCATGAGCGCCACGATGTCCCGTGTCGGCATGGACTTGGCGGGGAGCCCGTTGGCAACCGCGCGGCCGTCCTTGAGGACGGTGACCCGGTCTCCGACGCGGCGGATCTCCTCGAGCCGGTGGGAGATGTAGACGACCGCGACGCCGTCGGCGGTCAGCTGCCCGACGATGCGGAGCAGGTTGTCGGTCTCCTCCGGGTCGAGCGCGGCGGACGGCTCGTCCATGACGATGAGGCGCACGTCGTGGGAGAGCGCGCGGGCCATCGAGACGATCTGCTGCTGGGCGGCCGAGAGGTCGCCGACGTGGCGGGCCGGGTCGATCTCGGCGTGGCCGAGCCGGCGCAGCAGGACGGCGGCCTCCCGGCGGGCGTCGCCCCCGCGCACGACGAACCCGGCGGTGGTCGGCTCGTGGCCGAGGAAGACGTTCTCGGCCACCGACAGCCCCTCGACCAGGTCGAGTTCCTGGTAGATGGTGGCGATGCCGAGCCGCATGGCGGCGATCGGCGACTTCAGCGCCACCGGTTCCCCGCGCCAGGTGATCTCGCCGCCGTCGGGCTGGTGGGCCCCGGCGAGCACCTTGATCAGGGTGGACTTCCCCGCGCCGTTCTGGCCGAGGAGGCAGTGCACCTCGCCGGCCTGGACGTCCAGGTCGACGCCGTCCAGGGCACGGACACCGGGGAAGGACTTGGTGATGCCGGACATGGTGAGCAGCGGCGCTGCTGTCGGGGGCGGCGGCGGTGCCGGTGGTTCAGGTGCCATGACGATCCCCTCGGCGGGTGCGGGTGACACGTGCGCGTGCGGAGCGTGCAAGTGGAGCCGGTGGTGCCGGTGGAGCATGCGGCCGGTGGGGGGGATCAGGCCGGGGAGAACACGTGGTCGCTGATGAGCCGGGCCGCGCCGATCACACCGGCGGTGGGGCCCAGTTCACCCAGGACGATGGGCAGGTTGCCGGTCGCGAGCGGCAGCGACTGGCGGTAGACCTGGCTGCGGATGCTGGCGAGCAGCGTGTGGCCGAGGCCGGTGACGCCGCCGCCGATCACGACCAGCGCGGGGTTGAAGAAGCTGACGAGTCCGGCGATGACCTGCCCGACGCGGTTGCCCCCCTCGCGGATGAGTTCCAGTGCGGCCGCGTCGCCCACCGCGGCCGCCGCGGCGACGTCGACGGCGGAGAGCTGCCCGGCCGCTTCGAGGCGGGCGGCGAGGGCGGCGGACCGTCCCGTCCTGGCCGCCTCCAGGGCGTCCTGGGCGAGCGCGGCGCCGCTGAAGTGGGCTTCCAGGCAGCCCTTGTTGCCGCAGGCGCAGGCACGTCCGTCGGCTTCGACCCGGATGTGGCCGATGTCGCCGGCGCTGCCCGTCACACCGCGGTGCACCTCACCGCCGACGACGATGCCGCAGCCGATCCCGGTGCCGATCTTGACGCAGAGGAAGTCGCCGACGGAGCGGGCGACCCCGGCGTGCTGCTCCCCCATGGCCATCAGGTTCACGTCGTTGTCGACCATGACGGGGCAGCCCAGTTCCTGGCTGAGTGCCTCGCGGACCGGGAAGCCGTCCCAGCCGGGCATGATCGGCGGGGCGACGGGGACGCCCTCGGGGAAGCGCACCGGTCCCGGCACCCCGATCCCCGCCCCGTCGAAGCCCTCGGCGAGGCCGGCGGCGCGGAGTTTGGCGGCCATCTCGAGGATCCGCTCGAAGACGGCGACCGGTCCTTCGCGCACGTCCATCGGGTGGTTGAGGTGGCCGAGCACCTCCAGTTCGGCGTTGGTGACGGCGACGTCCACCGAGGTGGCGCCGATGTCGACGCCGAGGAAGCGCAGTGAGGGCGCGAGCCTGATGTTGTGCGAACGCCGCCCGCCGCGCGAGGCGGCGAGTCCGTCCGCGACGACGAGGCCCGTCTCCAGCAGCCGGTCGACCTCGACGGCGAGCTTGGAGCGGGACAGGTCGATCTGGTCCCCCATCTGGGCACGGGAGTTGGGTCCGCCGTCGCGGAGCAGCCGCAGGAGCCGCGCCTGGTGCGCGTTGGCGGGTCGAGCTGTCATGCGTCTCACGTGCCCCTCACCTCCCCCGGCCGCGGCATGGGGATACCGGACCGGCATCGGCCGGTCCCGCTCCGTCAGGCTTTCGATGGGAAAGTAGCAGCGCCCGCCCAGTGGGGGAAGAAGTTGCGCAGGAATCGGGAAGGTCTTTTTCCGGTTCCAGGACAAAGTCTTGAGGCGTGCCAACTCACCTGCGACGCAAGGGACGTGGACACGGGGGACGCCCAACGCGCGGCGGCGCCGTGGCGAACGGCGGGCGACGTCCCCGCGTACCGGCGGGGCGGTGCCGCCGGGGGTCACACCGGCGAGAAGACGTGGTCGCTGATCAGACGGGTGGCGCCGACCACGCCCGCGGCCGGGCCGAGTTCGCTGAGGACGATCGGCAGGTTGCCGGTCGCGAGCGGCAGCGACTGGCCGTACACCTGGCTGCGGATGCTCGCCAGCAGGGTGTGCCCCAGGCCGGTGAGCCCACCGCCGATCACGACGAGTCCGGGGTTGAAGAAGCTCACCAGGCCGGCGATCACCTGGCCGGTGCGGTTGCCGCCCTGCCGGATGAGGTCGAGTGCCGCGCCGTCCCCGCCCGCCGCGGCGGCCGCCACGTCGGCGGAGGTCAGGGTGCCCGCCGAGGCCAGCCGCTCGGCGAGCGACGCCGACTCCCCGGCGGCGGCCGAGGCGGCGGCGTCCCGGGCCAGGGCGCTGCCCCCGAAGTAGGCCTCCAGGCAGCCGTGGTTGCCGCAGGCGCAGGGGAGCCCGCCCGGCACCACCTGGATGTGGCCGATGTCCCCGGCGCTGCCGGTGACACCCCGGTGGACCTGTCCGCCCACGACGATGCCGCAGCCGATCCCGGTGCCGATCTTGACGAAGAGGAAGTCCCGCACGGAACGGGCGACCCCGGCGTGCTGCTCCCCCAGCGCCATCAGGTTCACGTCGTTGTCGACCAGGACGGGACACCCGAGTTCCTGGCTCATCGCCTCCCGGACGGGGAATCCGTCCCAGCCGGGCATGATCGGCGGGGCGACCGGCACGCCGTCGGGGAAGCGCACCGGACCGGGCACCCCGATCCCCGCCCCGTCGAAGCTCTCCGCGGCGCCGGCGGCGCGCAGTTCGGCCGCCATGGCCAGGACCTGCTCGAACACGGCGACCGGTCCCTCACGCACGTCGAACCGCGCGGCACGGTGGCCCAACACCTCCAGCTCGGCGTTGGTGACGGCGACGTCCACCGAGGTGGCGCCGATGTCGACGCCGAGGAAGCGCAGCGAGGGCGCGAGGCGCAGGTTGTGGGAGGGCCGTCCGCCGCGGGAGGCGGCGAGTCCGTCGGGGACCACGAGCCCCGTCTCCAGGAGGCGTTCGACCTCGACGGCCAGCTTGGACCGGGAGAGCTCCACCTGGTCGCCGAGCACGGCCCGCGACTGCGGGCCGGCGTCGCGCAGCAGGCGCAGCACCCGCGCCTGGTGGCCGTTGGCCGGACGGGCCGTCATCCGTCTCACGTCGCGCTTCTCCCTCGCCGGTCGTCCTCGGGTGCGTCTCGTCACCCTCCGGACGGGGCCACGACAGGACCGGACCGTACCACCGGGGTGGGTGCCCGGGAAGAAACCGCCGAAAGGCACCCGGAGGCCGCTTTCGCGGGCGGCCCCGGGAGGTGTCGTTTGCGGGCGCCCGCCGCGTCCGGCAGGGTGCGGGACGACGGAGGGGGTTGTCGATGACGTGGTCCCGGATGACGGTGGTCCGCGAGGGGGTACGGCTGGAGTGCCGCGTGCGGCCGGGCCCGGCGCCGTCGGTGGTGATGCTGCACGGCCTGGCGGGGCACGCGGGCGAATGGGACGACACCGCACGGTGGCTGAGCCCGCGTCATCGCGTGGTCGCCGTGGACCAGCGGGGGCACGGCGCCTCCGAACGGCGCCCCGGGGACGTCTCCCGCGCGGCCTACGTGGACGACGCCGTGGCCGTCGTCGAGGCGTCGGGCACCGGGCCGGTGATCCTGGTGGGCCAGTCGCTCGGCGGCCACACGGCGATGCTGACGGCCGCGGCCCGCCCGGATCTGGTCCGCGCCCTGGTGCTGGTCGAGGCGGGACCCGGAAGACCGGACCCGGGTGTTCCCGCGGACATCGGGGCGTGGCTGGACTCCTGGCCGGTGCCCTTCCCCTCGGTGGGGTCCGCCGCCGCGTTCCTCGGCGGCGGCCCGGTCGGCCGGGGCTGGGCGGAGGGCCTGGAGCGGCGCGAGGACGGCTGGTGGCCACGCTTCGACCGGGACGTGATGGTCGGTTCCCTGCGGGAGAACGCGGAGCGTTCCTTCTGGGAGGAGTGGGAGGCGCTTCGGTGCCCGACGCTGGTCGTCCTGGCCGAGAAGGGGATCATCGGGGCCGCGGAGGCCGAGGAGATGTGCCGCCGACAGCCGCGGACGGTGGCCGTCTGCGTACCGGGGACCGGCCACGACCTGCACCTGGAGCGCCCGGACGCGCTGCGCCAGGCGATGGCCGCCTTCCTCGACGGGCTCGGCTGACGGGCCCTCCTGAAGGCCGCGCGCGGCCCGGTGGGCGCGCCGCGGCCGGGCGGTGCATCACCATGGCCGTCGCGCTGCCCGACGGGGCGTTCCGGCTGCGCCGGTTCAGCCGGCCTGACGTCGGCGCCCGTCGCTCTTCCCGCACGAGCACCTGGGGCTCGGGGTCACCGTCCGGATGTCACGCCCTACGGCGAGGTGGTCCCGGACGACTCCGACGCCCCGCTGCCCCTCGCCACCTCGGGCATCGGTGTCGCGCCGCTGGTCAGCATGGTGCTCCACCACGACCGCACCGCGTGGACGCGTCCGCTGCGCTGCGAGGCGGAGGAGTACGTGCGGAGGCTCGGCGGGCGGCCGCACGTCCGGTACGAGGACCCGGCCGGGGTGGCTTCCGTGGCGACCCGCCACGAGGTGTTCGGTCTTGACCCGTGGCACGCCCCGAGCGGGCCAGGAACGTCAACGGACGTGCCGGGTCCCGCCCTTCGGACCGTCCGGCGAAGGAACCCCCGATTCCCCTATGCTCGCCTACGATCCGACAACCTTCCCAACAGTTGATCCTTGAATCACCTCAGGAGATCGCCATGCCCGAGACGCCAGGATCCGGGAGCGCGGCCCCACAGGAGGTCGCCGAGGCGATGTACGACGCCATGCTGCGGTCCGACCGCGACACCCTGGCCGCCATCGCCTCCCCGGGGATCCGGATCCGGGTGACGGACGCACTGCCTGCCGGTGGCGCGGACCCCGGACTCGCCGGTTTCGCGGCGTTATTCAAGAAGACGTTCCACATGATCGAGAGCCGCATCGAGACCGACCGGCTCTTCGAGGAGGGCGGCCAGGTCGTCGCCGTGGGACGCACGCAAGGCGCGGGCCCAGGGACCGGCGGGCCCTTCGACTCCGCGGTCGTCCACGTCTTCACGGTCGAGGAGGGCAGGATCGTCGGGTTCGACGCCTACGGCGAGGGCGGGCCCGTCGCCACGGCGATCGACGGCACCGGCGCGCCGGACTGACACGGGCGCTTGACCGAGCGGGAGTTGACCGGCGGTACGCCCGCGCCCCTACGCCGTCCAGCAGTAGAGGCGGTGGCCGTCCCGCCCGCCGAGGCCGCGGGCCAGCCGGGCGAGACCGCCCAGGATCTCGGTCACGATCTCGTGGTCGAACACCTCCCCGTCCGCCGCCCGCTGCCGGATCCACGCTTCGCCGATCTCGGCGAGCCGGGGCGCGTCGGCGGCGGCGAGCGCGTCCTGAAGGGCTCGGGAAACGGCGAGGACGACGGGACCTTCCCAGTCGCCGGCGACGGCGACGGCTTTGGGCACACCGGCGTCGACGAGTTCGTCGAAACTCCGGCCGGTGACGATGCCCTCCCACTCGATCAGCGCTTCCTCGGCGTCGAAGTTGCCGTACTTCAGCGACTCGAACGCCCTGCCGGGGCCGCCGACCACGACCGCGGCGGCCGTGTCGTGACCCGGCGCGACGAAGAACTCGACGATGGTGCTCACCGGGCCATGGTGCCCGATCGCCCGGCCCGGTTGCGTCCGGCGCCCTCGAACGGCCCGGCGGTGATCAGGACTCGCACACGGAGGCCAGCGGGTACTGGCCCGCGTCGAAGGCCTCCTGGCACACGGAGATCCCGAAGGCGATCTCCAGTCCCTTGAGGAACCGCTCCCGCCAGTCGGTGATCCGGCCTTCGTCCTCGAAGACCGGGCGCCCGGCGGCGTAGCGGACCTCGGGACGGCATCCCGCGTCGTGCATGGCCCAGTTGAGGAAGGACATCTCCGGCGCATGGTCGAAGTAGTGTCCGCCGTCCGGTCCGGCCGCGCCGGCGAAGCGGCCGTGGATCTCGCCGCTCCACACCTGGCGGCCGTCCTCGAAGTAGGCCATGCAGTACATGCCCTTTGCGGCGATGTTGTAGGGGAGGACGGCCCGGCCCGTCCCCCGGGGCAGCGCGAAGCCCTCCCGGAAGTGGACCAGGTAGTCGAAGGCCCCGGCGAGGAAGGACCAGTCCCCTTCCTTCCCGTAGGCGGTGAGGAGGGGTTCGTCGGGGACCCGGATGCGGGGGTGGGTCCTCTCGTGGACGGCCTTGGCCTCGGCGCCGACGGGCTCGGGGATCTCCCAGGGGACGGCCCCGAAGACCACCGCGAGGTCCTGCGGCGCGACGTGCTCCGCGAACACGAGACCGGCCTGCACCCCCAGGAGGGGGTCGTCTGAATCCGGCCGGCGCCCGCCGATCCACGCGATTCCATCGTCCGCCGCCATGACAGGTGACCGTAACAGCGTGGTCCGACAACGCTGCTGGAGCCCTGCCGCCGCCGGTGTGCGGCCGCGCTTCAGGCCGAGGCCCGCTGCGGTCCCCGCTCGTAGGCCTGGCGCGCCGTCCGCAGCAGGGTGCGCCAGGACGTGACGGTGGGGCGGCGGCGCAGCAGAGCGCGGCGCTCACGCTCCGTCATGCCGCCCCAGATCCCGAACTCGGTACGGTTGTCGAGGGCGTCGGCCAGGCACTCGGTGCGCACGGGGCAACCGCCGCACACGGCCTTGACCCGCTTCTGGGCGGCGCCCTGGACGAACAGCACGTCCGGGTCCTCCATCCGGCACATGGCCTGCGCTCCCCAGTTCTCCACCCAGACGTCGGCCTCGCCGCCGGCACCCGTCGGCACCGGCTCCCCCACCACGTCAAGATTCATCGGCGTCTCTCTCCCGCTCCGCCACCCCGTCGCGCCTTCGCGCGGGGCCTCTCCTCTCGTCCCCGTGCCCTCAGTACGGACCGGGTGCGGAAACCGTTCAGCGGTCAGGCGGACGAGTCGGCGCGGGCGACGGCGATGTCGGCGAACTCCTCGATCAGCGCATCGTGCCGGTTGCCGTCCCAGGCCAGGAACACCCGGTTGGGGCCGATGTCCTCGATCTCGACGTGGGCGATGTCGGCACGGGTGTAGTACGTCGCGGTGGAGAGCGGCAGCACGACGACCCCGCGCCCCGCCGCCACGCTCTCGAGCTTCTCCTCGACGGAGCGGAAGACCGGTACGTCCGGCCGGCGTCCCGGACCGGCGGGTTCCCGGGCGACGTCACGCCACTCGGGCACGGCGGCCGGGTCCTGCAGGAGGTGCTCGCCGGCGAGGTCCGCGATGCCGAGGACGGGCTTGTCGGCACAGGGGTGGTCCGCGGGCAGGACGGCGACGCGGGGCTCGGCGAGGAGGCTGCGGGTCGCCAGGCCCCGGGTGTCGACGGGCATCCTGACGTAGCCGATGTCGACGCGCCCGTCGAGGATGACCTCCGTCTGGTCGTCCCAGCCCGTCCTGACGACCTCGACCGACAGGTCCGGGTGCCGGCCGGAGAACTCCCGCACGGCACCCGTGACGATCAGCCCCGGCATGAATCCCACGGTGAAGGAGGCGTGGCCCCGGGCGGCACGGGTGACGCGCCGCCGGGTGGCGTCGGCGGCCGCCAGGAGCGGTCCGGCGTCGGAGAGGAGCTGCGTGCCGGCGGCGGTCAGCTCGGTGCTGCGGCGGTCGCGGGAGAACAGCCGTACCTTGAGCTCGTCCTCCAGCGCCCTGATCTGCCGCGACAGCACGGGCTGCGCGATGTGCAGGCGTTCCGCGGCCCTGCCGAAGTGCAGTTCCTCGGCCACCGCGACGAAGTACCGCAGCTTGCGGAGATCGAGGTCCACGGGCCGCTCCTCGTTCCTCGCCGGGACGGACACATCCGAGCGTATCCGCCCGGACCGCGCTTCTCAGGGGAGCGGGCTCACGGGCGGGCGAGGTCGGCCGCCAGGTCGCGCCGGGTGGGCCGCCAGCCCAGCTCGCGGCGGGCCCGGGCACCGGTGAGCCGCTGGTCGAGGGCGAAGGCCTCCGCGATGGGGCCCATCCGCTGCTCGGCCTCCTCCTCCGTCAGGTGCCGGAGGGGTCCGGGCCGGCCGATCGCCCGGCTGACCGCGTGGGCGACCTCGGCCTGCGTCGGGTGGCGGTCGTCGACCCCGGCGTAGACGGAGCCGGGGGCGGCGTCGAGGGCCAGCACGTAGAGCTCGGCGACGTCGTCGACGTGGACGGTCGACCAGTGGTTGGCCCCGTCGCCCACGCAGGGCACGGACCCGGTCTCACGGCCCGGGGCCGCGTAGAACGTCTCGACGAGCCCGCCCGAGCGGCCGTGGACCAGGCCGGGCATGACCAGGACGGGCCGCTCGCCGGTCGCGGCGCGGGCCAGGACGCGCTTCTCGTTCTCCATCCGCCAGGCGGTGATGCGCGGCGGGGAGAGCGGGGCGTCCTCGTCCGCCACGCCGTCGGTGTCGCCGTAGACCCACACCCCGCCGGTGTGGACGTAGGGACGCGGCCCGGCGCCGTCCTGCAGTGCCTCGGCCGCCGCACGGTCGACCTCGGCGGTGTCGGGACCGTAGTGCTGGCCCAGGTGGACGACCCCGTCGGCGGCGCGTGCGGCGGCCCGCAGCACGTTCGTCGCGGTCAGGTCCCCCGGTACGGGGACGGCCCCGAGGTCGCGGACGGTCCGGGCCGCGTCCTCGCTGCGCGCCAGGGCGGCGACCTGGACGCCGCGGCGCACCAGGGCCTCGATGGTGGCCCGCCCGACGTAACCGGAGCCTCCGGTGAGGAAGACCTTCATGACGTTCGCCCTTCTCGTGGTGTGCTGTGACACCTCCGAGTCTTCGGGCGGGGCGGGCGGCGCGTCCAAGACCTGTTCCCGGCCCTGTGATGCCCGCCGGGTATCAGCGCCGGTCGTCAGCACAGGACGTCACCGCCGGACGTCACCGGAGGGCCGCGTCGATGAGTTCCTGCAGGCGCAGTCCGCGCCGCGCGTCGAGCTCGCCCGCGCGGCCGGAGCGGACGGCGGCGGCGAACTCGGCGCGCAGGACGGGCCAGCCCTCCTCGTGGTCGATGACGGAGGTGTCGTACACGAGCTCTCCGCCCGGGCCGAGGAGTTCGATGCGGGTCCGGGGCTTCGGCAGCCGGACGCTGCCGGAGAGGGAGGCCTGGCTGACCGCGCCGTTCTCGTGCTCGCAGGTGACCTCGACCCACTTGCGGGGGTCGCCGGTGGCACGGATGGAGGTGATGGGGCCGACGGCGGCGTCGAGCAGGTCGATCAGGTGCGGGCCGAGGTCGAGCAGGGCGCCCTGTTCCAGGCGCCAGCCGGTGGCGAACTCCCCGCCCAGGAAGGCCCCGTGCAGGTAGCAGGACCGCGCGCCGGTGATCTCGGCCTCCTGTGCGCGGCGCAGGAAGTCGCGGGTCTCAGCCTGGTAGCGCTTGGTCAGCACCATTTGGGAGACGACGCCGGCCTCCGCGACGGCGTCGGCGACCGCGCGTGCCGAGGCCAGGTCGGGGCCGAGCGGCTTCTCCAGCAGCAGGGCCTTGCCGGCCTTGGCGGCGCGTACGGCGAGTCCGGCCTGGACGGCGGGCGGCACGGCGAAGGCCACCGCCTCGCAGCGGTCGAAGAGTTCCTCCGGGCTGCCGGCCGTCACCGCGCCGTAGGTGTCGGCGATCTCGCGGGCGGCCTCGGTCCGCCGGGCCCAGACGGCGGTGAGCCGGGTCTCGGGTCCGGCGGCCAGGATCCGCGCGTGCATCGTACGGGCCCAGGGACCGGCGCCGATCAGTCCGACCTCGACGGGGGCAGGGGTGTTCACGGTGGTGCTCCAGGGTCAGTTGGGGGCCGCGGCGGCCAGCCGTTCGTTGGCCTGGTCCGGGGCGTAGAGGTGCTCGACCACCATGGCGGTGGCGCCGGCGAGGGCGGCGCGGTCACCGAGGCGGGAGGTCACGACCTGCAGGTTGCGGGTGGCCCGGGGCAGCGCGCGCTGGTACAGCAGTTCGCGCACCCCGGTGACGAAGTGGGTCTCGGCGAGGTCTCCGGCGATCATCAGGACACCGGGGTTGAGCAGGGTGACGACCGTGACCAGCACCTCGCCGCAGCGCCGGCCGGCCTCGCGGGCGAGGCGCACCGCGTCGGGGTGGCCGGCGTCGAGGTGCTCGCGCACCTGCGCGGCGGAGCCGGCCGGTACGCCGAGGGCGCTGAGCTGCCCGGCCAGCGCGCGGCCGCTGGCGACGGCGGCGAGGCAGCCGTGGGAGCCGCACATGCACAGGGCGTCGGACGCGTCGTGCAGGCGGATGTGCCCGAGGTCGCCCGCGCCGCCGTCGATCCCGCGGAAGGCGGTGCCGTCGATGACGACGCCCGCGCCGATGCCGGTGGAGACCTTGACCAGCACGAAGGCCGAGCAGTCGCGCCAGGAGTCGCGCTGTTCGCCCAGGGCCATCAGGTTGGCGTCGTTGTCGACGAGGACCGGCACCGAGGCGGGCAGGCCGGCGTGGCGGGCCAGCGCCTCCTGCATGCGGGCGGGGACGGGGTACCCGTCCCAGCCGGGCATGATCGGCGGCCGGACCACCACGCCGGTGGTCCAGTCGACGGGGCCGGGCACCGACAGCCCGACGCCGCACACGGTGGCCGCCGGGACGCCGGCGGCCACGACGAGCTTGGCGAACCAGCGGCCGAGCTCGTCCAGCACCCGGTCCGGGCCCTGGTCGAGCAGCAACTCCCCGGTGTGCTCGGCCAGTACCCGGCCGGACAGGTCCAGCACCGCCGCGCGGGCGGAGGTGGTGTCCAGGTCGGCGGCGAGCACGGCGGCGTGCCCGGCGTCGAACTGCAGGTGGGTGGAGGGCCGTCCGCCGGTGGACTGCCCGCCGGGTACGGTCCGCAGCCAGCCGGCGGCGAAGAGCTGGTCCAGCCGCTGGCCGACGGTGGAGCGGGACAGGCCCGTCACGCGCTGGAGTTCCCTACGGGTGGTCGCCTGTCCGGTCCTGATCAGTTCCAGCAGGTGTCCGGCGGTGCTCCAGGGCGTAGCCATCCGTGCTCGCTCCCCCTCGTGTCGGGCCATGGTGCTCAGCTCTTGTCCGCGCCGCTGGTCAGGCCCTCGGTGAGGAGCCGTTCGGCCGCGTAGAAAAGGAGTACCACGGGAATCGTCAGCACGACGGAGCCTGCCATGAGGACGGTCTTCGGCACCTCGATGCCGTTGGCGAGCTGCTGGAGTCCCAGGGACACCGTCCACTTGTCCGGATCGGCGGCCAGGAAGAGCAGCGCGAAGAGGAACTCGTTCCAGGCGATCATGAAGACGTACAGCCCGGTGGCCATCAACGAGGGTGCGGCCAGCGGCAGGACGATCCGCCGGACGGTCTGCAGCCGCGAGGCGCCGTCGAGGGCGGCGGCTTCCTCGATGCTCTCCGGGATGGTGATGAAGTAGTTCTTGAGCATGTAGATGGACACCGGCACGGTCTGCGCGATGTACACGATCGCGAGGCCGAACAGGCTGCCCTGCAGGCCGATGCGGGCGAACACGACGAACAGCGGCACCGCGAGCAGCGTCGCGGGGAAGAGGTAGACCGCCAGGAACAGCGCGCTGACCTGCCGGCCGCCGAAGAACCTCAGCCGGGTGATGGCGTAGGCGCCGGGGACGGACACCAGCAGGGTGAGCAGCATCGAGCCGAGCGCGACGAGCGCGGAGTTGCCGAGCATCCGCAGGAAGCCCTGGCCGCCGTCGTCCACGGACTTGAGGACGGTGCGGTAGGTGTCGAGGGTGAACTCGGAGGTGCCGACCCACAGCTTGCCTGGGTCGAGCAGCAGCTGGTCGATGGGCTTCACCGAGAGCAGCAGCATGTAGTAGAAGGGGAAGATCGTGATGACGGCGAGTCCGGCGATCACCACCCAGCGCAGGACGGCGAAGGTGCGGTCCTCGATCTGTGCACGACTGGCCATCACGCCTCCTCCTGGACCTTCTTGGCGAAGAACTTGAAGTAGATGCCGAGCAGCACGGCGAGGATCGCGGCGAGGACGAGGGCCTGGGCCGCGGCGGCGCCCACGTCGTAGCGGGCGGTGAGGAAGTCGTAGACGCGCACGGCGACCACGTCGGTGCCGGAGCCGCCGCCCGTGAGCAGGTAGATGTCGTCGAACTTGTTGAAGGTGAGGATGAAGCGCAGCACCGCCAGCAGCGCGATGACCGGCATCAGCTGGGGCAGCAGGATGTGGCGGAAGCGCTGGGTGATGGTGGCGCCGTCGACGACGGCGGCCTCCTCCAGGCCCTCCGGGACGGCCTGTAGCCGGGCCATCAGGAAGAGGAAGGCGAAGGGGAAGTAGCGCCAGGTCTCGAAGGCGATCACGGTGAACAGGGCCAGCGGCACGTGGACGTGCCACCCGAGGAGGGAGATCTCCTGGGACCGGGTCGACAGGAAGGCGACCGGTTCGTCCCAGCCGAACAGCTTGGTGCCCACCTCGTTGACGATGCCGAACTGCGGGCTGAGCGCGATCTCCCAGACGAAGGTCACGGCGACGACGGGCGCCACGTACGGCAGCAGCATGGTGCCGCGCAGCAGGGCCCGGCCGCGGAAGGGACGGCGCAGCGCGAGGGCGGCGATCAGGCCGAGGACGATGGAGCCGGCCGTGGCGCCGACCGTGTAGACCAGCGTGGTCCACAGCGAGGTCCAGAAGCCGGGCGAGGTGAAGACCTCGCTGAAGTTGCTCCAGGTCCAGTTGGACAGGAAGCCCATGCTCTGGATGTCGACCAGCCGGGCGTGCTGGAAGGCCAGCAGGACGGTCCAGGCGATCGGCAGGACCACGACGACCAGCACCACCAGGAGGGTGGGCGAGACGAAGGCGAGTCCGGCCCGGTTCTCCCGCTGGGCCAGGGTCAGTTGGCGCCGGGGCTTGGTGTTCGCGGTATCCGCCTCCGGCGTTCTCCGCTGCTGTGTGCTCTGTGCGGTGCTCATCACTGCTTCCTTGAAGGACGAGGCCGGGGGCGGCTCACTGGAGGGACTTCTGCAGGGACGCGACTTCCTCGTCGGCCTCCTCGGCGGCCTCCTGGGGGGAGGTCTGGCCGGTGGTCATGTCGCCCACCGCCTTGGGGATGGGCAGTTCGCCGATGGTGGCGCCCACGAGCGCGCCCTGACCCTGGGTGATGCCCCAGCGCTTCATGTTGCCGACCCCGGCGATGAGTTCGTCGAGCAGCTGCGGGGAGAAGACCTCTTCCATGGACTTCTTCGTGTCCACGCCCATGTCGCTGGCCCGCCAGGCCTTGAGGTACTTCTGCGGGTCGTCGGCGGTTCCGGACCGGACCGGGATCTTGCCCTCGGGGGCCATGCCGAACCAGCCCTGGTAGCCGTCGCCCATCATGTACTCGATGAACTTCTCCGAGGCCGCGGTCTCCGCGGTCTTGGTCACCACCCAGGAGGAGACCTCGCCGAACTGGGCGGGCTTGGCGGCGTCGGGACCGCTCAGCGCGGTGACGATCCCGCTGTTGTCGGAGAGGTACTGCGGGTCCTTCTTGCACGGGGCGCAGCTGGGCAGGGCGTCGCCGCGCAGGCCGGCCAGCTCGTCGAGGAGGAAGGTGGACCAGACGATCATGGAGGAGCGGCCGGCGAAGTAGACGGCCCGGGTGGTGTCCACGGTCTGGGTTCCGGGGGCGCCGTAGTCGCCGGCGAGCTTGTCGTAGGCGTCGAAGGCGCGGTCGCACTGCGGGCTGTCGAGGGTGACGTCGCCCTTGGCGTCGGCGAGTTCGCAGCCGTTGGCGAGGGCGAGGTCCTCGAAGCTCTGCTGGGTGAAGACGTCGCTGGGGTCGGTGGAGAGCGAGATGCCGCTGGTGCCTCCGCTGTTGAGCTTCCGCGCGGCCTTGAGCATCGCGTCGTAGCTGTCGGGGGCGGCGAGACCTGCCTTGGCGAAGAGGTCCTTGCGGTAGACGAGGATCTGCATCCAGGCGTCGCTGGGCACGCCGAGGCGGGTGGCGCCGTCGCCGGTCAGCTTGAGGGCGTTGCCGTTGAAGGTGCCGGCCCCCAGGTCGTCGACGATCTTCTTCGTGGCGGCGGTGTTCAGCAGGCCGTTGCTGTACATCTGCCAGACCGGCGCGAGGGGTATGCCGCCGATGACGTCGGGAAGGGTGCCCGCGGCGGCGGCCGACATGATCAGCTGCGGCAGCTGGCCCTCGTCGACCCCGACGAGGTTCACCTTGACCCCGGACTCCTTCTCGAAGGCGGAGACGACCTTCTTCGTCGCCTCGACGCGATCGGTGAGGTTCTCCAGGCTCCAGACGGTGATCTTGTTGTCGGGTTTCCCGTTGTCCTGCGCCGCGCAGCCGGACATCACCCCGATTCCCACTACGGCGGCCAAGCCGCTCGCCAGCGCCCTCGACCGTCGGGACCACATGCGCATCAACCGTCCTCATCGTCAGCCTTGCGTTACGTACGCGTTGCATCAGAGCACCACTTTTGCTTGTTGACAAGACTTAAGTCTCGGATATCTTCGACGTAAGTCAGCCGTCGATGGCTGAACGGACCGCATAACCGATCTTTCCGGAGTCCCCCTGTGGAACGCGTAGTCCAGTTCACCGGCCCCCGTCAGGTGGAGGTCGCCCCGAGCGAGTCAGTCCCCCTGCCCCCCGGCCATCTGCGCGTGAGGACCCGCTACTCCGGCATCTCGGCCGGCACCGAACTCACCGCGTACCGCGGGACCAACCCGTACCTGACCCGCACCTGGGACCCGGAGGCCCGCCTGTTCCGCGACGGCGCGGCGGGCATCGAGTACCCCGTGGCGGGCTGGGGGTACTCCGAGGTCGGCGAGGTGACGGAAGTCTCACCCGAACTCACGGACGTGCCCGGCATGCCGGCCGTCGGCGAACTGGTCTGGGGCATCTGGGGCCACCGCAGCGAGGGCGTCGTGCCCGCCGAGCGCATGGCCGGGCACGTGCTCCCGGCCGGCCTGGAGCCGCTGGCCGGGGCCTTCGCCCGCGTCGGCGCGATCGCCTACAACGCCGTCCTCGGTGCCGACGTCCACCTCGGCGAGGACGTCGCCGTCTTCGGCCAGGGCGTCATCGGACTGCTCACCACCCGCCTCGCCCAGCTGAACGGCGCCCGCGTCACCGCCGTCGACGCGCTCGACGTCCGCCTCGCCAAGGCCGCGGAGTACGGCGCGACGACCACCCTCAACGCCCGTACGGACGCGGTCGCCGAGCGGATCCGCACCGCCACCGACGGCCGCGGCGCCGACGTCGCCATCGAGATCAGCGGCGCCTACCCGGCCCTGCACGACGCCCTGCGCTCGGTCGCGGTCGGCGGCCGGGTCGTGGCCTCCGGCTTCTACCAGGGCGACGGTGTGGGCCTGCGACTCGGTGACGAGTTCCACCACAACCGCGTCCAGCTGATCTGCTCCCAGATCGGCGGGGTCCCGCCGCAGCTCTCCGGGCGCTGGAGCGTCGAGCGCCTGCAGCAGACCTTCCTGCGGCTGGTCGCCGAGGGGCACGTCGACGTGCGGTCCCTCGTCAGCCATGTCGTCCCGGTCGCCGACGCGGCCGAAGCCTACGTCCTGCTGGATGAGCGTCCCGCCGACGCGCTCCAGGTCGTCCTGGAGTTCTGAGAGGCCCCTCGAGATGTTCAAGACCGCTTGCCAGGAACAGCTGCTGCCCGGTGACACCCTCCAGCAGAAGTGGGAGTTCGCCCAGGAGGCCGGCTACGACGCCGTCGAACTGCGCGGGAAGGGCGACTTCCACTTCCGCGACCGGCTCCCCGAGCTGCGCAGGGCGCAGGCCGACGGCGTCGTCATGCCGACCGTCTGCGTCGACATGCTGCACTTCTTCGGCGCCTTCGACCCCGACCTGCGCCGCGACGCCGTCGCACAGATGAAGTCGCAGCTCAGCGTCATCGCCGAACTCGGCGGTCTGGGCGCCCAGACCCCCGCCTCCTACGGCATGTTCTCCCGCCGGCTGCCGCCCTTCGAGCCGCCGCGCAGCGAGGAGGAGGACCGCGAGGTGCTCCTGACGGGGCTGACGGAACTGGGCGAGCACGCCCGCGCCGAGGGGGTCACGCTGTTCCTCGAGCCCCTCAACCGCTACGAGGACCACATGGTCAACCGGCTGGAGCAGGCCGCCGGCCTGATCCGCACCGTCGGTCTGGACTCGGTGCGCATCGGGATCGACAGCTACCACATGAACATCGAGGAGACCGATCCGGCGGCGGCCATCCTGGCCGTGGCACCGCTGATCGGCCACGCCCAGGTCAGCGACTCCAACCGCTTCCAGCCCGGCGCGGGCCACCTGGACTGGCCCGCGTGGCTCGGAGCGCTGGACGCCGCCGGTTACGACGGCTACCTGGCCGCGGAATGCCGTCTGACCGGCGACCCCGTCGACGCCGTGCGCTCGGTCCCCGCCTTCCTGCACCGGGCCACCGGATGACGGCCGTCCTCGAACCGGCCCTGCGGTCCGCGGGTCGCGAGGAGGACCGGGACGCCGCGC
The DNA here is from genome assembly GCF_040630935.1 of Streptomyces sp. NPDC005722. Taxonomy (NCBI): domain Bacteria; kingdom Bacillati; phylum Actinomycetota; class Actinomycetes; order Kitasatosporales; family Streptomycetaceae; genus Streptomyces; species Streptomyces sp. NPDC005722. Next base: position 38,019 of record NZ_JBEXYN010000059.1, read on the forward strand.
TGCGCCGGGCCGCGGCCCGCGTGCTGCTGTCCAACTGGACGGGCGCGGCGACCGTCCCTTCGCGCACCCTCTACCCGCACCAGTGGAGCTGGGACTCCGCCTTCATCGCCATCGGGCTGGCCCGGCTCGCTCCGCGCAGGGCCCAGCGGGAGCTGGAGACCCTGCTCGGGGCGCAGTGGCGGGACGGCCGGATCCCGCACATCGTCTTCAACCCCTCGGTGCCCCTGGACGCGTACTTCCCGAGCCCCGACTTCTGGCGCAGCTCGTCCGCGGGCGCGGCGTCGGGCGCCCCCGCGGACATCGAGACCTCCGGCATCGTCCAGCCGCCGGTGCACGCGCTCGCCGCCTGGCAGGTCCACCTCGCGGACCCGGCCGAGTCCCGGCGGCGCGGCTTCCTGCGGCGGATGTACCCCCGGCTGGCCGCCTGGCACCGCTACCTCGCCGGCTCGCGCGACCTGGGCGGCGGCGGGCTGGCGACCGTGGTGCACCCCTGGGAGCCGGGGCTGGACAACAGCCCGGTGTGGGACGCGGCGCTCGCCCGCGTCGAACCGGCGCCGCCGGAGTCCTTCCGCAGGGCGGACCTCGACCACAGCGCGGCCGCCGACCGCCCCACCGACCTCGACTACGGCCGCTACGTCCGGCTCGCCGCCGACTACCGCGACCACGGCTACGACGACGCGCGCACCCCGCACGCCTTCGCCCTCGAGGACCCCTGCTTCAACGCCCTGGCGATCGCGTCCGAGCACGCCCTCGCCGAGATCGCCGCGGCGACCGGCGCGGACCCCGCGCCGCACCGCCGCAGGGCGACCGAGGCCACGTCCGCCCTGGTGGAGCGGCTGTGGGACCCCGCCGCCGGCATCTTCCTCGCCCGCGACCTGACGACCGGCGAGACGGTCGGCGGCCACAGCGTCGCGGGCCTGGTGCCGCTGGTCGTGCCCGGCCTCCCGCAGGACGTCGCGCGGTCGCTGATCGCGACGGCGCACGGCGAGCGCTTCGGGCTCGGCCGGGTGCACCTGGTGCCGAGCTACGACCTCACCGCCCCTGAGTACGACGGCAACCGCTACTGGCGGGGCCCCAGCTGGTTCAACACCGCCTGGCTGGTCGAGCGCGGGCTGCGGCAGCACGGCGCGGACCGCGCGGCCGACGCCCTGCGCGACCAGGCGCTCGACGACGCCCGCCGCACCGGGTTCGCCGAGTACGTCGAACCGCACGGCGGCCAGGGCCGCGGCATCCGCCGCTTCAGCTGGACCGCCGCCCTGGCCCTGGACCTGCTGCACCGGACACCGCAAGGAGAGCCCGCCCGATGACCGTCGAACGTCTGCTGGTCCACCGCGGCACCTTCGCCTCCACCAGCCGCTCCGGCGACATCACCGGACGGCGCGGGGACACCCCCGACGGCCTCTTCATCCGCGACGCCCGGCACCTGAGCCGCTGGCGGCTCACCGCGGACGGTGTCGTGCCGTCCCTGCTGACCTCCTCCGACGACGGTTTCGTCCTCACCCCCGAGGGCGGCCGGGACGAACCCCCGGCGTACTCGCTCTTCCGCCGGCAGGCCGTCGAGGCGGGCGCCCTCACCGAGCGCGTCCGTGTGGTCAGCAACCGCGCGGAGCCGGTCACGGTGGAGATCGCGCTGGAGGTGGACGCCGACTTCGCGGACCAGTTCGAGCTGCGCGGCGACCACCGGCGCTACGACAAGGCGGACGGCCGGCGCACCGCCGAGGACCGTCCGGACGGTGTCACCTTCCGCTACCGGCGCGGCGAGGACTGGGACGCCCGGACCACCGTCACCGCCTCCCCCGCCCCCGCGGCCGTCCGCCGGACGGAGCCCGCGGGCACCGCGCGCCTGCTGACCTGGCGGCTGCCGCTGCCCGGGCACGGCGCGGCGGAGCTCGCCCTGAGCGTCCGGGCGGTGCCCCACGGCGCCGCCGAACCGGCCGCTCCCCCGGACCCGGAGTCGGTCCGCAACCGGCACGCCGCCGAGGAGGACGGCTTCGTCCAGGCGCGGCCGCGGCCGCGTTCGCTGACCAACTGGGACGAACTCGCGCGCGCCTGCGCGGCGGGCCTGGCCGACCTGGCCCGGCTGCGCGTGCCGGCGACGGGCCCGGCCGGCGAGCCGCTGCTGGTGCCCGCGGCCGGCATCCCCTGGTTCCTCACCCTCTTCGGCCGCGACTCCCTGCTGACCTCGCTCTTCGCGCTGCCGTACCGGCCGGAGCTGGCCGCGGACACGCTGCTGGCCCTCGCCGCGGCCCAGGGCACCCGGCACGACGCGGCCCGCCTCGAGCAGCCGGGCCGGATCGTGCACGAGGTCCGGCACGGCGAACTCGCCCACTTCCGGCAGGTACCGTACGGCCGCTACTACGGCAGCGTCGACGCCACACCGCTGTTCCTGGTGCTGCTGGAGGCGCACAGCGCGGCGACCGGCGACCCCGGGCTCGCGCGGCGCCTGGAGCCGCACGCCCGTGCCGCGGTGGAGTGGATGTTCCGCGACGGCGGGCTGGGCGCGGGCGGCTACCTCCGCTACACCTCCGACGCGGCGCGCGGCGGGCTGGCGCACCAGAACTGGAAGGACTCCGAAGGGGCCATCTGCTTCGCCGACGGCCGCCGCCCCGAGGGCGCGCTCGCCGTGGCCGAGGTCCAGGGCTACGCCTACGACGCCCTGGTCCGCACCGCCCGCCTGGCCCGTACCGTCTGGGGTGACGCCGAGGAGGCGGACCGGCTCGAGAAGGCCGCGGCCGACCTGCGGGAGCGGTTCCGCCGGGACTTCTGGATGAGCGGCCGGAACTTCCCCGCCCTCGCCCTGGACGGCGAGGACCGACAGGTGGACGCGCTCGCCTCGGACGCCGGGCACCTGCTGTGGTCCGGCATCCTCGACCCGGCCGACGCGCGGACGGTGGGCCGGCGGCTGCTGCAGCCGGACTTCTTCTCCGGCTGGGGCGTGCGCACGCTCGCCGCGGGCCAGGCCCCGTACCACCCGCTGTCGTACCACCGCGGCAGCATCTGGCCGCACGACAACGCGGTCGTCGTGCTGGGGCTGGCGCGCAGCGGTCTGGCGGAGGAGGCCTCGCAGATCGCCCACGGGCTGGTCCAGGCCGCCGCCGCCCACGACTGGCGCCTGCCGGAGGTGATGGCGGGGTACGGCCGGGACGAGCACCCGGTCCCCGTGCCGTACCCGCACTCCTGCTCGCCCCAGGCGTGGGCCGCGGCCACTCCCCTGGCCCTGCTCACCGCGCTCAACGGGGGCCCGGACGCGCTGCGTTGAGACCCTGCCGCCAAGGCGGTGCACCGAAGGCCCCGGGTCCCCGGCCGTGACGGCGGGGGACCCGGGGCCTTCACACGGCCGCGGGGCCGGCCTGGATCACAAGGTGAAGTCGGTGGACAGGGCGAGCTCCCGCCACGTCCCGATCTCGCGGGCCACACCGGCGAGCTTCGCCTCCACGTCGGCGACGCTGGCCTTGCCCAGCGGGATGCGGGCCGGCATCTCCTCCGCCCCGGCGACGGTGATGATGGCGGCCGCCGCCTTCACGGGGTCGCCGTCCTGGGCGTGGTTGCTGTCGTCGGCCCAGGCGCGCATGCCGCCCGCGCTGTCCTGGTAGTCCTCGATGACCCGCTCGGTGCGGTGCAGGGAGGAGGAGTCCAGGAAGTCCGTACGGAACGGGCCGGGCTCGACCGCGGTCGCCTGGATGCCGAGCGGCGCGAGCTCCAGGCGCAGGGACTCGGTGACCGCCTCGACCGAGAACTTGGTCGCGCAGTACAGGCCCCAGCCCGCCCAGCCGACGAAGCCGCCGACGGAGCTGAGGTTGACGATCCGCCCCGACCGCCGGGCCCGCATGACGGGCAGGACGGCACGGGTCACGGTCAGCAGTCCGAAGACGTTCGTGTCGAACACCGCGCGCGCCTCGGCGTCGCTGGTCTCCTCCACCGCGCCGAGCAGACCGCGGCCGGCGTTGTTGACGAGGACGTCGATGGTGCCGAACCGCTCCACCGCGGCCTCGACGGCGGCCCGCGCCTGCTCCTCGTCGTTCACGTCGAGCGGTACGGCCAGCAGCCGGTCGGCGTGGGCCGCGAGCGCGTCCTCTACAACGCGGGGGGTGCGGGCGGTGGCCACGACGTTGTCGCCCCGTTCGAGGGCCTGCCGGGCGATCTCGAGACCGAACCCGCGGGATGCGCCGGTGATGAACCACGTCGTCATGTGATGTGCTCCTGATGATCACTGGGGGTCGTTGTGTCGACGTGCCCCAGCGTCGGCCCGCGGTGGAGGGCGGGCCAGAGAAGGATCATCCGTAGGCGACGGCTTCCTGGGACCGGCGTTACCAGTCGGATCCGGTCAGGGGCGGACGGCCGCGGGGCTCGCCGACCACGTGGCCAGGAAGCGCAGCGCCTCGTGGGCGGGTGTGCCGGGCTGCGCGGTGTAGACGAAGACGGTCTGGTCCGGGTCGTCGCCCACGACGAGGCTCTGGAAGTCCAGCGTCATCGTGCCGGCCACCGGGTGCCGGAAGGTCTTCTCGCCCGCGGCCCGGGTCCGCACCCGGTGGTCGGACCACCAGCGGCGGAAGTCGGCGTCGGCGTCGGAGAGTTCCGCCACCAGCGCTTTCAGCCGCGGGTCCTGCGGGTCCCGCGCCGCGCCCATGCGGAGGTAGGCGACGCACTCGCGGGCGACGGTCCGCCAGTCCACGTACAGCTCGCGGAAGGCCGGGTCCAGGAACGCCATGCGCACGAGGTTGCGCCGCGGCTCCGGCACGGCGGCGAAGTCCGTGAGCAGCGCCGCGCCCAGCGCGTTCCAGCCCAGCACGTCCAGCCGGTGGCTCAGCACCAGGGCCGGGTACTCCTGCAGCCCGTCGAGCAGGGTCTGCGTCTGCGGCCTGATACGGCCCGGCGCCGGGGTGAGCGGTTCGGCGCCGGCCGCGGCGACCCGCAGCAGGTAGTCGCGCTCGTCGGGCCGCAGGCGCAGCGCCCGCGCCAGCGACTCCAGCACCGCCGTGGAGACGTGCACCGTGCGGCCCTGCTCCAGGCGCACCACGTAGTCCACGCTCACGTTCGCCAGCTGCGCCAGCTCCTCCCGGCGAAGGCCCGGGACCCGGCGGTGGCGCCCGTCGTCCGGGAGGCCGACGTCCCCGGGGTTCACCCGGGAACGGCACGCCCGCAGGAAGTCACCCAGTGTGGTGTTCGAAGCGTTGCGCTGACTCATACGTCGATTATCGACGCTCCGGGACGGTACCGGGGGCGCCGGCGGCCGAAGGCCCTGCGGCGGCCTCCCGGGCGGGGCCCCGCCGCGGCCTGCCCCGGCGCGGGAACGGCGGCGCAGCCGGTGAAGCACCTCCATCTGCGGGGGGTGCGGCGGCTCCGGGGCGTCCACCGAACGCACCA
>NZ_JBEXYN010000060.1:0-42092 GCF_040630935.1 Streptomyces sp. NPDC005722
CGGAGAGTCGTCCTCGTAGTGGGCTACTCGGACGATTCGACAACGCAGCGTGGGGGCACCTCCCAGCGGAGCTGGGGGAGTGCCGTGCCTGGGGGTACCTCCCAGCGCAGCTGGGGGAGCCGTGGGGTGGGGGCACCCCCGGCCGAAGGTTGGGGGAGGGCATTTGACGACACGGCCTAGCCCTGGACGACGCCCGGCCAGTCGGCGTAGCGGATGCGGGAGATCTCCAGGACCTCGCCGGTCGTGCCCCACTCGTCCTTGCCGAGGCGGGCCAGCGGGCGGAGCTTGCGGACATCGGGGTGGCCCTCGGCCATCGCCGCTTCGGAGACCGCGGCGTGCACGACACGGCCGAAGACCACGGTGGAGTCGCCGAGGGTGACCGTGCTGTGCAGTTCGCACTCCAGGGCGACGGGCGAGGCGGCCACGCGCGGCGGCTTGACGGCACGGCTGGGCTCGCGGGCGATGCCGACCGCGTCGAACTCGCTGACGCCGCGCGGGAAGTCGGTGGCGGTGGCGTTGATCTGCTCGAAGAGGTGCTCGGGCGCGAGGTTGACCACGAACTGCCGGGTCTCCTCGATGTTGCGCAGCGAGTCCTTCCGTCCGACGGAGGTGAACTGCACCACCGGCGGGCTGACGCACGCGACGGTGAAGAAGGAGTGCGGTGCGAGGTTGGCCGTCCCCGCCTCGCTGAGCGTCGAGACCCAGGCGATGGGGCGCGGGACGACCACCGAGGTCAGGAGCTTGTAGAACGGGGTCCGGCCCATGGCCTCGGGATCGAAGTCGATACGCATGGCGCCCAGTATCCCGGTCGCCGTCCGCGCCGGGTCACCAGGACACCTCGCGGATGGTCGCCTTGCTCTGCGGGGTGGTGGTGGCGACGATCTCGGAGCGGTGCCGGTCGCCGGAGAACGTGACCGTCAACTGCTGCGCCCCGGCGCGCCGGGTGGAGACGGTGAACCCGCTGGCGGGCACGGCCGAGACGAGGCACACGGCGTCCTCGCCGAAGCGCACCGAGGCCTGGCCGCCCTGGGACTGCAGGGTGTGGACGCCCGCGCCGCCGGTGCCGCAGTCGACGGGCGTGGCGGACGGGGGGCGGGCGGTGCGGGTGGCGGGCGGGGTGGTGACCGGCCGGACCGGGGTCCGGGTGGGCCGGCGCACGGTGGTGCGGTCGGGGGTGCGCTTCGCGGCCGGGGACGCCGGTGCGGAGTGCGAGGGAGAGGGGGAGGGGGAGGGAGGTTGCGCCGCGGAGGGGCTGCCGGCGGCGAGCGCGCTCTCGGGGACGTCCCGCGCGACGGGCGGCGTCGGGCGCGTCGAGCCCACCACGAAGCCCACGGTGAGCATGACCGCGGTCACGCTGACCGCGGTGCACGAGAGCCATATGACGACGTAGCGCAGGTACCGGGGCACGCCGCCATCTTTCCCGACCGGCTACTGTCCCTCCACATGGCATCCGTACTCCTGGTCGAGGACGACCCCGCGATACGCGCGCGGCTGGTCGAGGTGCTGACCGCACACGGCCACGTGGTCCACAGCTCGGCCTACGGTTTCGAGGCGCTGCGGCAGGCGGCGCAGCGCCCGCCGGACGCGGTGGTGCTCGACCTCGGGCTGCCGGACCTGGACGGGGTGGACGTGCTGCGGATGCTGCGCGGCATCTCGCGGGTCCCGGTGCTCGTCACGACCGCCCGCGACGAGGACAGCGAGGTGATCCGGGTGCTGAACGCGGGCGCCGACGACTACCTCGTGAAGCCGTTCTCCGGGGGCCAGTTGGTGGCCCGGCTGACGGCGGTGCTGCGCCGCTCGGCGATGGCGCCGGCGCCGCAGCCGCAGGGCCCGGCCCCGGAGGGCCCGGCCGGCGGGCTGCGGGTGGGCGGTCTGCTGATCGACGTACCGGCCCGGGTGGCGTACCACGACGGGCTGGAACTGCGCCTGACCAGACGGGAGTTCGACCTGCTCGCCTATCTGGCCGAGCACGCCGGCCGGGTGGTGCCGCGCGGCCGCATCCTGGCGGACGTGTGGCAGCAGTCCTACGTGGAGGACCAGACGATCGACGTCCATCTGTCGGCGCTGCGCCGCAAGCTGGGCGAGCGGGCCTCGCAGCCGCGCTACCTGCACACCGTCCGGGGGGTCGGCATCAAGCTGGTGACGCCGCGATGAGACGCGCCCTGGCGGGGGTGGCGCTGGCGGTGACGTCGATGGTGGCGCTGTCGTTCCTGATCCCGCTGGCCCTGCTGGTGCAGTCCGAGGCCCGTACGCGGGCGACCACCGTCGCCGAGCAGCGGGCCGCTGCGCTGGCGCCGGTGCTGGCCCTGACCACGCGGCCGGCGGACGTCCAGCAGGCGGTGGCGGGGCTGGACTCGGGCGACCACCTGAGCGTGCGGCTGCCCGGCGGGCAGGTGGTCGGCACGGTGCACGCCTCGCAGGAGGCCCTCGACCGGGCGGCCGACGGGCGCCGGACGATGGCCTCGGACACCTCCGCGGGCTGGGTCTACCTCCAGCCGGTGATCCTGGCCCGGGACCGGGTGGCGGTGGTGGAGGCCTTCGTCCCCCGCGCCGATCTGGACCGCGGGGTGAAGGCCTCCTGGGCGATGATGGCGCTGCTGGCGCTGGGCCTGGTGGCGGGGTCGGTGCTCGTCGCGGACCGGCTGGGGGCGCGCGTGGTGCGGGCCTCCCAGGGCCTGTCCCGTGCCTCGCGCTCGCTCGGCGCGGGGGAACTCGGCATCCGGGTCGAGCCGGCCGGGCCGCCCGAACTGCAGGAGGCCGGGGTGGCCTTCAACACCATGGCCGACCGGGTCGTGGAACTGCTCGCCATGGAGCGGGAGCTGGTCGCGGACCTCTCGCACCGGCTGCGGACCCCGCTGACCCGGTTGCAGCTGGAGGCCGAGCGGATCGCGGCGCAGGTCCCCGGCTACCGGGGCGAGGACCTGGAGGCCGCGATCGCGCACCTGGAGAGCGAGCTGGACTCGATCATCGACACGGCCCGCACACCGCTGTCGGCGCCGCCCGAGCGCCCGGGCCGCGCACCGGAGTGCGAGGTGTCGGCCGTGGTGCGCGGGAGGGTCGAGTTCTGGTCCGTCCTGGCGGCGCAGCAGGGACGCGAGTGCCGCCTGGAGGCGACGGCGGAGGAGACCGCGGTGCCGCTCGGCGAGGACGACCTCGCGGCGGTCGTCGACGCGTTGATCGGCAACGTGTTCCGGCACACCCCGCAGGGCACGGCGCTCGCGGTCACGGTGGCCAGGGCCGGCCGGGCGGTGCTGCTCACGGTGGACGACGCGGGGCCGGGGATCAGCGACCCGGACACCGCCCGGGCCCGCGGGGTGAGCGTCGGCGGGTCCACGGGCCTCGGGCTGGACATCGTGCAGCGGACGGCGGCCGCCGCCGGCGGCGGCATGGAGATCAGCAGGGGCCCGCTGGGCGGCGCGAGGGTGCGGGTGACGCTCGGGCTCGCCGGCGGGCCGCCTGTGGGGGGATGGAAAGCGGCCCGACGCACGAGGCGTCACCCGCACCCGGCCTGAGGCCGACCGGCCGCCCCAGCTGACCGGCCGGTCGGCGGTTCAGCGGGGCGTGCCGAAGTCCTGGGTCCACCAGGGACCGTTGGACGACGTGTTCACGCCGACCCCGATCTGCTCGAAGTCGCAGTTGAGGATGTTCGCCCGGTGCCCCTCGCTGTGCATCCAGGCGTCCATCACGGCGGCGGCGGTCTGCTGGCCGACGGCTATGTTCTCGCCGAGCCTCGACCACGGGTACCCGGCGGCGTCGACGCGCCCGGCCATGGTGGAACCGTCGGGGCCGGTGTGGGAGAGGACGCCGGAGCGGGCCATCACGTCCGTGTAGTCCTGGGCGGCGTCGGTGAGCCGCGACTCCAGCGTCACCGGGCGGCATCCGGCGGACGCCCGCTCGACGTTGACCAGCCGGACGATCTCCGCGACGACGGAGTCCTCGGCGCCGGACTTCGGGGGCTGCGCCGTGACGGTCGTCCTGGCCGGTGACGGGGTCACCGTGCGGGTCGGCGTGGCGGAGGGCCGCGGTGCGCGGGTGTGCCGCGAGGCCGGCTTGCGCCGCTCCGGGGGGGCGGACGGGCTGGGGCTCGCGGTCGTCGGACCGGGGCTCGCTGTCTCCGGGAGCGCGTCGGAGGCGACGGGGTCGTCACCCTCCCGGTCGCCGGCCGCGAGCGGGGCCTTGTCCTTGCCGCCGACGTGGTTCCCGAACTGCGCACTGGTCCCGGCCAGGGCGCCCGCGGCCACCGTCGCCACGGCGGCGGCCAGCGGCCAGGACCGCGCCGAACCGGCGCGGCGTCGTTTCCTGTGGGAACTCATGCTCGGGGTACCTCCGGACGACGGGACTTCACCGGGCACGTCCGAACGCGATGTGCCGGGCACTGTGACCCTAGGCGCCCCGGGCGGAGAACTCGCCGGTCGGGAGCGGATCTTCAAGAACACATAAGGCTGCGCTCAGGTAGGACACCGGTTCCCCGGGCCCTTCCCGTCCGCGGTGTGGGAACCGTCACACGGGCCCGCGATGGGTGTCAGCACCCATATCGGCCCGCTTCGCCCGGATGAAAGGATGAGGCTCCACGGGGGACGAAACGGACGAGGAACCGGGCGGCGGTGTGCCGTCCGTGAAGGGATTCGAGCTGTGCCAGCTCCGCGGATGAGCACGACACCATTGCCGGGCATCGGTGTCCGGTACGACCTCACCACGCGGGACCGGCGCCATCTGTCGGTGGTCGCCCACCGCGACGGGTCGCGGACGGTGAACGTGTACCGCGCCGACGACCCGGACGCGTGCGCGCAGTCGCTGCGGCTGACCGGGGCCGAGGCCATGTCGCTGATCGACGCGCTGATGCCGACGCACCACAGCCCCAACCTGCTGCACACCACCGACCTCGGCCTGGTCGCGGAGCGCATCGAACTGCCCGTCACCTCGCACTGGAACGGCCGCCTGCTCGGCGAGACCCGGATGCGCACGGACACCGGCGCCTCCATCGTCGCCGTGCTGCGCAGGGCGGACGCGATCCCCTCCCCCGCACCGGACTTCCGCCTGTCCGGCGGCGACACGCTGATCGTCATCGGCACCCGCGAGGGCGTCGAGGCCGCCGCCGCGATACTCGGGCGGGAGTGAGCCCTTGCACTCCGCGGTCTTCCTCATCGAGTTCGGCGCCATCATCCTCGGTCTCGGCCTGCTCGGCCGGGTCGCCGGACGGTTGCGCTTCTCCCCCATCCCCCTCTACCTGCTGGCCGGTCTCGCCTTCGGCGAGGGCGGGATCCTGCCGCTGGGCACCAGTGAGGAGTTCGTGGCGATCGGCGCCGAGATCGGCGTCATCCTGCTGCTGTTGATGCTCGGCCTGGAGTACACCGCGAGCGACCTGATCGGGAACCTGCGGACGCAGTACCCGTCGGGACTGGTCGACATCGCGTTCAACGCGCTGCCGGGCGCGGTGGCGGCGCTGCTGCTCGGCTGGGGCCCGGTCGCCGCGGTGGTGCTGGCGGGCGTCACCTGGATCTCCTCCTCCGGGGTCATCGCCAAGGTGCTGGGCGACCTCGGGCGGCTCGGCAACCGCGAGACGCCGGTCATCCTGAGCATCCTGGTCCTGGAGGACCTGGCGATGGCGGTCTACCTGCCGATCCTCACCGCCCTGCTGGCCGGGGTCGGCTGGGCGGCGGGCAGTGTGACGCTGGCCGTGGCGCTGGGCGCCGCCGGCCTGGTGCTGCTGGTCGCGGTCCGCTTCGGGCGGGTCATCTCCCGCTTCGTCTCCAGCGACGACCCGGAGAAGCTGCTGCTCGTGGTGCTGGGCCTGACGCTGCTGGTGGCGGGCATCGCCCAGCAGTTGCAGGTGTCGGCGGCGGTGGGCGCGTTCCTGGTGGGCATCGCCCTGTCCGGGGAGGTCGCCGAGGGCGCCCACTCGCTGCTGAGCCCGCTGCGGGACCTGTTCGCGGCCGTGTTCTTCGTGTTCTTCGGTCTGCACACCGACCCGGCGAGCATCCCGCCCGTCCTGCTGCCCGCGCTGGCGCTGGCGGTCGTCACCGCGCTCACCAAGATCGCCACCGGGTACTGGGCGGCACGCCGCGCCGGGGTCGCGGTGCGCGGCAGGTGGCGGGCGGGCGGCGCGCTCGTGGCGCGGGGCGAGTTCTCCATCGTCATCGCGGGGCTCGGCGTCACGGCGGGCATCGAACCGGCGCTGGGCCCGCTGGCCACCGCGTACGTCCTGCTGCTGGTGGTCTTCGGCCCGCTGACGGCCCGCTTCACCGAGCCGCTGGCCCGCGCGCTGACGGGCCGCCGCGCCCCGGTGCGCAAGAGCGGCGCCGAGCCGGAGCGTACCCCGACCCCCGTCGCCGGGGACTGACCCCGCGGCGGGGCCCGGTCCCCGCACGTCACCCCGAGAGGAGGCCCTGGGCCGTGTCGCTGTTCTGGCGGATCTTCCTGCTCAACGCCGTCGTACTGGCGGTGGCGACGACGCTGCTGCTGGGGCCGGTCACGGTCTCCTCCCCCGTCCTGCCGGCCGAGGCGGCGGTGGTCGTGGCGGGCCTGGCCGCGATGCTGGTCGCCAACGCCGTGCTGCTGCGCGTCGGGCTGGCGCCGCTGCGCCGGCTGACCCGCGCCATGGCGGCGGCGGACCTGCTGCGGCCCGGCAGCCGGCCGGCCGCCGCCGGGCACGGGGAGGTCGCCGAGCTCATCACGACGTTCAACACCATGCTCGACCGGCTGGAGAGCGAACAGGCCGCCGGCAGCGCCCGCGTGCTGTCCGGCCAGGAGGCGGAGCGGCAGCGCATCGCGCAGGAACTCCACGACGAGGTCGGGCAGACGCTCACCGCCGTGCTCCTGCAGCTCAAGCACGTCACCGAACTGGCCCCCGGCCCGCTGCGCGAGGAACTGCACCAGGTCCGCGAGACCACCCGCGGGAGCCTGGAGGAGATCCGCCGCATCGCGCGCCGGCTGCGGCCCGGGGTCCTGGAGGAACTCGGCCTGCCGAGCGCGCTGCGCGCGCTGACCGCCGAGTTCACCTCGCCGGCGCTGGCGGTGGCGCTGCGCCTCGACCCCGAACCGCCCGCCCTGGACGAGCAGACCGAGCTGGTCCTGTACCGGGTCGCCCAGGAGGGCCTCACCAACACCGCGCGCCATGCGGGCGCGGCCCGGGTGGAACTGCGGCTGGAACGCACCGCGGGCGGCACGCGCCTGACCGTCCGCGACGACGGCAAGGGTCTCGGCGCCGCGCCGGAGGGCGCCGGGATCCGGGGGATGCGCGAACGCGCCCTGCTGGTCGGGGCACGGCTCACGCTCGGCCCCGGACCGGGCGGTCGCGGTACCGAGGTACGGCTGGACGTACCCGCGCCCGAGGAGGACCACTGACCGTGCCCGAGGCGGCGAAGACCCGCATCCTGCTCGCCGACGACCACGCGCTGGTGCGCCGTGGGGTGCGGATGATCCTCGACGACGAACCGGACCTGACCGTCGTCGCGGAGGCCGGGGACGGCGCCGAGGCCATCGAGCAGGCCCGCGCCCACGAACTCGACCTGGCGGTCCTGGACATCGCGATGCCCCGCCTCACCGGACTCCAGGCGGCCCGCGAACTGTCCCGGCTGCGTCCCGGGCTGCGCATCCTCATGCTGACGATGCACGACAACGAGCAGTTCTTCTTCGAGGCGCTGCGCGCCGGGGCCAGCGGCTACGTCCCGAAGTCCGTCGCCGACCGCGACCTCGTGGAGGCCTGCCGGGCGGCGGTGCGTGACGAGCCGTTCATCTACCCGGGCGCCGTCACCGCGCTCGTGCGCAACCTGCTGGAACGCGCCCGGCAGGGCGAGCCGCTGCCCGCCCGGGCCGTCACCGACCGGGAGGAGGAGATCCTGAAGCTGGTCGCCGAGGGCCACACCTCCAAGGAGATCGCCGACATCCTCTTCATCAGCGCCAAGACGGTCGAACGCCACCGTGCCAACATCCTGCAGAAGCTGGGCCTGCGCGACCGGCTGGAACTCACCCGGTACGCGATCCGGGCCGGGCTGATCGAACCGTGAGCGGAGGAACGATGGGCAGCTGGGGCAGCGGCAACTTCGACGGGGACACGGCGGCGGACCATCTGTCGCTGCTCACCGCGCGGCTGGTCCGCGAGGTCGAGGACGCCGTGGCCGGCGCGCCGGGGACGTTGGAGCCCGACGAGTACTGGGGCGTGGCCGTGCCCTGCAACGTGGAACTGCTCCACCTGATCGCCGGCCGGGGCTGGGCGGGCGCGGTGCTGCCCGCGGCCGCGACGGTCCACCGGTGGAAGGCGGCGCACCTCGCCGCCTGGGACGCGGCGATCGACGACCTGGAACCCTCGCCGGAGTACCGCGCCGAGCGGCGCGCGGTCCTCGTCCGCACCTTCGACGCGCTGGCGGAACTCGCCGCGCACGGGGCGTAGTCGTCACCGGGCCCCGGGAGGCGGGGACGGCGTCAGGCCGCCTCGCGCGCGGGCGCCGCCGGTTCGCCGTCCCGGGGACCGCGCGGCGCGGGGCGGTGGGGCAGCGTCACCAGCGCCGTGCCCAGGGCGAAGGCCGGCGCGGCCAGGGTGGGGAACCGGCCGTCGGGGGCGAGGCCGTGCACCGACCAGTGGGCGAGGGCGGCCGTGCTGCACGCGAGGCCCGCCCAGAGGAGGGCGGGGCGGTCCTGGCGCGCGCCGGGTGGCGGTGCCACGGCGGCGGACAGCCGGGCCAGCGCGCGTTCCAGCGGGCGCAGTACGGCCAGCACGCCCGCCATGAACACCGCGAGGACCAGCAGCCACGGCACGCGGAGCGCCCACCAGGCGGCGCCGCCCAAGGGTGCGTCGGGGGCGACGCCGGCCAGGTAGAACACCGCCACGAGCAGCACGGGCAGCATGTGCCACAGGTACAGCGTCATGCTCGCGCGGCCCAGGAAGGCGACGGCCCGGCCGACGCGTACGCCGCGCAGGGCCCGCCGGACGGCCGGCGCGGCCAGCAGGCACGCGCCCGCCTGGGCCACCACCCAGGCCAGCATGGCGGGCGACGGGGGGTCGGCGTTGCCGACGGTCTGTCCGGTGACCCGGATCAGGCTCACCGGGTACGGCCCGAGGGTGGTCAGCGCCGCGAAGGCCAGCGCGCCGCCGGCCGCCATCCCGGCGGCGTGCCCGCGCGTCAACCGTCCGTCGCGCCAGCAGAACCCGAGCTGGTACGCCACGCCCCAGACGAGTACGTAGTCGACCAGCCCGGCGGACGCCGGCGCGCCCGCCGTCACGAGCGAACCCACCACGACGGCGACCGCGCCCATCACCGCGGGCACCCACAGCCCCCAGCGCCGGTGCGCCGCGTGCAGCACCGGGGTCAGGGCGCTGAGCAGCAGATAGACCGGCAGGAACCAGAACTGCATGGCCATCGCCCATCCCGCGAGAGCGAGCGTGGGCCGGTCCACACCGGCCGCCGAGCAGATCGCGACGGCGAGCAGCACCAGCCCGCAGTAGGCGGCCGCGGGCAGCAGCAGGCGCAGGGCCCGGCGGGCCACCCAGGGGGCAGCCGTGCCGCCCGCCGCCCGGGTACGCGCCCAGGAACCGCCCGCGGCGTGGCCCCCGGCGAGGAAGAACAGCGGCATGATCTGGAAGCCCAGGGTGAGCCACTGCGTCCAGGGGACCTCCGCCAGGAGCTCGGGCGCCACGACGCCCCCGCCCGGCTCGCGGACGAGAGCGGTGATCAGCCAGTGGCCGAGCACGACCATGCAGATCGCCAGGGCCCGCAGGAAGTCGACGTACCGGTCTCGCTCCATGTCCGGCCATGGTGCCCGACCCCCGCGCACGGCGCCGCGGTTGGCGTCGGCCGCAACCGTTTCGTGGCCGCAGCGCAACCTGACCGGGGTAAATCGCTTGCGGGGCCTGTGTGTCGGGGCGAGGCTGACCGGTCGGCCGCCGTTCGGCCGGTCGCGAGGAGAGGGAGTCGCTGGTGACGGGCGAGGAGCAACGGGACGTTCCGCTGTGGCGGTTGGCGGACCTGGTGACGCCGATGGCGCTGCGCACGGCGGCGACGCTCAAGGTGGCGGACCGTCTGGCGGACGGTCCCCGTACGGCAACCGAGCTGGCGCAGGACACCGGCGCCGACTCGGGCGCGCTGGACCGGCTGCTGCGGCACCTGGCCGGTGCCGGGGTGGTCACCCGGGACGGCGGTGGGCGGTACGCGCTGACGGCGCGCGGCGAGGAGCTGCGGTCCGACCATCCGGGCGGGCTGCGGGAGTGGCTGGACACCGAAGGAGGCCTCGGCCGGGCCGAACTGGCCTTCGTCCAGCTGCCGCACAGCGTGCGCACGGGCACGGCCGCCTTCCCGCGGCAGTACGGCCGCGGGTTCTGGGAGGACCTGGCGGCGGACGGGGAACGGACCCGCTCCTACGACCGGCAGATGGGGGTGGACGTCGCGGCGTGGGCGACCGCGCTGGTCCCGGCGTACGACTGGGGCGCGCTCGGGCACGTCGTCGACGTGGGCGGAGGCAACGGGACGCTGCTCGCGGCGCTGCTGACCGCCTTCCCCGAGCTGCGCGGCACCGTGCTGGACCAGCCCGCCACGGCCGACGCGGCCCGCGCGACGCTGGCGGCGGCCGGGCTCGGCGACCGCGGCGACGTGGTCGCGGGCAGCTTCTTCGAGACCCTGCCCAGGGGGGCCGGCGGTTACCTGCTCTGCGCGATCCTGCACGACTGGGACGACGACGCGGCACGGGCCGTCCTGCGCCGCTGCGCCGAGGCCGCCGGGGAGCACGGCCGGGTCCTCGTCGTGGAGAAGGTGGGCGCCGACCGGGAGTCGACCGTGACCGCGATGGACCTGCGCATGCTGGTGTACTTCGGCGGCCGGGAACGCGGGGTGGCCGCGCTGACCGCGCTCGGCGCGGACGCGGGCCTGCGGGTCTCGTCGGTCCGCACGGCGGGGGACATCGGCATCGTCGAGTTCACGGCCGCCTGAACCCCGCGACGGCGTCCGCCGGTTCCGCGCGCCCAGTGGGTCGCGGAGGGAACGCGAGGCCCTGGCCACGCACCCGGCCACCCCGGGCCCGCACGACCGGCTCAAGGGCGCGGGGCGGTGCCCGAGCCCGTCGCGCGCCGCCGACCGGCATCGGTGCCGGCGGCACCGCACGGCCGGTGCGGCGCCGAACAGCGCCCCGCACGCCGCGACCCGACGCGTCATGGTCAGATCGGCACCGGCAGCCGCGACGCCGCCGACCCGCGGTCCCTCACCGCAGCGTCGGCACCGCGCCGCCCTCCGCACGGGTGACCTCGACGCCGGGGAGGCCGCGGGTCCACGCCGCGGCGATCCGGGCGAGGCCGGCCGCGTCGGGCGGAACGGGGCCGAGGCCGACGGCGTAGTGGGCGGAACGGGGCGTGGTGCGGAACGGGCGGGGCCAGGCGTGGACGCCGCCGGTGCCGGCGTCCTCCAGCGCGGTGAGCAGCGCCCTGACACGCCCCCGGACCCTGCCGAGGGTGTCCTCGAACTCCTCCTCCGTCGCCCCGTGCACCGCCAGCACCGCCCAGGCCGCGTGGCGGCGGTGCGGCGGCGGGCCGGCCGGAACGGACAGCGGGCCGGCTCCCGTACCGGCCGCGGACTCCAGCGACTCCCAGGCGCGGTAGAGCTCCTGGACGAGCAGGTCGCGGCCGTCCGGGCCGACCTGTGCGCTGCACAGCCGGACGGGCTCGGTGGGGGTGGCGATGGAGACCGCCGGGCCCGGTGCCACGGCGGCGCCCACCGGTTGACGCCAGTCCCAGGCGGCCCAGGTCGCGAAGAAGTGCCGGAGCAGGTCGGTGCCTGCCGCGCTGGGGGCGTCGTGGACGGTGCGGGCGGCGAGCAGCGCCCAGGCCAGGCCGGGCAGGCCGCCGAAGGGCGCGGAGTCCAGGCCGCGTGCCCGGGCCCAGGCCTTCACCTCTCGGGCGAGACCCGCGAAGCGGCCCTGGTCCCCGGCGAGTTCGAGGACGGCGTCGGCGTCGCTGACGGCGCTCAGCGCGACGGCGGCGGCCTCCCCCAGTTCGGCGCGGCGGTCCACGGCCTCGGCGGGGTCGAGGCCGCCGGTGGCGACGACGACCAGGTCGACGTCGAGGGCGCCGACGCGGAAGCGCAGTCCCGGCACGCGGGCTCCGGTCACCTTCCGCACGCGGGTGGCCTCCGGCAGCGCGGCCGTGACCCTGGCCCGGACCGCGCCCAGGTCGGCGCTGCCCGGCAGCGCCGCGACGAGGTCGAGGTCGGCGCCGGGGAGCGCGCAGCCCATGCGACGGGAGCCGGCGAGGTGGACCACGCCGTCGTCCAGGGCGGCGGCCACGCGCCGCGCGGTCTCCCGGGCGTGCGGGAGGTCGTCCTCGCGTGTGACGGGATCCGCCTCGGCGGCGTCGGGCACCCAGCGCAGTTCCCCCGTGCCGAGGGCGACGGAGGCACGGACCCGCATCGGTTCGTCGCCGCGCCGCGAGAGCAGGACGAGTTCGCCGACCTGTGCCGTCGCCCCGCCCAGCCGGGCCGCGCAGTCGGCCGCGACCCGCAGCGGGTCCCGGGTGCGGCCGAGCGACAGGTGCGGGGTGAAGCCCTCGGCGCGGCCCCGGCAGCGGGGGAAGCGGCGGGCGAGGGCGTGCCGGAGCGCCGTCCAGGAGGCGCCGTCGCCGGCCGCCGGGTCCAGCCAGACGGTGGCGTCCTCGCGGTGCCCGAAGGTGTGCACCCCGTCGAGGCGTGCGGTGAAGGGCGGTACGCCGGCCGCGGCCAGGGACAGCAGGGGTGCCGCGCGCTCGAACGCGGCCTCGGGCACGTAGCCGAAGAGCAGGTTGACGTGCGGCGGCCAGCGGTGGATCTGCGGGTCGTGGTCGCGGCGGACGGCCTGGAGGGCGGGCCACAGCTCGTCCGGCGGCAGCCAGGAGACGGCGGTGCGGGCGGTGGGCGGCACGTCCAGGACGTCCTCGGTGTCGTCCTCGGTCCCGGCGGTGAGGGAGAGGGTGACCTGCACGCCGTAGTGGTCGGAGACGAACAGGCCGTCCTCCGTGGGGGTGTCGCCGTGCAGGGCCGCGCCGGTGACGCGGGGTCCCCCCGCACGCAGCAGGACCCGGTCGAGCCGGGAGGCACGGCCGCTGAGCGAGGAGACCGCGGCAAGCGGATTGGCGGCCGGGTCGAAGGTGGGGGTGCGGTCGTGCGGCCCGTGCGCCTCGGTCCAGGCGTCGCGCAGGCCGAGGGCGAACGCCGGCCCGTCGCCTCCGTCGTTGAAGTCGCCGAGCAGCAGCAGGGCGCCTTCGACGCCGGCCAGTCCCTCGGCGAGCCGCGCGAGTTCGGCCTGCCTGCGGGCCGGGCCGTCGTCGGAGTGGTCGCTGCTGAGGTGCGTGGCCGCGACCACCAGCGGTCCGGCGGAGGTGTCGACGGTGATCGCGGCGACGGCCTTGTGCGGGCCGAGGGTGTGCCGGGCAGCCTCCCGTACGGGCAGCCGGCTGAGCAGCAGCACCCCGGCGTCATCGGTGTCACGTCCGGCCGGGTCGGTGCCGAGGGTGTAGCGGGAGCGCACCCAGTCGGTCCGCAGCAGCATGTCCAGCAGCGCGGACTCGACCTCCTGGAGGGCGATGACGTCGGCGTCCGCCTCCTCGAGCGCGCGCAGCAGCAGGGGACGCCGGCGGACGGTGTCGATGCGGTGGCTGTCGTACCGGTCCCACAGGGTGTTCCAGGTCAGGACGCGCAGCCGGCCGCCGTCCGCCGTCCCGGCCCGCCCGGGGGCCGGCCGCCCGGCGGGGCGCCAGGTCCGGCCGCCGTCGTCCCAGGCGTGCGGGACGCGGGCCGTGAAGAACGGCGGGCGCAGCAGGCGCGGGTCGCCGACGCGTCCGGCGTCGGTGGCGTCGATGCGGTCGGTGCCGGTGGCCCGGTCCCAGACGCGTTCGCCGTCCGCCTCGACGAACAGCACGCGGTGCCAGGGGATGTCGCCGCCCGGCACGAACGCGGGCAGCGGGATGCGCGCGGGCGGGGCGCCGCGCTGGTGCACGCCGATCACGAACCGGGCCGGGTCGAACCGGGCGTCCCAGCGCACGCGGTGGTAGATCTCCTCGCTGGTGCGCATGTCACGCCTCCTGTCCGGTCGCGGCGCCGCCGAGCGAGCCGTCGATGTCCTCGACGGTGCCGCCCGCGCCGACGTACCAGGTGCGGTGGGCCTCGCCGGGGTAGGGCGGGGTGAACCGGCGGGCCTGCGCGGTCAGTACGACCGGCGGCACCGGGTGGGCGCGGCCGGCGTTGCGGCGGGCCAGTTCCTCCTCGTCGACGGGGGTCACCACGTGCGTGACCAGGGCGTCGCGGCGGCGGGCCACCGCGTGCACCAGGGAGCGCTGGTGCGGGTTGAGGGACGTCGCGTCCCACACCACCGTCGCACGCCCGGCCAGGGCGGTGTCGAGCCGGCGCAGGCCTTCGCGCAGGACGTCGGCGTTGGCGCGCTGGTCGGCTCGGGAGCCGCGGGCGAGCCGCAGGTCGTCGAGGGCGATGCGGACGGTGCCGCCGGGCAGCGTGCCGGCGAAGGTGCTCTTGCCGCTGCCCGCGGGTCCCGTCAGGTGGATCAGCCGGGGGAACTCCGCGGAGCGCCACCGCCAGGTGGCGGCAACGGCCTCCTCCGGGCCGGCGATCCGCCCGGCGGCGTACGCGGCGCGCGCCTCGGCCCAGCAGCGGTCGGCGGCCTCGGTGTCCAGCCCGGCGAGGGCCTCGCGCAGCCCGTGGCGCAGCGGGCGCAGCGGGTCGGGGCCGAGCAGGCCGGCCTCCTCGGCGTGCAGCGCCGACCATTCGGCCTGCTCGCGGGCCTCGGCGTCGGGTGCCGTGGCCGCCGCCACGGCGTGCAGCACACCCAGGTCGGCGGCGAGCGCCAGGCGGGCGAGGCCGGCCGCGCGGTCCTCGTCGGGGTACGGGCGGTGCAGGGCGGGGCGGAGTCCGGCCAGGTCGGCCACGCGCCGGGCCTGCGGCATGCCGAGCGGCCCTGCCAGGCGGGCCGCGAGGCGGACCCGCGGGGTGGCGTGCAGCAGGGCGGCCAGCACCCCGCTCAGCCGGGCGTCGCCGGTGCGGCCGAGGGCGTCGAGGCGGCCGCAGACGTCCGCGGCGCGGTCGGCGGCCCCGGAGCCGGTGACGGCGACGCCCACGGCCGCGGAGAGCGCGTCCGCGTCGGGGGCCGCCCCGGAGCGCACCGCCCACAGCGGGGCGGCGGGGCCGAGCCCGTTCTCGACGACGGCGGCGTGCATCCAGTGGGTGCCGGTCGTCACGTGGCCGGCGCGCACCCACTTGGCGACGTGACGGCCGAACTCCCCGTACCGGAAGCCGTCGACGGTGCGGACGACGTAGCCCTCGCGGCGTGCGGTGTCCAGCCGCAGCGCGCGCAGCGCGGCCTCGTCGTAGGTGCCGCGCCACAGCACGGGCGGCACCGGGATGCCCAGCCGCCGCAGGAAGCGCACCGTGCGGTCCCAGTCCAGGCACCGGTCGCCGTCCCAGACGGAGAAGCCGTAGAACCAGCTGTCCAGGTCCTCGTAGGCGACGGAGTGGCGGGCGTGCAGGTTCTCCCCGCACACCCGGAGTCCGGCCGGGAGGAAGGGGCCGATCCGTCCCTGGAGCGCCTTGACCCAGGCGCGGGAGGGATGGTGGCCCGAGTCGAGCGACCTGGCGTGGGTGCCGTCCCGGTAGAGCGTGGTGTTCTCGCCGTCGAGCTTCTCGGTGACGACGACCTCGCGGCCCCGCAGCGCTCCGGGGTCCCCGGCGCGCAGGTCGTCCGCCGAGGCCCCGGGCGACCAGGGCAGGTGCGGTGTGCGTGGATAGTGCGTGCGCATGGTGCCGGTTTCCCCCGTGACGTACTGGTGCGGGCTCACTGTAGGAGCGCGGGAATCCGCGGGCCACCGCTTAACCGGGCGCGCCACCGGGGTGCGGGAAGTCCCGTGGGACGGAGGGTCGGTGTGGGCGTGCCGGCTCCGCGGCCCGGGGCGCGGCGGCGGACGGCCGCCGTCGCGGCGGGCGTCGGGAGCGCCGCAAAATGCGTGGTGGCGGCGGGGGACGGGGGCGATGATGGGCGCGTGACGTTCCTGGAGGTCGCCTGCGACGAGTCGGGCTCCGACGGCGAGAACCTGATCGGCGGGAACACGGATGTCTTCGCCCACGCGGGTGTGTGCGTCGCGGGCGACGCCGCCGCCGGGGCGCTGCGGGAGATACGGGAGCGGATCAGGTCGCCCGCCGAGGAGTACAAGGCCAACCACCTGCTGCGGGAGAAGCACCGCGCGGTACTGGAGTGGCTGCTCGGACCCGCGGGCCCTCTGCACGGTCACGCGTCCGTGCATCTCGTCGACAAGGCGTACTTCGTGCTCGTGGCGGTCCTCGACGTGCTGGCCGGGGGACCGGCCGCGGCGGCCTCGGCGCCGGTGCTGTACCGCGAAGGGCGGGGCACCGTGGACCCGTTGACGTGGCAGGCGTTCCTCCGCGCCGGCAACGACCTGGTGCGCAGGAGGAACCACGAGGAGGGGGAGGCGCCCGTCGACGCCTTCTACCGGGCGCTGGAGGCGTTGCGTCCGGCACCCGGCGGGGACGGCGGTCCGTCCGGGGTCCTCGCGGTGCTGCGGCGGGCGAGGCCCCGGGCGGAGGCGTTCCGGGCCCGGCTGTCGGCGGAGCCGGGGGCGGCCGAACCGTTGGATCCGCTGTTTCCCGCGCTGGAGCACACGGTGGCGCGTTGGGGCGAGGGCGGAGCGCCGGTGCAGGTCGTCCACGACCGGCAGAACACGCTCACCGAGGAACGGATCGCGCGGCTCGGGGCGTCGCTGCCCCCCGGCCGCCGTCTGGCGGGGCTGCGGTTGGCCGAGTCGCGCCATGACCCGAGGATCCAGCTCGCCGACTTCCTCGCGGGGGTCGCGCGGAAACTGGCCTCGGACGAACTCGCGGGCCGCGGGGACCCGGTGCTCACCGGACTGCTGCGTCCCTACGTGGATCCGCTCTCGGTGTGGGGCGACGACCGGAGCTGGTCGCGGCTGGGGCCCCAGCCGCCCGCGGCGCTGCCGGGCCGGCGCCGTCCCGGCCGGCACGGCTGAGCCTCACCGCAGGGTGTGCGGGCACGACCCCGCCCGGGCCTGCGGTGTCGCCCTCCCCCGGAGGGCTTTCCGGCCGCGTCGGAGCCGACGACGTTCCGGAAGCGGTCGTCGGCGCACACGGTTCGTGGCGGGGTTCCGGCCCCCTCGCGGGCGCGCCCCGCGGGGAGCCGCCGTCAGCACTGCCAGAGGAAGGCGGCCTCTCCGCAGGGCCGGCAGGTGAAGACGTAACCGCGGCCCCCGCCACCGAAGTTCGCCGAGGTCGTGTGGTCGGTCCCCTCCTCGAGTTGTGCCGTGAACGTCATGGTCGCGGTGCAGGAGGGACAGTGCGGGGTCTCGTCACCCTGGATCCAGCCCGGCTCGCCGCCCAGCCGCCCGAGCGCCCGCTCCGGAGCACCACCGCCGGCCGGGACGGGGCGCAGCGCGGTGACGGCCGCGGGGTCCCAGTCCTCGCACATGCCCGGGTCGTTCTGGCAGAGGAAGACCGCGACGGCACCGTCCCCGGAGGGCAGGTGCGCGAGGAACTGCAGCGCCCCGCCACAGGTCCGGCACAGCGGCCACGGGAAGCCCTCCGGCACCAGCGGGACTCCGCCGGTGCGCAGGACGGGCGCGTCGGGGGCGGTCGCGCCGCCGTCGATCAGGTGCACCGGGAGAGCCTAGGCCGTGGGACGCAGCGCAGGGCGAGGGCGGCGGCGGTCAGGTAGGCGAGGGCGCCGGCGGCCATGGCGAGGCGCAGGCCCGTGGCGTAGTCGGCGGCGGTGGCCAGGAGGGTGCCGCCGAGCGCCACGCCCGCGGCGCTGCCGATCTGCCGGGCGGTGTTGAAGAGGGCGGAGGCGGTGCCCGAGTACCCGGGGGGTGCCGCCGCCATCACGGTGGTGGTCGTGCCGGTGAGCGCGAAGGAGGTGCCGAAGCCCGCGGCCATCATGGGGGCGATCAGCAGCGGGTAGGCGGGGTCGGTGCCCGCGGCGGCCCAGCCGGCCAGTCCGAGGGCACCCAGCAGCATCCCGGTGACGACCAGCGGGCGGTCCCCGGTCCTGCGGGCCAGCCGTCCGGACAGGACGGAGGCGAACATGGTCGTCGCCACGGCCGGGAAGAGGGCGAGGCCGGTGCCGAGGGCGCTGTAGCCGCGCTGGTGCTGGAAAGCGAGGCTGGCGGTGAACACCATGCCGTAGAAGGCGAAGTTGAACAGGAGCCCGATCAGCGATCCGCCGCCGACCGCCGTGGAGCGCAGCATCCGCGGCGGGATCGCGGGTGCGCGGGCCAGCCGCTCGCGCAGGGCGAACGCCACGACGGCGAGGAGGGCCAGACCGGCGCCGGCGAGGACCGCCGGATCGGACCAGCCGCGCCGTCCGGCCTCGTTGAGCACGGCGGTCAGCAGGGCGACCGCGGCGACGACCGCGACTTGCGCCGGCCAGTCCAGGGCCCGGTCGGCGCGGCGGGGCGAGGGCGCCACGTGCCGCAGGGTCAGCGCCATGCACACGGCGCCGACGGGCAGGTTGACGAGGAAGACCCACCGCCAGCCCACCGTGGACACGAGCAGCCCGCCGAGGAGCGGGCCCGCGGACGCCGCGATGCCGGCCATCGCGCCCCACAGCCCGACGGCCCGCGACCGCGCGGCGGGAGCGGGGTAGGCCTGCTGGAGCAGCGCCAGGGAGCCGGGCACGATCAGCGCCGCGCCGAGCCCCTCGGCCAGCCGCGCGACGACCAGGGCGGGGGCGTCCGGCGCGAGCGCGCACGCGGCGGAGGAAGCGGTGAACACGGTCACACCGGCGCAGAAGACCCGGCGGTTGCCGAGCCGGTCGCCGAGCGCGCCGCCGGTGAGCAGCAGTCCGGCGAACACCATGGTGTAGCCGTCGGTGATCCACTGGATCCCGGTGAGGGAGGCGTGCAGTTCGCGGCCCACCACGGGCACGGCGACGTTGATGACGGTGACGTCCAGGATGACCATGAAGTAGCCGGCGCACACCGCGAGCAGCGGCGCCCGTGACCAGGGCCGGGCGCCTGGGGCCGGCACGGCGGCGGGCGCGGGCCCGTCGCCACCGGCGGCCTCCGCGAAGGGCACGTCCTCGACCTCATCCCGTACGCAGGGGTTCCGTACCGGATGTCACAGTAAGGGGTGGAAGATCCGCTTCACGGGACCGGCCGGGCGGACCGCGCGTGCCTCAGCCGGACCCGTCGGGACGGCGGCGCAGCAGGTAGGTGTCCATGATCCAGCCCTTGCGCTCCCGGGCCTCGGCGCGGGCGCTGAGGATGCGCTGCGCGGTCTCGGCGAGCGGGCCGGAGATGAGGATCTCGTCCTCGGTGCCGAGGTAGGCGCCGTAGTGGATGTCCAGGCCCTCGGGATCGATCCCGGCGAAGGCCGCGCGGCCGTCGAGCATGACCACCACGTCGTCGGCGTCCCCGGGGAACCCCTCGGCGAGGCGGCGGCCGGTGGTGATCTGCAGGGGGCGGCCGACCCGGGTGAGGGTGAGGCGGTGGCGGGCCGCGAGGGCGGCGACGCTGCTGATGCCGGGGACGACCTCGTGGGTGAAGGTGCCGGGCCGGCGGGCGAGGACCTCGTCGACGACGGCGATCACGCTGTCGTAGAGGGAGGGGTCGCCCCAGACCAGGAAGGCACCCGTCTCACCGGGGCCGAGGTGGGCGTCGAGGAGGCCCGCCACCAGGTCGGCGCGGCGGCGGCGCCAGTCCTCGACGGCTTCGGCGTAGCCGGGTGCGGTGCGGTCGCGCTCGGCGTCGGGCACCTCGACGAGGCGGTGGCCGGGGCGGGCGTGCTCGTCGAGCATCCGCCGGCGCAGGCGGATCAGGTCCTGGCGCTCCTCCGGTTTCCCGAGGACGAGGAAGACGTCCGTACGGCCGATCGCCTTGACCGCCTGAAGGGTGAGGTGTTCGGGATCGCCCGCGCCGATGCCGATGACGAGGATGTGTCGCATGCGGTGATTGTGCCCTGCGGTACGCCGGTGACGGCCACCGCGGCAACTGTTCCCGGGAGGTCCTGTGATGTCCCTCACGCCGGATGGGGTGATTACGGTGCGACTTAGTAGCCGGCGTTCTCTCGGCATATAAGCTCTATCCGGAACGGAATGGGACATTATTCGCACAGGGGGGCGACGGTATCCGATCCGTACGGCGTCATGGGCTGCTCCCGGGGCGGGGAATACGAACTGAGGGCCCATCAGGTCTCATCCGGACGACGGGTCCGGCGGCGCGGCACGCCCACGCGCCCTGCGCAAGAACCGTCGTGGCTACGAGTCCGCGTAGTACCGATCTTCCATTGCCCGATGTTCGGGACGGTCCACACAATGGCCGGGCCCGCCAGCCGTCACGGCAGCTCAGGCGGGTTGTGAACACGCACGCCGAACCCTCGAGTGAGGTCACGCAATGACGAAGCACCGCCGGACGATGCCTTTCCGGAAGATCACCGTCGCCGCCCTCGCCGTCGCCGCCGTGGGTGTGCCCTCGGTGGCCATGGCCTGCGTCGGCGGCCAGCAGGGGCCGCGACAGGACGGGCCCCAGGCCCAGGGCCGCTGGAACCACGGCTCGTGGGGCGGGTCCTGGAACGGGGCCGCCGACGGCTCCGCCGGCCAGACCGTGGGCGGGACCTGGACCAAGGGCGGTCCGTGGAGCGGGATGCCGTCCTCGGCTCCCGCCGCCCCGTCGGCGCCCTCTTCTGCCCCCTCCTCCGCGCCGTCGTCGGCGCCCTCCTCGGCGCCCTCCTCCGCACCGGGCGCTCCGGCCGCGGGTTCGGGCGCCGCGCTGACGGGAGCCTCGGCCACCGTGTTCGACCTGGTGAACCAGGAGCGCGCCAAAGCCGGCTGCACGGCCCTGAAGGTGAACGCCAAGCTGAACGAGGCCGCGCAGGACCACAGCAAGGACATGGCCTCGCACCGGAACATGTCCCACACCGGCTCCGACGGCTCGTCACCCGCCGACCGCATCTCCTCGACGGGCTACGACTGGAGCCGCTACGGCGAGAACGTGGCCTACGGCTACTCCTCCGCCTCCAGCGTGATGAGCGCCTGGATGGCCAGCCCGGGCCACAAGCGGAACATACTGGACTGTTCCTTCAAGGAGATGGGGATCGCGCTGGCGCAGCCCGGCAACTACTGGACGCAGGACTTCGGCGCCGCGCGCTGAAGCGGTACGCCGGGAGGCCCGGCCGCCCCCGTGGCGGCCGGGCCTCCCGGCGTACGTGCGGCCGGCGCGGTCAGCGCAGGCCGCGGCCGAGCGCGTTGATCAGCTCGCCGTCGGCGGTGTCCCCGCTCAGCTCCCAGAAGAAGGCGCCGCCGAGGCCCTGGGACTTCGCCCAGGCCGCCTTGCCGCGCAGTGTGAGCGGGGTGTCGTAGCTCCACCACTCGTCGCCGCAGCGGGCGTAGGCCGTGCCGGCGACCACGTGCGTGGCCGGGCAGCGGGTCTTGAGCACCTTGTAGTCCTCGCTGCCCGCCTCCCAGGTGCCGGGGGCGGGTCCGGTGGCGTCACCGCCGGGCGCCGTCCGCGTCACCCCGGTCCAGCCGCGGCCGTAGAAGCCGAGGCCGAGCAGGAGCT
Organism: Streptomyces sp. NPDC005722; assembly: GCF_040630935.1. NCBI lineage: Bacteria > Bacillati > Actinomycetota > Actinomycetes > Kitasatosporales > Streptomycetaceae > Streptomyces > Streptomyces sp. NPDC005722. The sequence continues at coordinate 21,539 of NZ_JBEXYN010000060.1, forward strand.
TGCGGGCCGGGATGCCGAGGCCGCGCAGCTTGTGGAGGGTCGCCGCCGCGTTGGCGTCCTTCGCCGGGATGCCGCGGTAGGAGGTGAGCGGCGAGTGGGGGGCGGTCGGGCCGGTGGCGGCCCAGGTGCCGAAGTAGTCGTAGGTCATGGGGTTGTACCAGTCGACGTACTTCGCGGCGCCCGCGTAGTCGGCGGCGTCGATCCTGCCCCCGTCCGAGGCGTCGGCGGTGATGGCGGCGGTGACGAGGTTCTTCTTGCCGAAGCGGTGGCGTACCGCGGACATCAGGTCCTTGTACGCGCCCGGGCCGCTGGTGTCGCAGGACATGCCGCAGGCGTTGGGGTACTCCCAGTCGATGTCGATGCCGTCGAAGACGTCGGCCCAGCGCGGGTCCTCGACGAGGTCGTAGCAGGAGTCCGCGAAGGCCTCCGGGGCGGCGGCGGCCTGGGTGAAGCCGGGCGACCAGGTCCAGCCCCCGAAGCTCCAGAGGACCTTGATGTGCGGGTACTTCTTCTTCAGCTTGCGCAGCTGGTTGAAGTTGCCGTGCAGCGCGCCGTCCGCGGTGCTGTCGGCGACGCCGTCGACGCTGCCGGCCGCGTCGTAGGGCTTCTGGTAGTCCGCCCACTCGTCGCCGACGGCGCACTTGCCGTCCGTGACGTTGCCGAAGGCGTAGTTGATGTGGGTGAGCCGGGAGGCGGCGCCCGAGGTGACGATGTTCTTGACGTGGTAGTTGCGGTCGTAGACGCCCCAGTCGATGAAGTAGCCGACGACCTTCGACGTCGCCCCCTGGCCGTGCGGGGAGTGCGGGGCCTGATGGCCGTGGGACGCCGCCGTGGGCAACGGCTGGGCCGCGGCGGGGCCGGTGACGAGGCTCGCGGTGAGCAGCGCCGTGCCGGCGGCGACGAGGCCGGTCAGAGCTCTGCGGAACCGTGATCCGTGCTGTCCGGGCATGGAGTCACCTCTGGTGAGGAAGCGGTCGTGAGCGCGCGTGGGTGCGGGGACACCCTAGAAGGACTAGACCAATGAGGTCAATGGTCTGCACCAATGCGGAAGTACCCGCTCCTCAGGTTCCGGTGAGCGCCCGTCAGATCGGCATCAGCGTCCAGGACCAGCGGTGGGTGCCCGGACCGACCCGGTACGCCGGCAGGGTGTCGGGCCCGCAGGAGGCGGTGCCGACCCCGCGGTGGGCGGCGTCCACGTGGACCACGCACGTGGCGCGCGGGACGAGTTCGTCGTGGTGCGCGGCCGCCGTGAGCTCCGCGGCGCGGTAGCGGGTGACGCTCACCTGGCGCGGGGCGTCCAGGTGGACGGCGATCCCCGCCGCGGCCGCCGCCCCGGTGAGGCCGAAGCGCCGCACGCCGTGCCGCCCACCGCTCTCCTGCGGTCGCAGGTACGGCGTGAACAGGGCGTCCACGTCCGCCCGGTGGAGCCCGTTGGTCGCGCCCGCGCACCGGTCGGGGTAGGTCTCGCCCGGCCCCCGGCCGAACCATTCCAGGGTGTCCAGACCCGCCACGGTCTCGAAGACGGTGCCGACCCGCGGCACGTCGGTCAGCGCCTCCGGCAGCACGGCGGTCTCGTCGACGAGCAGCCCGCCGTTCAGCAGCGGCGTCAGGACCTGCTCGTGAACGACGGCGCCCGCGCCGTCCGTGGCGTACGCGTACTCCGAGCGCACCACCACGCTCGCGCCCTCCCTGCCCACCGACACCAGGGTGCGTCGCGGTGCGTGCAGGCCCCAGGCGCGCCAGCGGGCGGCGATGCCACCCCACTCGTCGTTGTCGGTGGGCGCCCGCCACAACGTCAGCACGGGCGGCGCGGTGAGCAACGGGTGCCGGAGCAGCCCGGCTTCGTCGAGTTCCACCACCCCGCCCGGGGCGAGCACGGCGCCCGCCCGGGGGAGCAGGTCCCGGTGGTCCTCGTCGAGCACCACCTGCGGGGCGCACACCAGCGTGCCGCGCGGCGCCCAGGGCAGGTCCTCGGCCGTCGTGACCCGCAGGGTCAGGTGCGAGTCGCCGTGCGGCAGCAGGCTGGTGGGCAGCGGCACCACCGCGCTCTCCCCCGGCGCGAGGTCCGGCAGCCGGACGGGGGCGGTGCCGGAGTCACCGATGTGCCACCGCGCGCTCAGCCACGCGAGGCCCGTGAAGTGCTGCCGGTTGGTGATCCGCGCCCCGCGGTGGTCGGGGGTGAGCTCCAGCCGCAGCGGGGCGGCGATCTCCCGGTGCTCGGCCATCGCGGGCTTGGGCGTCCGGTCGGGCAGGACGAGGCCGTCGGCGCAGAAGGCGCCGTCGTTCGGCGTGTCCCCGAAGTCGCCGCCGTACGCCCAGCGGTAGCCAGGCGCGACGATGCCGTCCGCGTACGCGCCGGCGGGCGCCTCGGGCCCGGCCGGGAGACCGGCCCGCTCCCCGGTGAGCCGCTGGAGGATGCCGTGGTCCCGGAACTCCCAGACGAAGCCGCCCTGCAGGCCCGGGGTGGACTCGATGGCCCGCCAGTAGTCGGCCAGGGAACCGTTGCTGTTGCCCATGGCGTGCGAGTACTCGCACAGGATGAGCGGCTTGGAGTGCGGGCCGGCCGTGATCTCCTCGATGGAGGCGTACATCGGGCAGATGATGTCGCTCGCGGACTGCTCCCGCTCCCAGTCGTCCTTGATCGCGCCCTCGTACTGCACGGGCCGGGTCGGGTCGGTGCGCCGCAGCCAGCCGGCGGCGGCGTCGTGGTTGGCGCCGTGGTCGCTCTCGTTGCCCAGCGACCAGACGACCACGCTGGGGTGGTTGCGGTCCCGCAGCACCATCCGGGCCACCCGGTCGGTGAACGCCCCCAGGTAGCGGGGGTCGTCCGCCAGTTCGTGGGCGTGGTCGTGGGTCTCGATGTCGGCCTCGTCCACGACGTACAGGCCGAGTTCGTCGGCGAGGCGGAGCAGGGCGGGGTCGGGCGGGTAGTGCGCGGTGCGCACCGCGTTGAAGCCGTACCGCTTGAGCAGGCACAGGTCGGCCCGCATCTCCTCGGCGTCGGCCACACGCCCGGTCAGCGGGTGGAAGTCGTGCCGGTTGACCCCGCGGAAGTAGACCCGGACGCCGTTGACCAGCAGGTCGGCCCCGGAGATCGCCACGCTGCGGAAGCCGATGCGGTGGCGCGACTCGTCGGCCACGCCGCCGTCCGCCCGGTGCAGCCGCACGGTCAGGTCGTACAGGTGCGGGGTCTCGGCGGTCCAGGGGCGCACACCGGGCACGGTGGCCCGGATGCGGGCCTCGCCGAGGAAGTCCGAGACCCGCTCGCTCGCGACGTTGGCCCGCGCGAAGGCCTCGTCGGCGGGGAGCCGCAGGATGCCCTCCGGGGTGCACAGCAGTCCGGAGACGCTCCATCCCGCCGGGAGCGCGCCCGCCCCGCTGCGGACCTTGACCGCGACGTCGAGGGTGCCGCCGGGCACGGCGGTGATCCCCACGTCCGCCAGGTGGAGGGGGTCGGTGGCGTAGAGGTGGACGGAGCGGGTGATGCCGCCGTGCCACCACTGGTCCTGGTCCTCCAGGAAGGTCGCGTCGGACCATTTGACGACGGTCAGGCGCACGGTGTTGCGCTCCCCCGGGCGGAGCGCGTGCGTGACGTCGAACTCCGAGGCGAGGCGGGAGTCCTTGCCCACCCCGACGGCGGTGCCGTTGACGTGCGCGATCAGCACGCTCTCGGCAGCCCCGACGTGGAGCACGACGCGCCGCCCCGCCCAGTCGGCGGGCACCTCGGCCTCCCGCTCGTACACCCCGGTCGGGTTGCGCCCGGCCGGCGGTGAGGGCGGCAGGTCGGGGAACGGCATCGTCACGTTGGTGTAGTGCGGCAGGTCCCGCACACCGTGGATGTCCTCGAAGTCCTGGACGGTCCAGCAGCCGGGCACGTCCGTCTCGGCCCAGCGGCCGGCCGGCGCGGTGCGCGGGGTGGGCAGCAACTGGAAGCGCCAGCGTCCGTCCAGCGGTACGCGCGGGGCGTCCGGGCGGACGACCGCGTGCATGGGCAGCCGGCGCCACCCGGTCAGCTCGGGGGCGTCCCAGGGGTCGATCGGAACGGCGGGCTCTGCTGCGGCGGGACGGCGGTCCTGCATGGGGGTTCCCTCCCGGGAGCGGTCGGTTCGCGGTGGGGGCGCGGTGACGGCGGGCCCGTGGGGACGAGGACCGGGGCGGCGTCGCCGGGGATGACCCGGCGGCCGCGGGTCGGGGCCCGCGGTGCGGCGCGATCGGCGCCGGGGAGGACAAGGGTCCGCTGCGACGGCACGGGGTGGCGGCCGGGCGGCGCGTCGTCGGGGGGCGGGCGTGGTGCGCCCGCCCCCGACGGCCCGGAACGGTGGGGCAGCCGGTGGCCGGACCGCTCCGGGCGGTGGGGCGGCTACGCGCTCGGCGTGAGACGCAGGGTGAGGATCTGGAACGGCCGCAGGGCCAGCCGGACCCCACCGTCGGGCCCGAGCTCCGCCTCCTCCCCCTCCAGCGGGCGTTCCAGCAGGTCCGTGACCTGCACCCGCGCCACGGGGAACGAGGCCCGCAGGGTCGTCGCGGCGCGCCCGCCGAGGGACTCGTACAGCCGGACGACGACGTCGCCGGAGCGGTCGTCGGCGAGCTTGACCGCCTCGATCGCGGCCCGCGTGCCGTCGAGCGTCACCAGGGGCTCGGCCGGCCCGGCGTCCGCGGCCCCGGCGGTGACCCGCAGCGGCAGGTTGAGCTCGTAGCCGCCCGCCACGGCGTCCTCGACGGCCGCGCCGGGCAGCAGCGCGTACGTCATGCGGTGCGGGCCCTGGTCGGCGTGCGGGTCGGGGACGCGGGGCGCGCGGACGAGGCTGAGCCGCAGCGTCGTGGTGGTGCCGCCGTCCTCACGTGAGGTGCGGCCCACGTCGTGGCCGTAGGTCGAGTCGTTGAGCACGGCCACGCCGTACCCGGGCTCCGCGACGTGCGCCCAGCGGTGGCAGAAGACCTCGAAACGGGCCGCGTCCCAGCTGGTGTTGGTGTGGGTGGGCCGGAAGACGTGCCCGAACTGGATCTCGGCGGCGCTGCGGTCGGCGTGCACGTCCAGCGGGAAGGCCGCCTTGAGGATCTTCTCGCTCTCGTGCCAGTCGATCTCCGTGTCGAAGTCGATCCGCGGGCTGCCCGCGCGCAGCCGTACGGTCTGCGCGAGGCGGGAGCCGCCGAAGGACCGCTCGACGCGGATCGCGCCGACGAGCGGGCCCTCCTCGACGACGGTGATCGCGTCCACGGCCGTCAGGTCGGTGTACTGCCGCCGGTAGTGGCGGTCGATGTCCCAGGCGTCCCACTGGTTGGGCAGGTCGGTGTGGAGCCGCAGCAGGTTGCCGCGCTCGCCGGGGGCCAGCACCTCGCGGTCCGCTCTCAGGTCGAACACCGAGGTGAGCAGCCCGTCGTCGTCGAGTTCGACGCGGACCAGCCCGTTGTCCAGGACGCGTTCGGTGACGGTCACCCTCCCGTCCGGCTCGGCCGCCACGACCGGCCCCGCCCCGGAGGCGGGCAGCTCGGCGAAGACCGCCACCCGGCCGTCGGAGAGCGGCTGGCCCTCGGCTCCGTCCGGCGCCGCCGGCACGGCGACGACCTCCGCCCGGGGCCGCGGCGAGGTGTTGAGCACCCACGGCGCCGACGGCCCGGTGCCGGGGTCGCCGGCCACCACCGCGGCGGCGCCCGCGGTGATCGCCTCCAGCTCCTCCTTCAGGCGGGCGTAGGTCGCCTCTGCCTCGCGGTGCACCCAGGCGATGGAGGAGCCGGGCAGGATGTCGTGGAACTGGTGGAGCAGGACCGTCTTCCACAGCCGGTCGAGGTCCTCGTACGGGTACGCGTACGAGGGGTCGCGCAGCGCGGCCGTGGCGGCCCACAGCTCGGCCTCGCGCAGCAGGTGCTCGCCGCGCCGGTTGCCGGACTTGGTGCGGGCCTGGCTGGTGTAGGTGGCGCGGTGCAGCTCCAGGTAGAGCTCGCCGGACCACACCGGGGCGTCCTCGTACTCCGCGCGGGCCTCGCGGAAGAAGGTGTCCGGGTCCTGGACGACGACCTTGGCCGAGCCCTCCAGGTCGCGCAGCCGCCGGGCCTTCTCCAGCATCTCGCGGGTGGGACCGCCCCCGCCGTCGCCGTGGCCGAAGGGGACCAGGGAGCGCGAACCGCCGCCCTTGTCGGCGTAGTTGCGGACGGCGTGGGCCATCTCCTCGCCGGAGAACACCGCGTTGTAGGTGTCGACGGGCGGGAAGTGCGTGAAGATGCGGGTGCCGTCGATGCCCTCCCACCAGAAGGTGTGGTGCGGCATCTTGTTCGTCTGGTTCCACGAGATCTTCTGCGTGAGGAACCACTCCATCCCGGCCAGCCGGGCGATCTGCGGGTAGGCGCCGGTGTAGCCGAAGGAGTCGGGCAGCCACACCCCCCGGCACTCGACGCCGAACTCCTCGGCGAAGAAGCGCTTGCCGTGGATCAGCTGGCGGGCCATCGCCTCGCCGCCCGGCAGGTTGCCGTCGGCCTCCACCCACATGCCGCCGACCGGCACCCAGTTGCCGGCCTTCGCCGCCTCCTGCATGCGCCGGTACACCTCGGGGTTGCGCTCCTTGACCCAGGCGTACTGCTGGGCCTGGGAGCAGGCGAACACCAGCTCCGGGTAGTCGGCCGCGAGCGCGGTGACGTTGGAGAAGGTACGGGCGGTCTTGCGCCTGGTCTCGCGCAGCGGCCACAGCCACGCGCTGTCGATGTGGGCGTGGCCGACCGCGGACAGCGTGTGGGCGCTGGCGTGGGCGGGCCGGGACAGCACCCCGGCGAGTTCGGCGCGGGCCGCGGCGGCGGTGCCGGCGACGTCGGCGATGTCGAGGGCGTCGAGCATCCGCTCCAGGGCGCGCAGCAGTTCGTGGCGGCGCGGCTCGGCCGTGGACAGTTCGCGCATCAGCTCGCCGGCGACCTCGATGTCGAGGACGAGGTGCCACACGTCCTCGTCGAGGACGGCGAGGTCGGCGCGGGTCATCGTGTACAGCGGCTCGGCGGGGGCGGTGAGCCGGTCGCCGAGCGGGGTCGGCAGGAAGCCCTTGGCCAGGACGTCGGGGTTGGCGGCGGCCTCCAGCAGCAGTTCCACCGGTTCACCGCCGGCCGCGGGGTTCGCCACGGGCACGTACTGGTTGCGCGGCTCGATGCCCTTGACCGGGGTGCCGGCGGCGTCGTGGACCAGGGCCTCGGCCTGGCCGCCGGGCCAGTCGCCGATGAAACCGAGGTCGAAGACGGCCTCCACGCGGCGGCCGGCCCACTCGGCGGGGACGGTGCCCCGGGCGCGTATCCAGCTGGTCGACCAGGGGTTGCCCCAGCGGTCGCCGGTCGCGAAGGGCACGTACTCGGCGGCGAGTGCCTCGCCCACCGGCACCGGTTCGCCCTCCACGTGCCACGCGGTGAGCGTCAGCGGTACCGACGCGCCGTACACCGCGGGGCGGATGCGCTGTTCCAGGACGCGGTCGAGGCGCGCCTCGACCTGCTTGCGGTCGTCGTGCATGGGTGCTGGTCCCCTCAGTCCCGGAGGTAGGCGAGGTCGGGTACGTGCTTGCGGTATCCGTCGAGCAGACGCCGGGCGACGGCGACGGAGTCGACGAGCGGGTGCAGCGCGAAGGCCCGCAGTGCGGCGGCGCCGTCGCCGGTGGTGGCGGCGGTGATGACGTCGCGCTCGACGGCCTTGACGGCGGTGACCAGGCCGACGGCGTGGCCGGGCAGCGGGTCGCCGACGATCGGGCGGGCCCCGTTGGCGTCCACGTGGCAGGGCACCTCGACGACGGCCTCGGAGTCGAGCGGCTCGAGGGCGCGGCGATTGCGGACGTTGAGGATCAACGTGGTGCGCTCGTCGAGGGCGATGGCCCGCATCAGGGCGAGGGCGACCTTCTCGTAGCCGCCGGACTCCAGGTCGCACGAGTCGCGTTCGCCGGCCCCCGCGGCCTCGCGGACGTCGGCGCCGTAGGTCGTCTCGCGCTCCAGGCGGGTGGCGTCCCAGGCGGCGAAGGGTTCCGTGCCCGGGGCGCGCATCTTCTCGTAGAAGCGCTGCTGCTGCTCCAGGAGGAAGGCGCCGCGGGTGTGCTCGGCGTCGCGCGCTGCGGCGACGGCCTCGCGGTTGGAGTAGTAGTAGTTCAGGTACTCGTTGGGCACCGAGCCGAGGGTGCGCAGCCAGTCGGCACCGAAGAGCTTGCCCTCCTCGAAGGAGGTGAGCGCCGCCTCGTCGGCCAGCAGCCGCGGGAGCAGGTCGACGCCGTCCACGCGGACCGCCCGCAGCCAGCCGAGGTGGTTCAGCCCCGCGTAGTCGAACCAGGCCCGGCCTGGGTCGATGCCGAGGGCGCGCGCCACTCGCCTGCCCAGGCCGACCGGCGAGTCGCAGATGCCGATGACGCGGTCGCCGAGGTGGTGGGACATGGCTTCGGTGACCAGGCCGGCGGGGTTGGTGAAGTTGATGACCCAGGCGTCGGGGGCGAGCCGCGCGATGCGGCGGGCGATGTCGACGGCGACGGGGACGGTGCGCAGTCCGTAGGCGATGCCGCCGGCGCCGACCGTCTCCTGGCCGAGGACGCCCTCGTCGAGGGCGACGCGCTCGTCGACGACGCGCCCCGCGAGGCCGCCGACGCGGATCGCGGAGAACACGAAGTCGGCGCCGGTGACCGCGTCGTCGAGGTCGGTCGTGACGGTGACCTCGGGCGCGTCGGGGTATCCCTGCGCCTGCTGCCGCAGCACCCGGACGATGGCGTCCAGCCGTGCGGGGTCGAGGTCGTGCAGGGTGACGTGGGTGACCCGGCCCTCCGCGCGGTCCTCCAGCAGGGCGCGGTGGACCAGCGGGACGCGGAAGCCGCCACCGCCGAGAATCGTGAGCTTCATACCTCGACTACCTCCACCCCCGCCTCGCGCAGCGAGGTCCGGGTCGTCGCGTCCGCCGGGGCGTTGGTCACCACGACGTCGATGTCCTCCGGCCCGCACACCCGGGCCATGCCGGTGCCGGGGAACTTCCCGGCGTCCGCCACGAGCAGCACCTGGTCGCTCGCCGCGATCATGGCCCGTTTGACGGGCACCTCCACGGCGGTCGTGTCCAGTATCTGCCCGTCCGGACGGATGCCGCTGGTGCCCATCACCAGCCGGTCGGCCCGGACCTGGCGCAGGTTGTCCTCGGTGAGGAAGCCGACCAGGGAGCGGTACTCGCGGCGCACCACCCCGCCGAGCAGCACCAGCTGCACGTCCTTCTCGTCCTGCAGCTCCTCGTAGACCGCGAGGTTGCTGGTGATCACCGTGAGCGAGCGGCCGCGCAGGTGCCGGGCGACCCGCAGTGCGGTCGTCCCGATGTCGAGCAGGACGGTCTCGCCGTCCTGGATGGTCTCGGCGCAGCGTACGGCGATGGCGTCCTTGGCCTCGACGCGGACCGCGGCGACGTCGGGGAACGGGTCGTCCTCGCCGGTCAGCGGGACCGCGCCGCCGTAGACGCGCTTCAGCAGGCCCTCGTCCTCGAGCTGGATGAGGTCGCGGCGGATCGTGGCCTGGCTGGCGCCGATCCGTTCGGCCAGCGCGGTCACCGAGGTGGGGCCGTCCGACCGCAGTGCGCGGAGGATCAGCTCATGTCGTCGGTCGGGGAGCATGCCCCGAACCCTACCCGGGCTCTCTGCAAAGTCAATCAAAGTCGAGCAGATTTGTGATTGACCCTTGTCAAACCACTGCACAGCATGCAAGCTCTTGCCTACTTCAGGCCAGGACGTCCCCCCGTCCGGGCCTGGACCGGGGGGACACGAAGCACCGGGCGCTCTCCGCCCCGGTGCCCCTGGAGAGGTAGGTCGCAATGCCGCGGTCGACACACGCCGGCAGCACCCGGGAGGAGGCAGCCGATGTCTTCCTGTCAGGGCTGCTCTTCTTCGACCTGGGTTTCACCGGGCTCCCCTCGGCACCCACCCCGGGCGCCGAGGTGTGGACCAAGGACATGGGCACCTCCCCCGGCGGGATCGCCAACTTCGCGGTCGCGCTGAGCCGGCTGGGGCTGCGTACGTCGCTGTCCGCGGCCTTCGGCGAGGACCTGCTCGGCACGCACCTGTGGCACGAGCTGTCCGTCGCCGAGGGCGTCGACCTCTCGCGCTCGCGCCGGTTCGCCGGATGGCCGACGCCGGTGACCGTCTCCCTCGCCTACGACGGCGACCGGGCGCTGGTCACCCACGGCCAGGAGCCGCCGCTCGGCCCGGACGCGATGATCGGCGAACCGCCGCCCAGCCGGGCCGCGATCGCCCACATCGGCGCCGAGCCGCTGGAGTGGGTGGGGCGCGCGCACGCCGCGGGCACCCTGGTCTTCGCCGACGTCGGCTGGGACCCCTCGGAGCGCTGGAGCCCGGCGGTACTGGAGCAGCTCGCCCTGTGCCACGCCTTCATGCCCAACGCCGACGAGGCGATGGCCTACACCCGCACCACCACCCCGCGGGCGGCGTTGTCCCGGCTGGCCGACCTGGTGCCGCTCGCCGTGGTCACCGACGGCGCCGGGGGCGCCCTGGCGGTGGACTCCTCGACGGGCGAGACCGCGTCGGTGCCGGGCCTCGCGGTGGACGCCGTCGACACCACCGGCGCGGGCGACGTCTTCGGTGCCGGGCTGGTCGCCGCCACCCTGGCCGGCCGGCCGCTCGCCGACCGGCTGCGCTTCGCCAACCTCGTCGCCGCGCTGTCCGTCGGGCGGATCGGGGGCGCCGCCGCCGCACCGGACCTGGCCGCCGTCGGCCGCTGGTGGCGGGCCGTGCGCGACTCCCCCGGCGACGACGGACTGCGCTCCGCGTACGCCTTCCTCGACCACGCCGTGCCGGCCGCCGCGACGACCGCCGCGGGCCCGCACCACGCCGATCAGCCCGAGCAGTAGGAGAACCCCGTGGACCTTTCCCGCAGACGATTCCTGCAGGCGACCGTGCTCACCGCCGCGGCCGCCGGCCTCACCGCCGCGTGCGGCGGAGGCGGCGCGGGCGGCACCAGGAACGGCAAGAACCTCACGCTCTGGTACTGGGGCGGCGGGCTGAGTGACAAGGTTGTCAAGGACGCCGAGGCGCACTTCACCGCGGTGACCCTGAAGTCCGCGCAGATAGGCGGCGACTTCAAGCAGAAGCTGCTCACGACGCTGACCGGCGGCCAGTCGGTGCCCGACATCACCGGCATCAAGGGCGAGGACATGGCCTCCTTCCTGCCCAACGCCAACCGCTTCCTGGACCTGAACGAGCTGGGCTTCAAGGACATCGCTCCTCAGTACCTGGAGTGGAAGACCAAGCTGGCGCGGAGCGAGGACGGCCGGCAGATCGGCTTCCCGATCGACATCGGCCCCACCGCGATGTTCTACCGCGCGGACTTCTTCGAGCAGGCCGGGCTGCCCTCCGAGCCGGGCGAGGTCGCGGCGCAGATCAAGACCTGGGACGACTGGTTCGACGCGGGCCGGGAACTGCACAAGGCGGTGCCGTCGGCGTCGCTGATCAACAGCGCGAGCGCGGTCTTCGACATCGCCGTCGGGCAGGGCACGCAGCGCTTCATCGACGCCGACAACCACTTCGTCGGCGACCAGGACCACATCCGTGCCGCCTGGGACCTGGCCGTCCGGCCGTACCAGCTGGGGCTCGACGCCAAGATCAACGACAACAGCTGGAACGCGGCCATCGCCAAGGGCACCCTGGCGACCGAACTCGGCGCCGCCTGGCACGCCCTGGACATCTCCTCCGCCGCCCCCGACTCCAAGGGCAAGTGGCGGGTGGCCCCGATGCCGGGCGGCCCCTCCAACCTCGGCGGCTCGTTCCTGGCGCTGCCCCGCCAGTGCCGCAACCCCGAGCAGGCCTTCAAGGTCGTGAGCTGGCTGCTGAGCCCCGCCAACGACGCCCGCGGCTTCGCCGACGCCGCGATCTTCCCGGCCGCCCCTGCCGCGTACGCCATGCCGCAGATGACCTCCGGCGACCCGTACTTCGGCGGGCAGAAGACCATCGACGTCTTCGGGCCGGCCGCCAAGGCGATCCCGGCGGCGTACGAGGCCCCGGCGGACGCGGCCGTCATGGCCACGTTCAAGACCGAGCTGACCAACATCGAGACCAAGGGCAAGAAGCCGGACGACGCGTGGAAGGACGCGGTGGACCAGGCCAAGCAGATCGCGCAGCGGCAGGGCGTGCGCTGACATGGCGGCGCCTCCGACCACCGGCCCCGGCTCCGTCGCGGTGGGCACCACCGACGGCGGGGCGGGGCGGCCGCGCTTCCGTCCGCGCCGTTCCGCGCCCGCGCACCATCTGCCGCCGGCGCCGCGCGCCGCCCGGCGCGGGGTGCTCTCCTTCTGGCCGCAGTACCTGGCGATCTCGCCGTTCTACCTGGTCTTCGGCGTGTTCATGCTCTGGCCGGTGTTCTACTCGCTCTACCTGGCCTTCCAGCGCTGGGACGGCATCGGCGAGATGCAGTTCGTCGGGTTGCAGCAGTTCCGCTTCCTGATGGACGACCCGGTCTTCTGGCTGTCGATCCGCAACACCCTGGCCATCTGGGTGCTGTCGACGGTGCCGACGCTCTTCGGGGCGCTGGTGCTGGCCACGCTGCTCAACTCCGTGCGGCGCTTCAAGTCCTTCTACCGGATCGCGCTCTTCCTGCCGAACGTCACCTCGATCGTCGCCATCGCGATCTTCTTCGGCGCGGTCTTCAGCAACAACTTCGGCCTGGTCAACGCGATCCTGCACATGGCCGGCCTGCCCGAGGTCCAGTGGATGAGCAATCCGTGGACCATCAAGCTGGTCATCGCGCTGCTGATGACCTGGCAGTGGACCGGCTACAACATGATCATCTATCTGGCGGGGATGCAGGCCATCCCCGGCGAGGTCTACGAGGCGGCGAGGATCGACGGGGCGGGGCCGGTGCGGACCTTCTTCCGCATCACGGTGCCGATCCTGCGTCCGGTCATCCTCTTCACCGTGGTCATCTCGACGGTCAACGGTCTGCAGAGCTTCACCGAACCGCAGGTGCTGTTCGGCAGCAACGCGGCCAACGCCAATCTCGGCGGCCCCGGCCAGGCCGGCCTGACCACGCTGCTCTACTTCTACCAATCCGCGTTCTCCAACAACGACTTCGGCTACGGCGCCGCCATCGTCTGGGCGTTCTTCGTGCTCATCCTGGTGCTCGTCGCCGTCAACTGGCGCCTCGTACAGCGCGGGAGGAAGTCATGACGCGTACCGCACGGTCGCTGCGGCCCAAGGGGCTCTACGCCCACCTCGTGCTGATCGCCGCGGTCCTCGTCTCGATCTTCCCGTTCTACTGGACGATCGTCATGGCGACCAACACCACGCGCGACATCTACCGGACGCCGCCCAAGGTCTCCTTCGGCCCTCACCTGCTGGACAACGTCCGCACGGTGCTCGACAGCGTCGACTTCTTCGGTTCGATGCTCAACACGCTGGCCGTCGCCTGCGCCTCGACCCTGCTCGTGCTCTTCGTCGACTCGATCGCGGCCTTCGCCTTCGCCAAGTTCGACTTCCCCGGACGCAGGTGGCTCTTCGGGGTGCTCCTCGTCTTCATGATGCTGCCGCTGCAGCTGGCGATCATCCCGCAGTACCTGATCATGATGCACCTGGGCTGGCTCGGCACGCTCAAGGCGCTCATCCCGCCCGCGCTCGCCAACGCCTTCGGCATCTTCTGGCTGCGGCAGTACATCAGCGGCGGCGTTCCCGACGAACTCCTCGACGCCGCCCGCATGGACGGCTGCGGCTTCCTGCGCCAGTACTGGCACGTGGTGCTGCCCATGATCCGCCCGGCTCTGGCGTTCCTCGGCATCTACGCCTTCGTCAACGCCTGGAACGACTACGTCTGGCCGCTGATCGCCCTGGTCAACCCCGAGCACATCACGCTCCAGGTCGCCCTGGCCCAGCTGAACGTCGGCCGCTCCACCGACTACAGCGTCGTGATGGCCGCCGTGCTGCTCGCCTCGGCGCCCCTGGTGCTGGTCTTCGCGCTCTTCGCGCGGGGCTTCATCGCGGGCGCGACCGAGGGGGCCGTCCGCGGTTGACCGCACGGCTCCCGGGGCACCGCCGTTCGCCGCGGTGCCCCGGGCGGGCGGTCAGCCCGTCCGCACCGTGACCATGCCGTTCCCGGTGGTGGCGGTGATCCTGCGCGCCGACGACGCATCGGTCGGCACGCTCACCTCGCTCATCCCGACGCCGGTCCGGGCGCGCACGTCGTAGGCGGTTCCGGGGGGCACGGTGACGGTGACCATGCCGTTCCCGGTCGTGGTGGTGACCTCCTCCGGCGCGGCCTCGAAGGTCGCCTCCACCGTGCCGTTCTCGCTCGTCAGCGAGGCCCGGCGGGCGCCGAGGGCGGTGCCGGTGACGCCGCCGTTGCCGGTGCCGAGGTCGACCGCGCCGGTGACGCCGTCCGCCTCGACCTGCCCGTTGCGCACCCTGACGCTGACGGGCGTCGAGGCGGGCACCCTGACGACGTAGTCGACCTTGCACGGCCGGCTGTTCCCGCACCCGGAGCCGGTCAGCCTCAAGGTGCCGCCCTCGACCCGATGGCGGGTGGCCGGCTTCACGGCGCCGTACTCCAGGGTCTCGGTCACCGACATCGGCCCGCTGCCCACGGTGATCCGCACGGAACCGTTCTCGTTGCGCACGTCGAGCGCCTTCGCGCCGGAGATCTCGTAGGAGCGCGGGGAGGACCCGTCGGTCGCGGCGCCGGGCGACCCCTTCCCCGAGGGGACGGCGGAGCCGGTGACGTCGGCACCGGGTGCCCCGTCGCCGCCCGCGTCGCAGGACGCCAGGAACCCCGTCGCCGCGAGTGCCAGGACGACCGCCACCGCGCGCCAACTCTTCACCACTGTCTTCTCCTTGCACGTCGTCAACCATCACCCCATGCGGAGCATATAGCCGCAAAGGGGGCATTCCCGATCCCCCGACGGGGTGACTGGCCCGCCGATGCGCGGGTACACGCGCTTCGACCGTGGTGCGGCGAACGGGTGGCAGCGGCCACGCGGGCGGCGCGCGGGGCGGGCCCCCGGCGCCGCGGCCGGTAGACCTGGCGGGCGGGGCGGCGGACGGGAACGGGAGGGCAGGATGCGGCGCAGGGCGGCCGAGGTGACGGGGTGGCTGCTCGTGCTGCTCGCCCTGTACGTGGTGTTGATCGGGCCGGTCACGGTGCTGGAGGTCGCGGTCGGCGCGGTCGGCGCGCTGCTGGCCGGCATCGCCGCGCGCACGGTGCGGACGGCCTCCGGTGCGACGCCGGGCGGTGCGCGGCACGCGGCGCGTGCGGTACGCGCCTGGCCGGGCGCGGTGCTCGCGGAGACCTGGCAACTGGCCGTCGCCGCCTTCGGCGGGCGGGCCCACCGCGGCCGACTGCACACGCTGCGGCTGCCCGAGGGCGTGGGCGCGGGATGGGCGACGGCGGCGCTGTCCGCGACGCCGGGCACGGTCGTGGTGGACGTCGACGACAGCGGCGAACGCGTCGTCACGGTGCACCGGCTCGGCGCCGGGACGTCGGCGATGGAGCGCGCGCTGGGGGCCGAGGAGGTACGGGGATGAACGCCTGGCTGATCGCGGCCACCGTGCTCATGGCCGCCGGGCTCGGCCCGTGCGCCTGGCTGGCGCTGCGCGGGCCGGCGCACGTCCGGCTGGCCGGCACGAGCCTGGCGACGACATTGGTGGCGGTCGTCTTCCTGCTGCTGGCCCAGGGATTCGGGCGCTCCTCGTACACCGATCTCGCGCTGGTGCTCGCCGTACTGGGGCCGGTGGGCACCCTGGTCTTCACCCGCTTCCTGGCCGGGGAGCCGCACGAGGGCGGCGGTGCGGCGACATGACGGCACGTCACGTCATCGCGCTGGCCCTGCTGGTCGTGGGCTGCGCGGTGCTCCTGCTGTCCGCCGCGGCGCTGGTCCTGCTGCCCGGCCCCTACCGCCGTCTGCACGCCCTCTCCCCCGCCGGCGCGCTCGGCGCCCCACTGGTGGCGCTGGCCCTCGCGGTGGAGACGGGACCGGGCCGGGCCGCCCTGAAGCTGCTGTTCGTCGGGCTGCTGCTGGCCGCCGGCGGCACCGTGACCACGATGGCGCTCGGGCGGCTGACCGTGCGCATGGACGAGCGAAGGGAACCCTCCACGTGACGGGCACCGATGCGCCGGCCGTGATCGCGCTCCTGCTGGTGGCGGTCACCGCCACGGCGGCCGTACTGACCCGCGACCCGGTGCGGCAGTCCGTCGTCCTGGCCTTCCTGGGCCTGGCGCTCGCGCTGCTGTTCACCGTGTTCCAGGCCCCCGACGTGGCGCTGTCGCAACTGGCCGTCGGCTCGGTTCTGACGCCGCTGCTCATCCTGCTCACCGTGCGCCGGGTCCGCCGCGGGCCCGCGGCACGGAGCGAACAGAACGGGCGGACGCACGGGGACGGCCGGTGAGGCGCGCCACGCGGATCCGGCTGTTCGCCGTCGCCGCCGCGGTGCTGTTCGCGGGCTGGGCACTGGCCTGTGCCGAACTGCCCCCGTTCGGCGGTGACGTCCACCCCTACGGCGAGCGGGCGGTCTCCGCGGCCCTGTCCCGGCACACGGCGAACGTGGTCTCCTCGGTCAACTTCGACCAGCGGGCCTTCGACACCCTCGGCGAGGAGTCGGTGCTGTTCGCGGCGGTCCTGGGGGCCACCGTGCTGCTGCGGCCGGCCCGCGACGAGCGCAAGGTCGGCCCGGCGCCGCGGTCGGTGCTGCCGGCCACGCGGCTGTTCGGCGCGCTGCTGCTGCCGGTGGCGCTGCTGACCGGCTGGTACGTCGTCGCGCACGGCCAGTTGAGCCCCGGCGGCGGCTTCCAGGGCGGGGTGGTGCTGGCCGCGGGCCTGCACTTGGCGTACGTGGCCGCCGACTACCGGGTGCTGGGCCGGGTGCGCCCGCTGGCCGCCCTGGAGGTGACGGACGCCCTCGCGGCGGCGGCGTTCACCGCGCTGGGGCTGGTGGGGCTGGCGGTGGCCGGCGCGTACCTGGCCAACACGCTGCCGCTGGGGACCTTCCGCGACCTGGCCTCGGGTGGGCTCGTGCCGCTGATCAACGCCGCCGTCGGGGTGGAGGTGGGCTCGGGCGTCGTCGTCCTGCTCGCCTCCTTCCTCGATCAGGCCGTGGAGGTGACCGACAAGTGAGCGTGCTGCCCTACCTCGTGGCCGGCTGGATCTTCCTGGCCGGCATGTACGGGCTGGTGACCAGCCGTGACCTCATCCAGGCCGTGGGCTGCCTCAGCGTCGCCCAGGCCGGGACGTACGTGCTGCTGCTGGCCGTCGGCTACCGGCGCGGCGGCACCGCCCCCGTCTTCTCCGACGCCTCCGTGCACACCCCGGTCGTCGACCCGGTCGTGCAGGCGCTGACCCTGACCGACGTCGTGGTCGGCGCGGTGGTGACCGCGCTGCTGCTCAGCCTGGTCATCCAGTTGCGCAAGCGGCACGGCACCCTGGACCCGGAGTCGCTCACCGGGCTGAAGGGCTGAGGGCGCCGACCGTGGGGCCGGACGCCCTGCTGCCGCTGGCCGTCGCCGTCCCGCTGCTCGGCGCGGTCCTGCTGGCCGTGTGCGGCCGATGGCTGCCGCGGCTGGGCTGCGACCTGCTGGCGACGGCCTGCGCCGCGGCGGAGGTGGTGGTCGTGGCGGCGCTGTGGGCGCGGGCGGGCGACGGGCTGTCCGTGGCGTGGCTCGGCGGCTGGCGGCCGCAGGCCCCGGGCGGCCACGGCGTCGGCGTCGTCCTCGCCGCGGACCGGGTGGGCGGCGGGATCGCGCTGCTCGCCGCGGTCCTGGTGCTGGCGGTGGTCGTCTACTCGTGGCGCTACTACGCCGAGCCGGGCGGCGACCACGCGGGCAACTTCCCCGCACTGCTGCTGCTCTTCGAGGCGGGCATGTGCGGCTTCGCCCTCACCGGGGACCTCTTCGACGCCTTCGTCTTCTTCGAGCTGATGGGCGTGGTCGCGTACGCCCTGACCGGCTACCGCATCGAGGACCCCCGGCCGCTGCAGGGCGCGCTGACCTTCGGCCTGGTCAACTCGCTCGGCGCGTACGCCTCCCTGATGGGCATCGGCCTGCTGTACGCGCGCACGGGCGAGCTGGGCTTCGCCGCGATCGGCCGCGAACTGGCCCGGCACGACGGGCCGGACGCCCTGGTGGTGTGCGGTTTCGTGCTGGTCGTGACGGGACTGCTGGTGAAGGCCGCGATGGTGCCCTTCCACCTGTGGCTGCCCGACGCGCACGCCGTCGCGCCGACCCCGGTGTGCATGCTGCTGTCGGGCGTGATGGTCGAACTGGGCGTCTACGGGGTCACCCGCGTCTACTGGGCGGTGTTCTCCGGACCCGGCGGCATCCCGCCGCACGCGCTGCGCGACACCCTGACGGCCTTCGGGGTGCTGACGGCGCTGGTGGGGGCGGTGATGTGCTGGCAGCAGCGGCACCTCAAGCGGCTGCTGGCCTTCTCCACCGTCTCGCACGTGGGCCTGTTCCTGGTGGGCGTCGCCACGCTCACCCCGCTGGGAACGGCGGGAACCGCCGTGTACGTCGCCGGGCACGCCGGGGCCAAGGCCGCCCTGTTCGGCCTGAGCGGGGTGCTGCTGGACCGGTACGGCTCGGTCGACGAGCGCGGGCTGCACGGCAGGGCCCGCGAACTGGTGCTGCCCGGCGCGCTGTTCCTGCTGGCCGGGCTGGTGCTCGCGGGGCTGCCGCCGTTCGGGACGGGGCTGGGGAAGGCGCTGGCGGAGGACGCGGCGGCGCACTGGCTGGGGTGGCTGACCGCGGTGTACCTCGTGGCCTCTGCGGTGACCGGCGGCGCCGTGCTGCGTGCCGCGCTGCGCGTCTTCCGCGGTGCCGGGCCGCGTCCCCCGGCCCACCCCGGCGGGCCGGAGACCAGCGGCGAGGGCGAGGAGCCGGAGATCCGCGGGCCGCGCCGGGTCGTGCCGGTGATGATGGTCGCCGTCCCGGCGCTGCTGCTGTTCGGCAGCCTCGCGGTCGGCCTCGTGCCCGCGGTGGGCGCCTCCCTGGCCCGTTCCGCGACGGGGTTCACCGATCACGCCGGCTACGCGGCCGCGACGCTCGGTTCGTCCCGGGTGGCCGCGTCCACCGGGGTCCCGCCCGAGGCCGGGTGGACACCGGAGGGCGTGCTGCTGGGTCTGCTGTCCACGGCCGCCGCCGCCGCTTTGGCGGCGGCCGCCGTGTGGGGCCCGGCTGCCTCCGGCGCCCTGGTGCGACGCGCCCGCACCGCCGCCTCCGCGGTGACCCGTACGGCCGTGGTGCCGCTGCGCCGGCTGCACTCGGGACTGCCCGGCGACTCCGTCGCCTGGCTGACGGTCGGCGTCGCCGTACTGCTGGTGGCCTTCGGCGCCCAGGCGGGTGGCGGCTGAGACGCCACGCGCGCACCACCGCGCTCCCCAGCGTCCCGTCCGCGCACCCGAGGGGCACCAGGAACCCGCCGCGAGGCCCACCGAAGGCGGCGGTCCGGCAGAGCGTGCAACGGAGAGGCGGGTCGAGGCGTCCGGGATCCACGGGCCGTTCTGCGTCGGGGCCGGGCGCTCGTGCGGGGCACCGGGGCCGCACGGGCCGACGCCACCGCGGAGCGGCCCGCCGGGCACGGTGCGGGGGATGTGACGCGTGGCGGTCGTACCGGGCGGCCGTCCTGGGCGGTTACGGTCCGTGCATGGGACCGGGTATCGCGTTCGCGCTGTGTGCCGCCGTGCTGATGGGGACCGCGACGGTGCTCCAGGCCATGGGCGCGCGCCGGGCCGCCGCGGCCGCGCCGGGGGCGCCGTGCGCGGGGGCGCGGACGCTGGTGCGGGCGCTGCGCTGCTGGCCGTTCGTCGCGGGTGTCGGGATGGACGCGCTGGGTTTCGCGGCGGAGCTGGTGGCGCTGCGGTCCGTCGCGCTGTTCGTGGTCGAGGCGGCGCTGGCGTCCTCCCTCGCGGTCACCGCGGTCGTGGCGGCGGTGCTGCTGAAGGTGCGGCTGCGCGCGGCGGAGTGGACGGCGGTCGGGGCGGTGTGCCTCGGGCTCGCGGTGCTGGCCGTCTCCGCGGGCCGGGACGGCGGGAGCGAGGGCGACCCGCCGCTGCGGTTGGCGATCCTCGTCACGGCCGTGGTCCTGGCGGTCGCCGGGCGGGTCGTGGAGCGCCGTGCGAAGCGGAGCCGGGCGGCGGTGCTCGGCGCCGTGGCGGGGCTGGCGTTCGGCGTCGTGGCGGTGGCGGTGCGGATGCTGATCGGGTTCGCGCCGGGCGAGCTGCTCGCGGACCCGGCGACGTACGCCGTCGTCATCTCGGGCGTCACCGGCTTCGTCTTCCTCGTCGACGCCCTCGCCGCGGGCTCGGTCACCGCCGCGACGGCGGCGATGGTCATCACCGAGTCGCTGTGGCCCGCGCTCTTCGGCGTGGTGTGGCTGGGGGACTCCACGCGGCACGACCGGGCCCCGCTCGCCGTGCTCGGCTTCGCGCTGTCGATCGCGGGCGCGCTGGCCCTGGCCCGGTTCGGGGAGGCGGAGCAGGACGTGCCGCCCGCGTCGGCCGCGGGCGGCCCGCCGGCGGAGCAGAACGGAAGAGAGGGGGGTTGGGTGAGAGTGTGTGGGGGTGGGGGTTTATGAAGGGGGTGGGGGGGGGAGTAAAAA
>NZ_JBEXYN010000061.1:0-41519 GCF_040630935.1 Streptomyces sp. NPDC005722
CGGTGGCCGTTTGTCTATGCGGGCACCAACCCAGACGCCGGAGCAAACCCCCGCATCAGGTCCAACCCGCTACACCACTTCCAAGGACGCAACCCGCGCTCTTTCTCTTCGTGCGCATGTGTGGCATTTTGGCCGGCCGGGCCAATCGGCGACTTCGGCCAGCAGCTGCCGCGAGGCGCCAGGCCGTGGCGTGGCCGACTCATACATGGCCCGGGAAGACAGTTGACGGGAATGGCGGCACACCCCCCGACCGAGACACGGCGAGCGTTCCGCGCCGCGGGTAGCCGCACATGGCTACCAGCTCTTCGGGGCGCCTGCACGGACCCGAACGATCTCCACGACCGCCCGGATCCCGACGACGCCGACAACGGTCAGCCAGGTGACGATGCCGAGGACGACGAGCGCTAGGGTCGCGTTGCTGCTCACTCTTCATCGCCTCCTTCCTGGTCGTGGTCGCAGTCTGGACACATCTGGCGCAGGCGCCGGTTCACCTGGTCGACCACGTCGCGGAGGCTGCCGCCTGGTGGTGCGCAACGGATACCACCAGGTGCGGACCGTGGTCACCGCGGCCGGGCCGGTGGAGGTGAAGGCGCCGCGGGTGAACGACCGGCAGGTGGACGAGGCCACCGGGGAGCGCAAGCGGTTCTCCTCCAGGATCCTGCCGCCCTGGTGCCGTAAGTCGCCGAAGATCTCCGAGGTGCTGCCGCTGCTGTATCTGCACGGCCTGTCCACCGGCGATTGCGTCCCGGCACTCGAGCAGTTCCTCGGCGGAGCGGCGGGCCTGTCCGCGGCGACCGTGACCCGGCTGACGAAGCAGTGGCAGGACGACCACGCCGCATTACAGGACCGGGACCTGTCGGACCGCGACCTCTACGCCTTCTCACAACAGGACATCGAAGGTGGAGCAATCGAACATGCACCGTTCTCGGTTCGATCGAGACTCCAGGTCGTGAGTGTGACCTCACGACGGGTCTGAGGGGGGCGCCGTGGCTCGCGCGAAGTCCTTGACCGCTCAGTTGTTGCAGGCCTACCAGGACGCGAAGAAGGCCAAGGCCGCCGAGGAAAAGCGCCTGCAGCAGGAAGAGGCCCGCCAAGCCCGTGCCGCGGAGCAGAAGCGCCTGCGTAAGGAGCGGGAAGCGGCCAAGCAGGAGCGGGGGCAGGCGCAGCGGTCGGTGGCGGCGCAGCAGGAGAAGAAGCGGCAGGATGCGGAGCGTGCGCGGAAGGTGGAGCGGGTCGAGCGGGATTTGGCGCGGCGGCAGGCGGCGCGGGGTGTTGGTGGATCCATTCCAGGACACCGAGGTCGAGGCGGCTGCGTGCGCGGGGAATGGAGAGCTCCCGTCGCTTGGCACCAGGTCTCCCCGACTTCCCGGGGAGACCTGGCCCGGCGCGGAAGGGTAATCCGAAAGGCATCCGTACCCCGGCCATGTGGCCAGCGATGAGACTAGGCCACACGTATGTCACCACGACCGCCAGGTACCTGCCCCACCGCGTCCGGAACACAACGCCGACGGCGCGTGCAGCCCAGACCACACCAACCCTCAATCGCCGACGGCCCGCCCCCGGCTCTGTCCGCCGGGCAGTAGGAAACGGCATACGGACGTCAACGCCTCGGGGAGGTCGGCCTGTCCCGCCTGTGGCATGGCCCTACCCCGAGCGGCACGGGTCGTACTGAGGGCATTCCCGTCACGCGTGGCACGCACAACTCGTTCCGGGACCACGGATTCGGCGAGAATGCGCGCAGGCGCTGTCAGACCGACGGCGGGCCCGCCTCGATGCGTCGCAGCACCGGGCGCAGGTGGTCCAGGTCCGGGCTGCTCTGGATTTGCCGCTCGTCCCACCACGTGGCGCCCGCGTCCCGCAGTGGCCCGATCACGTCCCTGGCCTTCGCCGCGTCCAGGGGCGTCGCACCGCCGAGCACGAACTCGAAGGGGGGCTCGATCCCGGCCGTACGGTGCTTGCGCACAAAGCTGACCAGCTCCTGCACCTCCGCCACGTCCGGCACCTGACCATGCCGGGCCGTCTCGAACAGCGGCACCGCGCCGTCCCAGCGCGTGGCCCGCCGCATGGGCGCCCGACGCGGCCAGAACCCGCCGATCCAGACCGGCGGAGCGGGCTGCTGCACGGTGGCGGGCAGGAGTGTCACGTCCCGCACCTCGTAGTGCCGGCCGTGGTGGTCGACCGGCTCGCCCGACCAGAAGCGCCTGAGCACCTCCAGTCCTTCGTCAAGGCGCTCGCCCAGGACGCGCGGCTCGGCGGTGTCGCCAAAACTCGCGTACTCGTCCTCGACCGGACCACCCAGGCCCGCGGCGAAGATCACCCGGCCGCCACTGAGGTGGTCCAGCGTGACCACTTGGCGGGCGAGTTGCTGCGGACGGTAACGAGGAACCGGCGTCAGCAGGGTGCCCAGCCGTATCCGGGAGGTCGCCAGCGCGGCGGCGGTCAGCAGCATCCAGGGGTCGCCGAAGGGACGTCCCTGATGCCGCCGGTGCAATATGTGGTCCCACACGAAGAACCCGTCCCAGCCGGCCTGCTCAGCGGCGGCCGCCGCGGTCGCGACGTTGCGGGGGTCCGCGAAGTCCCCGAAGTTGGGCACGTTGATCGAGAAGCGCATCCCCGCAGGATGCCCAGCAGGCCGGGCACGAGGCAATCGCAATTCCGCCTCGACCGGCCCCGCCTTCCCGAACCGTTCGAACGGTCCCGGGCACGCGGTGCCGACGCCGGCCACGGCACTGGAGAGGCCAAGATCGTACGGCGCAGCCATGGCCTGGCAGGGACCTCAGCCGCGTTGCCGACGATCCGGCGGTCTGGGCACCGATCCATCGGATCGCCGGAACGCTCGATAAGGCACTTCCTGAGCTGTTCGCGCCTGACTATGACCACAGGCTAAAGGCGGCTCGTGAGCGGCTTCGGCCAGGGGACTGATCGAGCCGCGACTGCCTGCATGACCGAACCCATCGGGCCTGTGGCAAAGGCGGGACGACGGGTGGATTCAGCTCGAAGCCCCTGCAGGATGTCGTGAACCCGTGGGCTTCCCGCCGGGGCGCACGAAAATCGGTGCGCGCGGACCCTTTGATCCGTCTGACGTGGCCTTCGGCGACGACGTGGCGTAGCGGCCGTGGAGCGCCCCCGCTGTCCTTCGGGACGGCGGAAGCGCGTCCGTATCTCCGGGGCTATCCCTGCCTTCGGTCCCACTTCGCCCATTCGCCCGTCTTGAGGTCGCGAGCGCTGTAAGGACGGCCAGGCTCTTGAGTTTGGCCGGTCACGCCGATCCTCTTCCAGGCCCGTACGGCACCCCACACAAAGGCGCCTGCAAGCACGAAGCACATGACCGTCATGGCCGGGTCATGAACCTTGCCGACCGTTATGAAAAAGACAAGAGCCCAGAAACACAGAAACAGCGCGAGAACATTCCACAAAACCTTGCCCCAGGCACTGAGCGGCGTCCGGGGTGCGGACCGGGTGCCCTTGGCTCTTCGCCAGGCGCCGGACACACCGAACCCGAGACCAACGAGAATGGGCGCAGAAACGATGAGCACGTCGAGGGCACTGTTCCGGCCATCGAAGTAGAGCAAGGCCATGACTGCGACCACGGCGACAATCGCCAGGCCGAGCACGGCAGTACAAATGACCCACGGGATGGATTTCATAGCGGCACAGTAGTTTTCGCTGACCTGCGCAGATGCGCCGCCCAGTCTGTTCGGGACAGTACCCGCGGTCAGCGCCCCGGCTTGGCGGCTTCGTGACGAACACGCCCAGCCACGGGTGCATGACGGCCAGGCCGTCCCGCGTAGTGGGCGCCGTACCTTCTGCCCGGTCGCCACAGCGATCCCCCACCCCTGCTGCAACTCCCTCAGCGAGGGCAACGGCAGCTTCCCGCCGGGCGGGTACGCGCCGTCAGCTCACGGCCTGTCAGGTCCAGAAGACGTCAGTGATGGTGATCTGGGGTTCGGCGTGGCGGCGGATGAAGGTGTAGACAAGCCATCCACGGCCGCCGGCGAGATCGGCGATGTGGGGTCCGCCGGGGCTAATGGAGGCAAGGGGGCGCACGTGATCGTCGGCGTCGATCCCTCGGTAGTAGGGGTCCGGGGCGGTGATCAGTTCCGCGCGGGCGGCCAGGACGAGTTGCCGACCGTCGGCGGGCGTCGAATTCCTGTCGTGCCTCAGCGGTCCGGTCCATCTGCCAGGGCGGCTGCGGGAGGTCGTCCGTCACTGGCCAGGCTTCACAGTCGCCGCTTCACGCCGCAGGCGGCTGTACTCGGCCAGGAGAATGGCCGACTCCTCGGGGTCCTCGGACTTCGCGGCGCGGGCCTCGAGACGGTGAAGGTGTGCTGCCAGGCGGGGGTCGCGAGCGATGGCGTACTGGGTCCACCACAGCCGAATGAACGCCGGCACAGGGGTGAGGTTGAAAGCGTCCCCGATCGCCTGGTGCCAATGTGACTCGAAGTCCGGCAGGAGATGCGGGGCGTGCTCCTGGATCGCCAGACGCAGGGCTTGCGGTGTCCGTTCGGGCATCAATGGAACCTGGGGTTCTTCTCCCCCGGGTCCATCGAAATACACTGGCTGAGCAGTCATGAAGTCAGGGCTCCCGGTCTTCCTGCCTGGCGCTTCAGGCCGCGTCGTGGCCGACGTCGGAGGCCGCCTGCCGTGCGGCCTGTTGCTGGTGTTGCTCGAACCATTCGGCGGGCACCAGATGGGCCACCGTCTTCCCCTTGCGCGTGATCGCGGCCGCCTCACCCGCGATCCGGGTGCGGTCAAGGATCTCCCCCGTGGCCTTACGGAGGTCGATTGTCATGTATGTCCTCGTCTCCATGGAGGCCACCGTGCCCGAACTATCATAGTTGCGATACTTGCCGTCTGTCCCTCGTCACTCGGCGGCCCTCCCGCCCGGCAGCGCCCCGGCGCCGGTTCCTCTTCCCCTCCCCGGCTTTCGGTGTTCCCGGGTTTGCGGGCCCGGCCGGCCGCCATCATGGGCCGGTGACCGTACACAGCCCGGTGCAGCGCCTGACCGCCCACGTGCGGGCCGCCCTCGGCGACGGCCCGTTCCTCCCGCCTCGCGGCTGGACGCACATGGGCGCCGTGATCTGCGACGCCAGCTTCCACGCCCGCCGCAGGTACAAATCGACGATCTGGCCGCGGCTGATCCGGCTCCAGGCCGCTTGGCCCGACGCCGCAACCGTCCAGGGCTTCCAGGCACGTCTGGCCACCGAAGACCTCGCCACCGCCATGGACTTCAACAGCCCCCGCCGGGTCGCCACCGCCCACGCCCTCACCGACCTCCTGGTCACGAGGCGCGTCGACACCCGCGACGAGCTCCACGCATGGCTCGGCCAGCAGGCCAACCGTGACGCCCTGCGGAAGATAAAGGGCGTGGGGCCAAAAAGCGTGGACTATCTCGGGAACCTCGTCGGCCGTTCCCAGATCGCCGTCGACGTGCACCTGCGCGCCTTCGCCGCCCAGGCCGGAGTCACGGGCCCGGGCTATGGGGAGCTACGGGCGGTGTACGAAGAGACTGCCGATCTCCTCGGACATGACCGCGCCGGCTTGGAGCACGCCGTGTGGCGGTACATGTCGCAATCCCAATAGGGATCGTGCCGGAGGAACCCCTTCTGCGCAGCCCAGGAGCGCAGCGCGGCGATCGTGGGGTCGTCGAGGCCTTAGGCGGTGAAGGCTTCGTCGTCGATCGACTCGGCTCAGGCCAGGTTGGCCTTAAGGTCTCCTCGTTCGAATCCGCCCCGGGCGTGTCGGCGGCCGAACGGGGATCCGGACGTTCACATCCGGCACGCGGGGTCTTCCGTTCACGGTGCAGCAGGACACCACAGGGGGGTCCGGGTACGCTCCCGTGCCGCTTCCCGAACGCGCGCGACACCCGAGAGCGGCGGACGGGCCGCAGGCCGGCCCGTGGCCGGAGACTGGCCGGTACGGTGTCACACCGGACGCCTTGGCTCTCGCCACCTGCACGAGCAGCGCGTGGGGGCGGGAACAGGGCGCAGGCGGCGGTGGCCGTGGAACCGGCTCAGGAGGAGGAGCAGGCGTGAAGAGCGTCCGGCTGCGTGAGCACCAGGTCGAGGCGAACGCGCGGATCCGGCAGTGGGCGGGATTCCCCGCACGCTCCCCCGTCCCCGACGACGGGGCGCGGGCCACGCTGGTGTCCGCCACCGGATCGGGGAAGACCATCACCGCCGCATGGGCTGCGCTGGATCTGTTCAGGGACGGCCGGATCCTGGTCATGGTGCCCACCCTCGACCTGCTCGTGCAGACCGCGCAGGCCTGGCGCCGGGTCGGGCACCGCGGGCCCATGGTCGGCGTCTGCTCGCTGGAGGGTGACGAGCTGCTGGAGCAGTTGGAGGTGCGGACCACCACGAACCCCATCCAGCTCGCGCTGTGGGCCGGTACCGGGCCCGTGGTCGTGTTCGCCACGTACGCCTCCCTGGTGGACCGGGACGACCTCGAGGACGTCACAGGTGGTGGACGGGTGCGCGGGCCGCTGGAGGCTGCACTGGCCGGCGGGCAGCGCCTGTACGGGCAGCGGCTGGTCCCGTTCGACCTCGCCATTGTGGACGAGGCGCACGGCACCGCCGGGGATCTGGGGAGGCCCTGGGCTGCAATCCACGACAACACCCGCATCCCGGTCGCTTTCCGGATGTACATGACCGCGACTCCGCGGATCCTGGCCGCGCCCCGGCCACCCGTGGGCAAGGACGGGACCGAGCTGGAGATCGCCTCGATGGTCTCCGACCCGGCCGGCCGCTACGGGGAATGGATCTTCGAACTCGGGCTGTCAGAGGCAGTGGAGCGGGGCATCCTCGCCCCGTTCGAGATCGACGTCCTGGAAATCCAGGACCCCGACCTCACCCTGGGAGCCTCCGAGGAAGCCATGCGGGGCCGTCGCCTCGCCCTGCTGCAAGCCGCCCTGCTGGAACACGCAGCCGCCCACAACCTCCGCACGGTCATGACGTTCCACCAGCGCGTCGAAGAGGCCGCCGCGTTCGCGGCCAAACTCCCGGAAACCGCAGCCGAACTCTATGGGAGCGAACCGTCCAAGCACGCCCTGGCCGAAGCCGGGGCTTTGCCGGCGTCGCCGATCGACGCCGGCTTCTACGACCTCGCCGCGGACCGCCACGTACCCCCGGACCGCGTCTGGGCTGGGTGGCTATGTGGGGACCATCTGGTCGCCGAGCGGCGCGAGGTGCTGCGGCAGTTCGCAAACGGCACCGACGCGGACGGCAAGCGGGTCCACCGGGCATTCCTCGCCTCGGTCCGGGTCCTCGGCGAGGGAGTCGACATCACCGGCGAACGAGGCGTCGAAGCCATCTGCTTCGCCGATACCCGCGGCTCACAAGTCGAAATCGTCCAGAACATCGGCCGCGCCCTCAGGCCCAACCCCGACGGCCGAGCGAAGGTCGCCCGGATCATCGTCCCCGTCTTCCTCCAGCCCGGCGAAAACCCCACCGACATGATCGCCTCCGCGTCGTTCCGGCCCCTGGTCGCCGTACTCCAGGGACTGCGCAGTCACGACGAACGACTCGTGGAGCAGCTCGCTTCGCGTGCGCTGAGCAGCGGAGCCCGCACCGTACACGTCCTGCGAGACGCGGACGGCCGCATCATCGGCACCGCCGGTGCCGCGGCAGGAGGCGGATCCGGCGGCGGGGACCAAGAACAGGGCGCGGAGGGTACGGGCGCGGCGGAGTCGGCGTTGCTGAACTTCGCCACCCCCCGCGACCCCGCCACCATCGCCGCGTTCCTGCGCACCCGTGTCTACCGCCCCGAATCCCTGGTCTGGCTCGAGGGCTACCAGGCACTGCGCAGGTGGCGCCAGGAGAAAGGCATCACCGGCCTGCACGCCGTCCCCTACGACACCGAAGTCGAACTCGGCGTGACCCGATTCCCGCTCGGACGCTGGGTCAACCAGCAACGACGAGCACTCCGAGCAGGAGAACTCGAAGAACGCCGCAGGAAACTCCTCGACGAACCGGAAGCCGGCATGGTCTGGGAACCCGGTGACCAAGCCTGGGAAACCAAACTCGCCACGTTCCGTGCATTCCACCGCGCTCACGGGCATCTGGCCCCGAGACAGGACGCCGTCTGGAGCGACGGCCCAGACGGCCAGACCCGCCCCGTACCCATCGGACAGCACCTGGCCAACCTTCGCCGCAAAGACGGCCTCGGCAAAGACCGCGCACGGGCAGCAGCCCGGGCAGCGCAGCTGGCCGCGATCGATCCCGACTGGAACTGCCCCTGGCCCCTGGACTGGCAACGCCACTACGCCATCCTCCGCGACCTCGCGAAGACCGAAGCCGACCACTCCGTTGCCGGCATCGAACCCGGAGTGCGGTACGAGGGCGATGATCTTGGGGCGTGGCTGGTACGGCAGTCCACGGGCTGGGCGCAGCTCAGCACCGAACAGCAGCACCGACTCACCGCACTCGGCATCACGCCCGCCGAACAAGCCACCCCTCCCCCGGCCGGGCAAGGCGCTGGGATAGAGCCGTCGGCCAAGGCACAGCAGGCCTTCCAACGCGGCCTGACCGCCCTTGCACAATGGATCGAACGCGAAGGCCCACACCGGCCAGTGCCGCGAGGGTGCAGCGAACCCATCGCTGTCGACGACGAAGCAGAGCCGGTAGCAGTCCGGCTCGGCGTATGGATCGCCAACACCAAGCAGCGGCGGGACAAGCTCAGCCAGGAGCAGTTGAACGCGCTGCGCAGGCTGGGCGTGGAGTGGGCGTAGCCGGTAGCGTGGGGGGCGGGCGGCCCGCCGGCGGCCCGCCCGATAATAAACACCACCACCCCCTAATAATAAATGTCGTGCGGCACCAAGCGGCGGGGGGGGTGGGTGGGGCGTTCGCGGTTCCGCCCGCCCCCCCCCCGCGGCCGGGCCCGACACTGGTCATCTCCGCCCCCAGCTCATGCTGAAGCCGGGCCAGGATCCGCTGGACGGTGTGCCGCTGCTTCGGCGGAGCCACCAGATCGTCCAGCAGCCACTGGTGGATCGTCTTCTTGAACGGCTCCAGCCTCGGGGAATGCCTCCTCCGGTATCCGCCGTGGCGGCGGCACCACCGAGCACAGGGCCTCGCGCACCAGCCGCCGGTGCACGCCGTACTTCCACGCGAGGGCGCGGACCGACAGCCCCTCCCGCCACGAGTCGCGATGGATCAGCAGGAACAGCTCTTCCTTCGAGGACACCACTCGGTATCGCCCCCATACGGAGAGCTACTCCGAGCGTCCCAGCCGCACGTCGAGGGGTGGGGCAAACTCGGGTCGGGAAAGTGGTGCCAAATCAGACCGTTAACGCCATCCGAGGGCGAGCCGAGACCCGTCCCGGTCTGCGCTCTCTTGCTCGCCAGGCCCTGGGTAACCCCGTTGAACCTCGCCGACACGAGCACTACCGTTCCGTCGTGATCGACATCAAGGCATTCACGCCCGAGCACCAGCGGGTGCTTCTCCCGGTTGGCCAGGGCCTGGTGCGGTGGCTCCGGCAACATCGGTAGAAGGCTGGGCGCCAGCGGCACGTGAGCGGCAGGCGCTGGGCGTGATGAGTCATCTCAGGTTCTCGTCGCGGATCATTCTGCGGAGGCTGGTACGGGTGGCGGCCAGGTCTTCCTCCAGGGCTGAGATGCGGGCCTCGGCCGCGGTCTGCGCTGCTGAAGCCTGTTGGAGCTGGCTGGTGAGGTGCACGTTTTGACGCGCCAGTTCGTCGGCTTTGGCGGCCAGGTCGGGGCTGTGCAGAGCGTCGAGCTGCCGGCCCAGCTGGTGGCGCAGGGCGTCGCAGAGCCGGTCGCGTTCCGCGCGTAACTCCTTGATCTCTTCGCGGGCGAGTTCGAGTTCCGCGCGCAGGCTGATGACGGTGGGCGGGTTTCCTGGCTGGGCCGGGCTGGTGGTAATGCGGGCTTGGCGGAGTTGAGCGGCTTCGATGTGCTCGCGCACGCCGGGGGCGTAGGTGAGCCAGGAGGAGACGCGGGCGGTTCGGCGGACGGCGGCGAAGGTGACCGGCTGTCCTTCCTTCTCGAGAGCGGTGATGGCGGTCAGGACGCGGGCGCGCTTGTCGAGGCTGTCGCGACGTCTGGCTTCGGCGAGGGGAACGGGGTTGCCGCGGGGGGCTGCGACTACCACCGGACGTGACAGCCGCCCTGACCCTCATCATGCCGTCGCAGGCCACCCTCAAGACCTCACCCTGAACAACGGCGTCCAGATGCCCGCCCTCGGACTCGGCGTCTTCCAGACCCCGCCGGACGAGACCCGGGCCGCCGTCACGGCCGCGCTCGAACTGGGCTACCGGCACATCGACACCGCCGCTGCGTACGGCAACGAGCGCGAGGATGAACGACCGCGAAGCACTGAAGGTGCTGGGGCGCCCGTAACCACCCGCCCCAATGCTGCTGCCGCCGCTCCGGCGCACGGGAGGGCCGTAATGCCGAAACAAACCAAAGACTTCCATATGGGGTGTTCCCCGGCCAGGCCAGAGACGACGTTTCCGGCAGCCGCGAGGCCAGCCTCGCCGCCGGGTGGAGGGCAGGCGGGTCAGACCTCGACCGTTATCCGGCTGGATATGGGGTGGGGGTCGTGTAGGCCGAGTCGTTCGGTGGGTACCTTGTGGGTCTCGCGGGCGGTGAGGGCGGCGAGCACCGGGGGCACGCACAGGGCGGCGGTGAACAGCGCGACTGCGCCCCAGTCATCGCCGTCGGGTCCGGCCATCTGTGCGGCGAAGGTGACCGCGAACCCGGCGATGGCGAAACCGATCTGGGTGCCGATCGCCATGCCCGACAGGCGGACGCGGGTGGGGAACATCTCGCCGTAGAAGGACGGCCACACGCCGTTAGCGGCGCTGTAGACGACGCCGAAGGCGAGCACGCCGAAGACCAGGACCAGCGGGTACGAGCCGGTGGAGATGGCCCACAGGTAGGCGGCCATCATCACGGCGCTGCCGGCCGCGCCGGCCAGGTAGACGGGACGCCGGCCGACGCGGTCGGAGAGGTGGGCCCACAGCGGGATGGCGCCGAGGGCGACGAGGTTGGCCAGGGCGCCGACCCACAGCATGTCGGAGCGGCCCAGGCCCACCGCGTCACCGGTCGCGTAGGCCAGCGCCCACACGGTGAAGATGGTGCTCACGGACGCGACGAGGGCACCTGCGACCACTCGCAGGACGTCCGCCCAGTGGTCGCGGAGGAGGACGAGCAGCGGCAGCCTGGCGACGCCCTCGGCCGCCGCGGCCTGCCGCACGAAGGCGGGGGTCTCCTCGACGTCGCGGCGGATGAACCAGCCGACGACGGCGACCGCGACGCTCAGCCAGAACGGAATCCGCCAGCCCCAGGTGAGGAGTTGGCCCTCGGGGAGGGCGGCGACGGGGATGAAGACGAGGGTGGCCAGCAGCTGCCCGGCCTGCGTGCCGTTGAGGGTGAAGCTGGTGAAGTAGCCACGGCGGTGCGGCGGTGCGTGTTCCAGCGTCATCGAGTTGGCGCTGGCCTGCTCCCCGGCGGCGGAGATGCCCTGGAGGACGCGGAGCAGGACGAGGAGCACCGGGGCCGCGCCGCCGATCTGCGCGCGGGTGGGCAGGCAGCCGATGAGGAAGGTCGACAGGCCCATCAGCAGCAGCGTGAAGAGCATGATCCGCTTGCGTCCGAGGCGGTCCCCGAAGTGGCCGAGGAAGAGCGCGCCGAAGGGGCGGGCGGCGTAGGCGACTCCGAACGTGGCGAGCGAGAGCAGGGTCGCCGTGGCCGGGTCGGACTCGTCGAAGAAGACCTTCGGGAAGATCAGCGCGGCGGCGCTGCCGTAGATGAAGAAGTCGTAGTACTCCAGCGCGCTGCCGATCCAGGCCGCGAGTGCGGCCTTGCGCGGCTGGCCCTGATGGGCTGCGGGGACGGTCACGGCGGGCTCCTTCGGGAGGGACCAGCCGGGGCGCGGACGAAGACCCCGGCTATTAACCCACTGGATAGTTAATAGCGGGTGGCTACGGATGTTGGGGCAGCCTCTGCCGGGTGTCAAGGGGTCGCGCAGGGACGATCAGCCGGCCGGGTGCTGCGCCGTCAGATAGGCGACCACCATGTCGCCGAGCATCGTCCGGTAGTGCTCCCTGCGATCGGCGGCGACCAGGTCGCGGTCGAACAGGGCACCGAAGGTATGCCGGTTGGCGACCCGGAAGAAGCAGAAGGAGCTAATCATCGCGTGCAGGTCGACGGCGTCGATGTCGGCCGCGAACACACCGGACCTGCGACCGGCCGCCAGGATCCGGCGGAGCACGTCGATGGCGGGCGAACTGAGTGCGCTGAGCTGCTCCGAGGCGGCCATGTGCTCGGCCTCGTGGATGTTCTCGATGCTGACCAGCCGGATGAAGTCCGGGTGCGCCTCGTGGTGGTCGAAGGTGAGTTCGGCGAGCCTGCGGATGGCGGCCACCGGGTCGAGGTGGTCGACGTCGAGATCCTGCTCGGCCTGCCGGATGACGGAGTACGCGCGCTCCAGCACGGCGGTGAACAACTGCTCCTTGCCGCCGAAGTAGTAATAGATCATCCGCTTGGTGGTGCGGGTGCGGGCGGCGATCTCGTCTACTCGGGCCCCGGCGTAGCCGGCGCGGGCGAACTCCTCGGTGGCCACGTCGAGGATCTCGGTCTGCGTGCGGGCGGCGTCGCGCGTGCGCCCGCCCGCCCGCACCGGCTGTTCGGCAGTGGCCATCCGCTTCCTTCGCTCGGTCTTGTGTCCGCGATTGTAGAGGGGCCGCCGCACCCCTTGGCCTTCCCTGCTACGCCACGCCCTGATATTAGTAACGTACTAGTCCGTACATTATGTGGAGGAGTCAAGGTGCCCCAGGACTCGTATCTCGTCGGCCTGATCGGCTCCGGCATCGGCCCCTCCCTCAGCCCCGCACTGCACCAGCGCGAGGCGGACCGCCAGGGCCTGCGCTACCTCTACCGGTTGCTCGACCTGGACACGCTCGGGATCCGGCCCGCAGCCGTGGGCGCCATCGTGCGCGCCGCCCGTGACACCGGATACGACGGGCTGAACATCACCCACCCCTGCAAGCAACTGGTCGTCGACCACCTCGACGCGCTCTCCCCGCAGGCCCAGGCCCTCGGCGCGGTGAACACCGTGGTCTTCGAGAACGGCCGCACCACCGGCCACAACACCGACGTGACCGGCTTCGCCGCCTCCTTCGCGATCGGCCTGCCCGACGCCGCCATGGAACGCGTCGTACAGCTCGGCGCGGGTGGAGCCGGCGCCGCCGTCGCCCATGCCCTGCTCACCCTCGGCACCGAACGCCTCACCGTCGTGGACGCGCTCGCCGACCGCGCGGCGCACCTCGCCGCCTCCCTCAACCGGCACTTCGGCCCCAGCCGTGCGATCGCTGCCGCACCCGGCGCGCTGCCCGCCCTCATGGCCAGTGCCGACGGCCTGGTGCACGCCACCCCCACCGGCATGGCCACCCACCCCGGCATGCCGCTGCCGGCCAGGCTGCTGCGCCAGGCACTGTGGGTCGCCGAGGTGGTCTACCGGCCGCTGGAGACCGAACTGCTGCGCACCGCCCGCGCGCTGGGCTGCCTCACGCTCGACGGAGGCGGCATGGCGGTCTTCCAGGCCGCAGACGCCTTCCGGCTCTTCACCGGCCGCGAACCCGACACCGCCCGGATGCTCGCGGACATCACGGAACTGGCCACCGGAACGGCAGACGCCAGGAACTGAGAGAACCGGGACACCACAGGCACCCAGGAGAAGCCCATGCGCACGTCCATCGCCACCGTCTCGCTCAGCGGCCCCCTCACCGAGAAGCTCAACGCGGCCGCCCGCGCCGGATTCAACGGTGTGGAGATCTTCGAGAACGACCTGCTCGCCGCCCCTCTCTCCCCCGCAGAGATCCGGTCCCGCGCCGCCGACCTGGGCCTGTCCATCGACCTCTACCAGCCCATGCGCGACATCGAGGCGGTGCCCGAGGACACCTTCACCCGGAACCTGCGCCGCGCCGAGCACAAGTTCCGGCTCATGCGGGAGCTCGGCACCGACACGATCCTGGTCTGCTCCAGCGTCTCCCCGCTCACGGCGGACGACGACGCGCTCGCCGCCGACCAGTTGCGCAGGCTCGCGGAGCTGGCGCAGGAGCACGGCATCAAGGTCGCCTACGAAGCCCTGGCGTGGGGACGCCACGTCAACACCTACGACCACGCCTGGCGCATCGTCGAAGCCGCCGACCACCCCGCCCTCGGCGTGTGCCTGGACAGCTTCCACATCCTGGCCCGGGGCTCGAACCCCCAGGGCATCGAGGACATCCCCGGCGAGAAGATCTTCTTCCTCCAGCTCGCGGACGCCCCGCTCATGGCCATGGACGCCCTCCACTGGAGTCGCCACCACCGGTGCTTCCCCGGCCAGGGTGGCTTCGACCTCCCCGGCCTGGTCGGGCACGTCCTGCGCGCCGGGTACCACGGCCCGCTCTCCCTGGAGGTCTTCAACGACGTCTTCCGTCAGGCCGACGCGGGTCGCACTGCTGTTGACGCCCAGCGCTCACTGCGGCTGCTGCAGGAAGCCGTCGGCACCGCCTTCCCGCCCACTCCTCCGGCCCTCACCGGTGTCGCCTTCGCCGAACTCGTCACCCCCGACACCGAACCGGTCGCCACGCTGCTGGGCATACTCGGTTTCACCCGCACCGCACGGCACCGCGGCAAGCCCGTCGAACTGTGGCAGCAAGGCGAGGCCCGTATCCTGCTCAACTCCGCCTCGGCGACGGGACGGGAGGGCCAGGCTCCCACGCTTGCCGCCATCGGCCTGGAGACTCCCGACCCCGCCCGCGCCACCGCGCGTGCCGAGGCGATGCTCGCTCCCGTCCTGCCGCGCCGCCGCGCCCCCGAGGACGCACCGCTCGACGCGGTGGCCGCGCCGGACGGCACCGAGCTGTTCTTCGCGGCCACCGGCCCCGCCAGCGCCAACGGCTGGCTCGGCGACTTCCCGCCCCTCGACGCAATCGAAGCCAAGGGCACGGGCATCCAGCGCATCGACCACCTCGCGCTCACGCAGCCGTGGCACCGTTTCGACGAGGCCGCGCTCTTCCACCGCGGCGTCCTCGGTCTCCACCCACAAGAGAGCATCGATGTCGCCGACCCCTACGGCCTGCTCCGCAGCCGCGCCGTCACCACCGCGGACGGCAGCGTCCGCATCGTGCTGAGCGTCGGGCCTACCCCCACCGGCGACCGCACCGCCCATGCCCAGCACATAGCCCTCGCCACGGACAACTTGCTCGCCACGGCCCACCACATCCGCGCCGCGGGCGGCCGCCTCCTAGCCGTACCCGCGAACTACTACGACGACCTCGCGGCCCGCTTCGCCCTCTCCCCCGACGAACTGGCGACCTATCGCGAACTGGGGATCCTCTACGATCGCGACGCCCACGGCACCTTCCTGCACTGCTACACCGAAACGGTGGGAAGCGTCTTCTTCGAGATCGTCCAACGCGACACCTACCGCGGCTACGGCGCCCCCAACGCCCCCATCCGCCTCGCCGCACAACACGCGGGCCGCCTTCTTCCCGCGAACTGACGCCGACGACTGCGCGCCACCCGCACGCAGGGGACTATCGGAGTGTCAATGGGTGTCCTGAGCCGGGGCCCATCCGCCTCGACCCATCACATCGGCACAGAGGCATCCGTTGCGGCTCTCCCTTCGGTCCTGTCGCCCAGGAGGAAATCGACATCAGCAAGTAGCCGGTCGGTACGGGCCTCCAGGCCGGTGAGGAGACGAAGGCTGTCGGATGCCTGGAAAACAGCCGTATGGCCACCGCGAAGAGTCCGGCAGCCCGCCGCAGCGGCCGCTTGTAGCAGATCTGTCCCTTGCGGATGGTGCGCTGCTTCCGTCACCCACAGACCTGAGTGCAGCACCCCCGGTCGCAAGACAACCTCGGAACAGGCCCCCAAAGGCACGGCGTTAACCATGCCGTCGGCATGGGCAACGGCGCCGGGCAGATCATCGAGGTGGGCTGCCGTGGCGCGCGCATTGCCGAACTCCTGGTTGAGCTTGCGGGTGAACACGATGGCACGCGCGGGGTCGCTGTCGACAACGGTGAGCTGCCCTGTGCCGAGCGTCAGCAGAGCGTGGGCAGCGGCTGCGCCGGCCCGTCCCGTGCCAAGCTGGACGACCCGCCGGGCTGGCACTTCGGACAGGCCACAGGCGAAGGACTTGGCGAACCCGGTGACTTCGGTGTTGTGGCCGATGGTGCGGCCGTCCTGGAAGACGACGATGTTGGCGGCGCCAAGACTGCGTGCTTCGGGAGCGAGTTCGTCAAGGTTCTCTGTCACCAGCTCTTGGAAGGGGCCGGTGATGTCAAGGCCCGCGAAGCCGAGAGGGCGTGCGGCCTTGAGGAGGTCTCCGACATCCTCGCTGCCTGCGTGATGCGGGTTGAGGGTGAGGCCGACACAGAGCATCTGCTGGCCTTGGCGGGCGGCCTCGCGGGCACACAGGGCAGAGGTGAGTGACGGGCGCGTCCCGGAGCTGACCACTGCGATGAGACGGGCGGGGAAGGTCACAGGGTCACCATCCTGATGCTCGGCGATCGGGACAG
Organism: Streptomyces sp. NPDC005722; assembly: GCF_040630935.1. Classification (NCBI taxonomy): domain Bacteria; kingdom Bacillati; phylum Actinomycetota; class Actinomycetes; order Kitasatosporales; family Streptomycetaceae; genus Streptomyces; species Streptomyces sp. NPDC005722. Next base: position 16,529 of record NZ_JBEXYN010000061.1, read on the forward strand.
TCGGCAGCGCAGGGTGGCCGTCGGATCCTGCGTCCCGGTAGCGGATCCGTAGGGAGTGCGGGCGGGCTGGAGGCTCGGCCGACGAGACAGAGACGAGTTAACGCACTAGATAGTTAATAGTACCGACAGCGATCGTCGGCGCTATGACGTCTGGCGTCAAGGTGTCTTCAGGAAGCAACCGCTTCCAGCTTCGGCAGCGGGCGACGCAGGTACCAGCTGGCTCAGACGGGGTGCGGAAGTGAACCCTTCGCCAGATAGGCGACCACCATGTCGCCAATCATGGCCCGGTACTTCGTGTGCAGCGCTGGATCGGTCATGTCCCGGCCGAAGATCGCGCCGAAGGTGTGCCGGTTCCCCACGCGGAAAAAGCAGAACGAGCTGATCACCATATGGACGTCCAGGGCGTCAACCTCGGCGGTGAACACGCCCGCCGCTCGACCGGCCTCCAGTATCCGGGCCGTCACCTCCACTGCCCGCGCATTGGCTGCTGATGCCGATGTCGAACCGGTGATGTGGGCCGCCTCGTGGACGTTCTCGATGCTCACGAGCCGGATGAAGTCCGGATGAGCCTCATGATGATCAAACGTCAGCTCAGCGAGACGGCGAATGGCCGCGGTCGGCTCCAGGTGCTCGATGTCCAGGGCCTGCTCTGCATGGCGGATCTGCGCGTACGCCTGTTCCAGGACTGTGGTGAAGAGGCGTTCCTTGCTGCCGAAGTAGTAGTAGATCATCCGCTTGGTGGTGCGTGTCCGGGCAGCGATCTCGTCCATGCGGGCACCGGCGTATCCGTTGCGGGTGAATTCCTCGCGGGCTACGGAGAGGATCTCCGCCCTGGTGCGCTGGGCGTCGCGCCGGCGCCCGTCGGGCGGTGACGGTTGTGTGTCCGAAGGGGGACTGTTCTTCGGTTCGTGCATGGGAGCTCTCGGCATCACTGTGCCGGAAGCCGGCCCCGGGTCGTGCCGCTCTCCTCGAGGATGAGCTGGTCGAGGTGGCGGAGCATGCGGGTGGTGTCGGCTTCCGTGCCGGTGAACAGGCGGAAGGCGTCGACGGCTTGGTGGACGACCATGTGCCCTCCGTGCATGGTGCGGCAGCCGCGCGCTTGAGCTGCCGTGAGCAGAGGGGTCTGCAGGGGCCGGTAGACGATGTCGGCGACCCACAGGTCGGCGGTGAGGAGTTCTTCGGGCAGGGGCAGACCTGGGTGGGCAGCCATTCCGGTGGGGGTGGCGTGGACCAGGCCGTCTGCCTGTGTGAGGACGCCTGCGATGTCGTGGGGCGGGTGTGCAGTGATGCTGCGGTGTGGTCCGTGGTGTGTGGTGAGCCTGGCGGCGAGGTGCTGGGCGCGGGGCAGGTCGGTGTCGATGACGGCCAGGCTGGTGGTGCCGATACTCAGCAAGGCGTGCGCCACGGCGGCTCCCGCGCCGCCGGCGCCGATGAGAACCACGCGTTCGGGGTTGGTGTCGGGAAGGACGGTGGCGTAGGCCTTGGCGAAGCCTGCGCTGTCGGTGTTGTGTCCGGTGCTCTTGTCGCCCTCGAAGACGACGGTGTTCACGGCTCCGATGGCGTGGGCTTCGTCGGACAGAGCGTCCAGTGCGGTTACGGCGAGCTGTTTGCAGGGGTGGGTGATGTTCAGCCCCTGGTAGCCGTCTGTGTGGGCGCGGGCGATGAGGGTGCTGACCGCTTCCGGTGGTAGGCCGAGGGTGTCGATGTCGAACAGCTGGTAGGTGAGGTTCAGGCCCGCTGCTCGGGCTTCGGTCTCGTGCAGGGCGCGGCTGAAGGAGGGGCCGATGCCGGCGCCGATGAGGCCGGTGCGGATGGTGTGGTCGGTCATGACGGCCTTCCCGGACGCCGGGGGTACAGGGCGGAATCGGCTGGGGCCACATCTGGCGGTGGCGACGGTGGTGTAGGGACCCGGTAGGGTTCCCTCCCGGTCACGTGGGCTGAGACCGCGCGGCCGGGAGGGAGGCTGAAAGTCACAGGCCGAGGTAGATCTGCCGGACCTGGCTGTCGTGACGGAGGTCGTCCGAGGTTCCGGTCATGGCGACCGTGCCGTTCTCCATGACCAGGCAGTGGCTGGTGACTCCGAAGGTGAGTTTTGCGTTCTGTTCGACGAGCAGAAGGCTCAGGCCTTCCCCGCGGAGCCGGATGAGTACGTCGAGGATGTCTTCGATGAGTTTGGGTGACAGGCCCATCGACGGTTCGTCCAGGAGGAGCAGCCTGGGGCGTGCCATGAGGGCGCGGCCGATGGCGAGCATCTGCTGCTGTCCTCCGGACAGTGCTCCGGCGAGCCTGCCGCGCATCTCTTTCAGTACGGGGAAGAGGTCGTACACCTCGGCCAGGGTGTTGTGGGTGTCGGCGTTCCAGGCGTGGCTGTAGGCGCCGAGCAGCAGGTTCTTCTCCACAGGCAGACCTGGGAAGACGTGCCGGCCTTCGGGAACGTAGCCGATGCCGTGACGGACCATGTCCCGGGCTTTGACCTTTGACAGGTCCTGCTCGCCGAGGGTGAGCCGGCCGATTTTGCGGGGGACCAGTCCCATCAGTGCTTTGAGGGTGGAGGTCTTGCCTGCACCGTTGGCGCCGATGACTCCGACGGATTCCCCGGGGCCGACGGTCAGGTCGACGGAGCGGACCGCGCATACGCCTCCGTAGTGCACGGTGAGGTCCTCGACGACCAGGGTGTCGGTCGAGCGCGAGGAAGGCGTGGTCACTGGGTCACCTCTGTGGGAGCCGACGTGGGGAGGTCATCGCTCATGGAGTCGCCCAGGTATGCCTCGATCACTTCGGGGACGGCGACGACCTCGGCGGGGGTGCCTTCCGCGATGACTGCGCCTGCGGCCAGGACGGTGATGCGTTCGCACAGGGACATCACCAGCCCCATGTTGTGCTCGATGAGGATGACCGTGGTGCCGTGGTCGCGGATGGAGCGGACCATGCCGGCCAGGTGACCGACCTCTTCTCCGTTGAGTCCTGCGGCTGGTTCGTCCAGGAGGAGCAGACGTGGCCGGGACGCCATGGCCCGGGCGATCTCGATACGGCGCTGGATGCCGTAGGGCAGGGCTTGGGGTGCCGCATCCGCGAACTCGGTCAGGCCGAATTGGTCGAGGAGCCTGTCGGCCTCGTGGCGCAAGCGCCGTTCTTGGCGGATGACGCCGATCGGCCACAGCAGGTACTGCCAGATCGCGTAGGTACGGGTGCGGTCGAGCGCGACAAGAATGTTCTCGCGCACGCTCATCTGGCGGAAGAGGCGAAGGTTCTGGAAAGTCCTGGCCATGCCGAGCAGGGACAGCCGGTAGGGACGGGCGTTGGTAATGCTCTGGCCGCTGCACAGGACGGAGCCTGAGCCGGGGCGGTATACGCCGCTGATGGTGTTGAACAGGGTGGTTTTGCCGGAGCCGTTGGGGCCGACGATGCCGCGGATCTCGCCGGCGCCGACGGTGAGGCTGACGTCGTTGAGAGCGGTCAGGGCCCCGAAGCGCTTGGTGATGTGCCGTACTTCCAAGATGGGAGCCTGTTCGGACGATTCGTCGCCCGGCTCAGTGGATTCCACTGCGGGATAGGGGGTGAAGGGCCGCAGGGTGCTGCGCTGCTGGTCCCCTCCCCTGCGGCGGCGGATCATGCCCTGCAGTCGCTGCGGGATGCCGGCGAGGCCGGTGGGGGCGAAGACCACCATGGCGACGACGACCACGCCGTAGCCGAGCTGGGCGTAGGTCGCGAAGTCCACCAGGGCCTCGCGGATGAGGATGAGTCCGACCGCGCCGACGGCGCATCCGATCAGGCTGTACCGGCCGCCGATGATGACCATGGCGAGGAGCAAGAACATGTTGGAGATGCTGAACGTCTCGGGCGCCACGTAGCGGATGAGCCCGGCGTACAGGATGCCGGCCAGTCCGCCGTAGACGCTGGCCAGCATGAAGGCGGTCATGCGCAGCAGGGGGATTTCGGCGCCCATGGAGCCAGCGGCCAGGGCGTCGTCGCGCATGGCGCGCAGGCGGCGGCCCAGGCCGGTGCGGACGACGAAGGCACCGAAGATCAGGGCCAGGGCGAAGACGACGATCTCCAGGTAGTAGTAGAGGTATTCGCTGGAGAGGTCGATCCCGAACAGGGGTGGGACGGGAATGCCGAGGATACCGTCCGCTCCGCCGGTGATCTTGGCATTGGTGATCCAGTTCGTGAAGCCCAGCGCCAGGCCCAGTGTGACGATGCCGAGGTAGTGGGACTGCATGCGCAGGGCCGGGATACCGACCAGGAGGCCGACGGCCATGGTGGCAAGCAGGCCGAGCACCGCAGCGAGCCAGAACCCGAAGCCGCTGTGGGTGGTGAGGATGGCGGTGGCGTAGGCGCCGACGCCGAAGAACGCGATCTGGGCGAGGTTGATCTGGCCGGAGATGCCCATGGCCAGCCCCATGCCGACGGCCAGGAGCGCAAAGACCAACGCGATGTCGACGACGTGAATGATGTAGCTGTTGAGGCCGTAGGGCAGGGCGTAGGCGGCGACCGCGAGCGCGGCGTACAGGGGCAGTCGTGTCTTGAGGGTCTTCATGCGCGGCTCACCGTCCGCTCTCCGAAGATCCCCATGGGCCGGATCATGATGACGAGGGTGAGGACGAGGAAGGTGACCAGGACGGAGTAGCCCTGAAAGTGTCCTGCGGTGTAGGAGTCCAGGATGCCGATGGCGAGGCCGCCGGCGACGGCTCCGGGGATGCTGCCGAAGCCGCCGAGCATGGCTCCGGCGAATCCCTTGATGCCAAGGGCTCCGCCGAGGCTGGGGTCGACGTAGAGCATGGGGCCGACGAGGCCGCCTGCCAGGGCTGCAAGGCCTGCGCCGATGGCGAATGCCAGGGCGTTGCTGCGGCCGACGTGTATGCCTACGGCGGTGGCTGCTTCGTGGTCCATGGCGACTGCTTGCATGGCCACTCCCTGCTTGGTGCGCTGTAGGAACAGCACGAGCAGGGCGACGGATGCTGCGGTGACGGCGATGACGAGCAGGTCGTAGGTGCGTACCTTGACGCCGAGCAGGTCCAGAGGCGCTGACCTGAGGGGCGAGGGCACCGCACGGCCCGTCGTCCCCCAGATCAGTGTGGCGGCAGCCTGCAGGACGGTTCCGAAGCCGATCGTGCCGATCAGCATCAGGTCGAAGTCCTTGTTTTCCAGCGGACGCAGGACCCGCTCGATGACCAGGCCGATGCCGCCGGTGACGGCGATGGACAGGATCAGCGCAAGGGCGAAGGGGACGTGCGCGGTGAGGTAGAACGTGGAGGCCGCGTAGGCCCCGATCATCGCCACGTCGGCATGGGCGAAGTTGACGAGCCCCATGGTGCGGTAGACGACGGAGAATCCCATGGCTATCAGGGCGTAGATGGCCCCGAGGCTGATGCCTCCCATGAGGGTCTGCAAAGTGACTTGCACTGCTGGCTCCTGTGGTCGGGCCCGTGGTCCCGGCTGTCGGCGTCTGCTACTGGTCGGCGGCGACGAGCTTGCCGCTGGTGATGGTGCCGATGGAGGTCTTGAAGATGCCGACCCCGGTGTTGTCGTAGGCGAACTGGCCCAGCAGTCCGTCGTAGCGGGTGGCGCGGATGGCTTCGGCGAGCTCGCTTCCGGTGCCCACGTTGGTGGTCTTCAGGGCGGTCAGCATGATGTTGGCGCCGTCATAGGCCTTGGCGCCGTGCAGTTCGGCGGTCTCGTTGTAGGCCTCTTGGTAGGCCTGGGCGAAGGCCTTGCTTGCTTCGCTGGTGTCGTTGCTGAGGTAGGGGGAGCTGACGATGGTTCCCTCGGCGGCCTTCTGGCCGGCGGTGTCGATGAACACGGGGGTGCCCTGAGGGGCCGCGCCGGCGAAGGGGGCGCTGACGCCCAGGTCGCGTGCCTGCTTGACGATCAGGCCGGCTTCGACTTCCTCGGAGCCGATGAACACCACGTCCGGCTTCTTCTGGCGGATGGTGGTCAGAGCCGCGGAGAAGTCCTTCTGGTCCGTGGTGACGATCTGGTCGGTGACGGGGGTGATGCCGAGGGACTTGGCCGCGGCGGTGAAGGCGTCGTGCTCGCCCTTGCCATAGGACCCGTTGTTGGTGATCATGGCGATCTTCTTGAACTTCTTGGTCTCCACCAGGTACTTGGCCAGAGTGGAGTCGTAGGTGGTGCTGGTGGGGCCGTTCAGGAAGAGGAAGGGGCTCTTGACGTCGACCAGGGCGGTGGACTGCCCGGAGGTGATGTTGGGGATCTTCGCCTGCTGTAGGACAGGGGCCATGGCGACGGTGACGGCGCTCTCAGAAGTGCCGATCATCGCTATGTAGTGCTGGCTGGCGATCTTCCGGGCGATGTTGGTGCCGGTGGTGGGGTCGCCCTGGTTGTCGAAGAGCGTCAGTTTGATCTTGCGGCCGTTGATGCCGCCCTTGGCGTTCCACTGGTCGACCGCGAGCTTGGCGCCCTTGTACTCCCACGCTCCGAGCGAACTGAGCTGCCCGCTCTGGGCGTTCACCACGGCGATCTTGATGGGGCCGGAGTCGGCTGCCGCATCGGAACCGGATTCGCCGGGGGCGGCACAGGCGGCGACCGCACCCAGGGTCAGGACCGTGGCGATGGCGAGAAGGGTTCTGGCGGGGAAGGAGGCAGACATGGCGGTCATCCTTCGTCGGGGAACTGGCCCCGGTAGATGTCGGTGATATTCCAGTGGCCGGGGGTCGGGACCGGCTCGTTGACCATGGGGATGTCGATGACGGCGGGACGGCGGCGCTCCACGGCCTGGGCCAGCGCCTTGGCGAGGTCGGCGGCGCTGGTCACCTCGTAGCCGTCGGCGCCGCAGGAGCGGCCGTAGGCGGCGAAGTCGGGGCTGTAGGGGCGGCCCTGCGGGTCGGTGAAGTCGCAGCCGTAGCCGCGGCCGAAGTTGGAGACCTGCAGGTCGGAGATGGTGCCGTGGGCACGGTTGTTCATCACGGCGAAGATCACCGGCAGGCCCTGTTCAACGGCCATGGGTACGGCCGGCAACTGAGCGCTCATGCCGCCGTCGCCGATCAGGGCGACCACGGTGCGCTGGGGCTGGGCCATCTGGACGCCGACCGCGGCGGCAGGACCGAAACCCATGGTCGAGGCCCCGCCGGGGGTGATGAAGCGGCCTTGCTCGGGCAGGTCGTAGCACTGGGCGACGCCGTTCTTGTTCCAGCCGACGTCGGTGACCAGGACCGCGTCGGCCGGCAGTGCGGCACGCAGGTCGGCCAGGATGCGCTGGGGACGCAAGGGGTAGCGGTCGCTGATGCCGTCGTCGTCGGCCTTGTCGAACAGGGCCGAGCGGGCGCCGGTAATGGACTCGCGCAGTCCGGGCCGAGACAGGGGTTCGGGCCGGGTTGCACGGACCGCGTCGGCGACGGCGGCAACGGCATGGCCGACGTCGGCGACGGCCCCGATCTCCACCGGGTAGTTGCGTCCGATCTCCGCCGGGTCCAGGTCGATCTGGATCAGCCTGCTAGGCGGGAAGTTCCAGGTGTGCGCCGGGTCCCAGGAACTGGCGTCGGTTTCGGCGAAGCGGGTGGCGAGTGCCAGGACGACGTCGGCCTGCTTGGTGTGGGCGTGGGTGGACTCCAGTCCCCAAAAGCCCGGCATGCCCAGCAGGAGCGGGTGGCGGTCGGGGATGGTGCCCTTGCCCATCAGGGAGTGGGCCATGGGGATGTCGAGGTGTTCGGCCAGGTCGAGGAGGGCCTGGCGGGCCTGCGGGGTGCGCAGGCCGCCGCCGAAGTAGATCAGGGGGCGTTCTGCGGTCAGGAGTGCGTCGGCGATGCGGCGGGCGGTTGCCTCGTTCAGGCCGGGCAGGGCGATGTCGGGCAGGGGGTGGGAGCCGACGGCGTAGGGCTGGACCTGGCGGGAGAACAGGTCCATGGGAATGTTGACCAGGACGGTTCCGGGCCGGCCCGAGGTGGCGGTATAGAAGGCGCGCTCCATGGTCCGGTGCAGGTCGAAGGTGCGCTGCACGGGCCACACGCGCTTGCAGAAGGGCCGGTAGATGGCCGTCTGGTCGGCGTCGGCGTGGAGGTTGACTTCCTGGTGGGGGTGGCGTCCGTAGTAGTAGGTGGGGATGTCACCGGAGATGACGATCATGGGGATGGAGTCGAGGGCTGCGGTGGCCACGCCGGTGACGGCGTTCATCATCCCGGGGCCGACATGGGTGAGCAGGACGCCGGGCTTGCCGGAGGCGCGGGCGTAGCCGTCGGCGGCGTGGGCGGCGGCCTGTTCGTGCCGGGCGATGACGAAGGTGATGGAGCTGGGTCCGAGTGCGTCCAGCAGGGCGATGTTCGTGTGGCCGCACGTTCCGAAGATGTACTCGACGCCGTAGGACTCAAGCTGGGCGACGAGGGCCTCGGCCGCGGTCACCGTCATGATTCGTTCTCCTTTGTGATGTCTCGGGTGTCTCCCCAGACGGACAGTCCGCGCAGGACGAGGGTCTTCACCGTGGTGAAGTCCTCGATGAGCCAGCGGGGCGATTCGCGCCCGAAGCCGGAGTCTTTGACGCCGCCGAACGGCAGATGGTCCAGGCGGTAGTTGGAGGTGCCGTTGATGATCAGGCCGCCGACCTGCAGCTGCCGCCACGCGGTGATGATGCGGGAGATGTTCTGGGTGAACAGGCCGGCCTGCAGGCCGTAGCGGCTGTTGTTGCAGGAGGTGATGACCGCCTCGAAGTCGTCGTAGGGCAGGACCGCCACCAGGGCGCCGAAGACTTCGTGGACCACGACGGAGGCGTCCGCCGGGGGGTTGGCCACGATGGTGGGTGCGGCGATCGCTCCGTCGCGGGTTCCGCCGCGCAGGACCTGGGCGCCGCGTTCGGCGGCTTCGGCGCTCCATCGCACGACGCGTTCGGCGGCGTCCTCGTCGACCATGGATCCGACGTCGGTGCCCAGGTCGAGGGGGTCTCCGACGACGAGTTTGTCCACGGCGGCGGTGAAGGCGTCGAGGAATTCGGTGTAGCGGGAGCGGTGGACATAGACCCGCTGGACGGAGATGCAGCTCTGGCCGGAGTTGCTGTATCCGGTGCGGGCGCACGCGGTCGCGACGGTGGCGATGTCGGCGTCTTCGCAGACGATGGTGGCCGCGTTGCCGCCCAGTTCCAGGGCGAGGCGCTTGGCGCCTGCTGCTTGGGCGACTGCTGTGCCGGTGGCGTGGCTTCCGGTGAAGCTGATGACGTCGACTTCGGGGGCTGCGCACAGTGCGGCGCCCACGTCGCCGCCGCCGTGGAGCAACTGGACTGCTTGCTGGGGCAGACCGGACTCGAGCAGCAGCGCGATGATCGCGGCGGAGGCGGCGGGGGCCTGCGGTGGAGCCTTGACCAAGGTGGCGTTGCCTGCGGCGAAGGACGCACCGAGTTTGTGGGCGAGAAGGTTCGCCGGCGCGTTGAACGGGGTGATGGCGAGTGCGACGCCGGCAGGGGCGTGGTAGGTGAAGGCGGTGTTGCCGATCCCGTTGTCCCACCCGGCGACGGGCAGGGTCTCCCCGCCGATACGGCGGGCCTCGGCGGCGCACACGGCGAAGGTCGAGGCCACGCGGTCGATCTCCCCCAGACCGTCACGTAGGGGCTTGCCGAGCTCGAGGGCGAGCAACCGGGCAAGGTCCTGGCGGTGTTGGGTAGCGGCTTCGGACGCCTTCTGGAGGATGTCGGCCCGCCTGGCGGGGGCCAGGGAGGCCATGGAGGGTGCCGCGGAGCGGGCGTGAGCCAGTGATCGTTCGATGTCCGCAGGCGTCGCGTTGCGGGTGCGGCTGACGGTTCGTCGCAGGTAGGGGCCCGTCCGCTCGGCCGGCGGACCATCGTCGTCAGCCCACTGCCCGGCGAGGTACCCCGGGGCGTGAATGACCTCCGCGTTGGCAGCGGCCGTAAGGATGTCTTGCAGCATGAACCCACTCCCAAAAAACCATCTAGCGGTTTACGTGGACTGCCCTGTGGACTGGCGTGTAACGTACGGGCGCCGCAGACTCGTGGCAAGAGGCCGAGCGGGAGAAGTTGTCCGGGCCGTGAAACCAGTGACGGGCTTTATCGCGCACGGGAGTTGACCAGCCTGCTGTGCCGGTCAGAGCATCACCGGACCAACAACGAGGGAGACCCATGGACAACGAACCAGGTACGAGCGGTGTACGCAGTGTGCGCCGGACCCTGGACATCCTGTCGCTGCTGACGGAAGATCAGCCAATCGTGCCCCTGCGGGACATCGTGGAGGCGACGGGTCTGCCGAAGACCACGGTGGTCCGGCTGGTGCAGACTCTGGAACAGAGCGGTCTGCTGTGGGCTACCTCCGCGGGCTACACCGCAGGACCGGGACTGTGGCGCTGGGCTCACCTGGCACACAGGAGCTGGGATCTTCCCCCGGAGACACGCAAACTCATCCGGCTGCTGGCCGAGCGCCGAGGCGAGACCGTCAACGTGATGATCCGGCGTGACATCCACCGTGTCTGTGTCGCCCAGGCGGAAAGCCCTCACCCGCTGCGCCATGTGGTCCGGGTCGGTGACGAACTGCCCCTGTGGGCCGGCGCGTCTTCCAAGGTCCTGCTCGGCGACGCATCGGACACCCTCCTGCAGCGGGTGGCCCGCGATTCCCCCCACGGCGCAGGTGAAGTAGACCGGCTCCGGCAAACGGCCGAGGAGGCCACCCGGCAGGGCTGGGCGATCAGCCGCGGAGAACGCGACACGGACCTGACGGCGGTGGCCGTGCCGATTCTGGGCCGGTCCGGCTCGATGATCGCGTCGCTGTCACTGAGTGGGCCCACCACCCGCATCCCGGATTCCGTGGTGGAGGAGTTCGCCGAGGACCTGCGCGAAGTGGCCGCTCAGGTGATGGGACACGGGTTTCCCTCCGCCCTGGCAGAGGGTTCGTGACCCCGCAGGCGCCGCCCCGGGTGCACCCCCACAAGCGCAACTTACCCATGGCACCGCGGAAGGGATTGATACATGCAGGACCTACCGCTTAACGGCGTCCGCGTCCTTGACCTGACGAACGTCCTGGCAGGCCCCTATTGCAGCTATCAGCTCATGCTGCTGGGTGCCGAGGTCGTCAAGATAGAGCGCCCAGGCCAAGGCGACCTGGCCCGGGCCCTTGGCCCGGACCCCGAACTGAACCGTGCGGGACTGGGCGCGTCCTTCCTAGCCCAGAACGCCGGGAAAAAGTCCCTGGAACTCAACTGGAAGGACCCCGCCGACTACGAACGGCTCGAGAAGCTCATCGCCGGGGCGGACGTGCTGCTGGAGAACTTCCGGGCGGGGGTCCTGGACCGCATGGGCCTGGACCGGGATCGTCTGCGCGACCTCAACCCCCGCCTGGTGAGCTGTTCGATCAGCGGTTTCGGCCAGAGCGGGCCGATGAGCGATGCCCCCGCCTACGACCAGATCATCCAGGGCCTCTCCGGCATGATGAGCATCACCGGCACCCAGGAAACCGCCCCCCAGCGTGTGGGTTTTCCGGTGTGCGACACCAGCGGGGGCCTGGCGGCGGCACTGGCCATCAGTGCCGCTTTGCTGCGCCGTGAACGCACCGGCACCGGTGCGCAGCTCGACGTGTCCATGCTCGAGGTCTCCTTGTCGACCATGGGCTGGGCAGTGTCCAACTACCTTGTCAGCGGCGTACCTCCGCAGCCGATGGGCGACCAGAATGCGACCGCGGCACCGTCGGGCACGTTCGAAACGGCCGAAGGGTCGCTGAACATTGCAGCTAACCAGCAGGCGCAGTTTGAGTCCTTGTGCCGCCTGGTCGGCGTCCCCGAGTTGATCAGCGATCCCCGGTTCTCCGAACGTGAGAACCGCAAGCGGCATCGCGACGCTCTCAACGAGGAACTCAACCGGGCGCTGCGCGCCAAGCCCGCAGCAGAGTGGGAGCACATTCTGTCGGCCGCTGGTGTGCCTGCGGCCAGAATCCTGAACGTTCCGCAGGCCGTCGACCTGCCGCAGCTGGAGCATCGCGGCTTCTTCACCGATCTTCAGATTCCCGACGGCACCGGTCGCCGGCTGCGTGTTTCCGGCAGCGGAGTTCTCCTGGACGGTCTGCCGCTGCGGCCCACCACGTCGCCGCCGCTGCTGGGCCAGCACAACGACGAGCGTGATCAGTTGGTGGCGGGATGGACCACCACCGCCCTTTCCTGCACGGAGGCACCAGCGCCATGACCTCTCCGGCCGCATCGAATCCGAGCCCGACCGCCGCCGACGAAGCGGCGCAGTGGTGGGCCACCGCCGTCAGCCATATCGAGCCGGGTTCCATCGAACTGCGGGGAATCCCCGTGCAGGACCTCATAGGCTCGGTCGGTCTGGTGGAGATCGCCTGGCTGCTGCTGCGTGGAGACCGTCCCACTCCTGTGCAGGCTGCGCTGCTGGAGGCCGCTTTGGTCGCTGGGGTCGACCACGGACCACAGGCTCCGTCCATCGCCGCAGCCCGGATGGCCGCCACGTGCGGCGTCGGCCTGAACAACGCGGTCGCCACCGGGGTGAACATGCTCGGCGACGTCCACGGCGGAGCGGGCCAGCAGTGCGTACAAATGCTCACAGACATCGTCGAGGAGCGCCGGTCCGGCACTGCGCTGGACGCCGCCGCTGCTCGCGTCATGGCCGCCTGGCAACAGCGTTCTCGATATCTGCCCGGCTTCGGTCACCGCTTCCATCCCCTCGATCCCCGCCGAGACCCTCTGCTGAGGCTGGTCGAGCAGGCGGTGCAGGCCGGAGAGGTCAAGGGCGAATTCCTGCAAGCCGCACTTGCCGTCGAAGCGACCCTGCAACAGCGACGAGCCGGAGCCCGTCCCGTCCCCATGAACATCGACGGCGCCACCGCGGTCATCTATGCAGAGCTCGGTTTCCCGGCTCCGTTGGCCCGCGGCCTGTTCGTACTGAGCCGGTCCGTGGGCATCCTGGCGCATGCCTGGGAGGAGAGCGGCCAGGGCCGCCGCAACAAGGGCCCCATCCCCCGTTCGGTCCTGCCCGCCCGCCTGGAGCCCGCCCAGCACGCCTGACCGCAACCCCCGAGCTTCCCCCGCTCTCTCACCGTGGCATACCCGCAACCGCCCCATCCTGTGAGGCCTGACCTCTTCACCGCACTGGCGCCTGGCCGGCGGTCGGCACAGCACCCGCCGACCGCCGGCCAGAGCTGCCTGCGTACCCGCGGATAAGCCGCTGGGCGCGTAACGGACGATCCGACAGCGGACGATGCATGCTGCCCTCGCCGAAAAGGGCCCCCAACACCCCGCGTCAGCCTGCTGCGGCGGCAACTCCCCTGCTGACGTGGGAAATCACAGAACCCCTGTCACGCCTCTTGTCAGGCCATCACACCGTGCCTAACGTATTGCACCGCCTCACGGTAACCACCATACGGATTATCCGAACCACCTAGCGGACCGCGATCCGCAATTCGGCACCCTCCACCCCTGTCGCCGACGGCGGTACGTCCTATGCCGCCCGCCCGGCCCGCAGAACAACGAAAGAGGGATCCATGGACAGGCGCAGGTTCCTGGTCAGTGCGGCGGCCGGCAGTGCCGGCACCGTCGCCCTGATCAACGGCTCCCCAGCGCAGGCCTCCCCCGGCTCCTCACCACAGCTGGCGCTGCCGGTTCCGCCTCAGTCTCACGCAGCCACCCGAGGGGACTTCCCCAAGGCCGGCGGCAACCTGGGCAATCACAACTACTCCGCCCTGGGCGACATCTCCAGGTCCAACGTGCACCGGCTCGGCGGGGCATGGCACATCAATCTCGAGGGCGGCGACACCCGCTCCTCTCAGCAGTGCGCCGTCATTGCCGACAAGGGCGTGCTGTATCTCGCCACCACGCAGCAGAACGTCTTCGCCATCGACGGCCGAACGGGCGCGGTGAAGTGGAAGACGAACGTCGGCACCGAGACCACCAACATGCGCGGCATCGCGCTCGGCAAGGGTCTGGCCTTCACCATCTCCGGCTCCAACACGGTCTACGCCCTCAACCAGAAGACCGGCGCGGTCGTCTGGCAGACCGAACTGCTGATCGAGGACCAGGGCGACCCCGACTGCGACCCCGCCAGCGGCCAGTGCGGCGGCAGCAAGGGCGGTCTGGCCGGCGCGGTCGTCTACTGGGACGGGCTGATCTACGTCGGCACCCAGGGCAGCACCGCCGGAGCTCGCGGCCGTGGCTACGCGATCAAGGCCGACACCGGCGAGGTCGCCTGGATCTTCTGGGGCACCCCCGGCCCCGGCGAGTTCGGCCACGACACCTGGGAAGGCGACACCTGGAAGACCGGTGGCGCGGTGTGCTGGATCCACCCGGCCGTCGACCCCGATCTCGGCATCGTCTACTGGACCTTCGGCAATCCGTATCCACGCACCGACGGCTCCACCCGGGGTGGCGACAACCTGTTCGCCAACTGCCTGGTGGCCATCGATGCCAAGAACGGAAAGCGCCGCTGGCACTTCCAGTCGGTCCATCACGACATCTGGGACTACGACGGCGTCATGTCCCCGGTGCTGGCCGACCTCCTCATCGACGGCAAGAAGCGCAAGGTCGTCGTCTACGGCAGCAAGACCGGGATGTACTACATCCTCGACCGGGCCACCGGCAAGCCGATCCACGGCATGGAGGAGCGGCCTGTCCCCCAGCACGCCGCTCAGAAGACCGCGCCCACCCAGCCGTTCCCCGGCGGCGAGCCGTTCGTCGAGACCGAGCCGCGACTGGACAAGGCAACCCGCCCGGTGCCCTTCTACCCCACCGGCGGAATCTTCGAGGTCCACTGGGACCGCGCGACGATCATCTTCCCCGGAGCCGGCGGCGGCGCCGACTGGTCCTTCCCGTCCTTCAGCCACCGCACCGGCTACGTCTACGTCGGATACGGGCTGATCAACTCGGCCTACTCCAACACCCACGGCGGGCGCGTCAACACCGCACGGCCGCTGGGCGAGTACTTCGCGGGCGGTCTGGTCGCCGTCGACCCCCGTACGAACACCGTCGCCTGGCGCCGGGACGGCGACTGGTCGCTCGCCCACGGCAACAGCATCCTGAGCACCGCGGGCGGCGTGCTCTTCCAGGGCCGCCCCGACGGCGTCCTGACCGCTCTGGACGACCGTGACGGCACCGAGCTGTGGACCTGGCAGTGCGGCGCCGGCGTCAACACCAGCCCTTTGACCTACGAGGTCGACGGAGAGCAGTACGTCGCCGTCCTGGCCGGAGGCAACGGACTGCCCTACCCGGACATCCCCAAGGGCGACCACCTGTGGGCGTTCAAGATCGGCGGCAAGGTGGCACCCGCCGCGGCGCCCATACCCCCGTCACGTCGCAACCAGATCCGTACGGCCCCCGTCACCGGCGAGGTCGCCGGCAACACCGTGACCCTGGGACGCGTCTGGAACGCCACGAAGAAGGCCCCGGGCACGACGGAGAACCTCGTCGCCCAGAACGCGATGTCACCGCAGCACCTGACTGTCGCCAAGGGCACCACGGTCACCTTCGTCAATCCGGCCGACAACAAGTCGGCGCACGGCGCCGCCGCCTTCTTCGACGCCGAGTTCGACACCGGTCTACTGATGCCGGGCCAGTCCTACAGCTACACCTTCAACACGGCGGGCGAGTTCTTCTACAACGACCCGGTCGCCCCGCAGAACACCGGCAAGATCGTCGTCCAGTAGCTGCGGCGTCACCCGCCGCCCGCACGACGCCCCCTGTCCTGGACGCATCGCAGCAACAGCGCGCCGAACTCACGACAGGCAGCGCAACACGCCGCGCCGAGCAAGCCCCCCAGTCCGTGACCCGGACCTGTGAGCGCGTGCCCGGCGCCACCTCACCAGGCGTCCTGCTCCCCCACCCGTACGGGGAAACTCCCCGCCCCTCCGCCGCGCCACGACACGGCGCGCCCGCACCCGACGTGAAGGGTACGTTCACCATGGCCACCACCCCCACGAGCAGACGCCGCATACGGCCGCTGCACGCGGCGCTGACCACACTGGTCGGCACACTCACCGTCATCATCGCCCTGATCGCCACCGGCACGCTCAGCGTGGCGCAGGGCAGGATCGGCCAGGGCGCCAAAGAGCTCGGCGACCCCGACTACGGCGTCTGCCGCGGCACCGACCCCGGCTGCTACCACGACTGGGGCAACTTCGACCCCGCCAACGGATACAAGGTCCTGCTGTTCACCCGCACCGCCGGCCCGCGGCACGCCAATCTGGGCCCCGCGCTGGCGCCCGGGATGAACCCGCCGCTCACCGACGCCAACGTCGTGCAGAACGCCGTGGTGAAGATGGGCCAGAACAACGGCTTCCAGGTAGACTACACCGAGGACGTCACGCAGTTGGCCTCGCCGGGGACCCTGTTCCGGTACAACGCCGTGATCTTCTACTCCACCAGCCGTGACACCCTCGACGATGCCGCCCAGACCTCGCTGCGCCAGTACGTCCGCGGCGGCGGCGGCTTCGTCGGCATCCACAACGCCTTCGGCACCGAGTACAACTGGCCCTGGTACGAGGGGCTGCTGGGCAACGCCAACTTCTACGACCACGGTCCCAACCAGACGGGCATCGTGCGGACCGTGGACCGCAAGGATGTGTCCACCAAGTCCCTGCCGTCCTCGTGGACCTTCACCGACGAGTGGTACAACCTCGTTCCCGCCCCCACCCGGGTCCGGGTGCTCGCCAAGGTCGACGAGAGCTCTCTGACCAGGGGCGTGACCGGCAACTACAACCACCCCGGACACGGTGACAACCACCCGGTCGCCTGGTGCCAGTACTACGACGGCGGCCGCGCCTGGCTGACCACCCTGGGGCACGACGCCAAGGACTTCAGCACCGACGGCTCCTTCGCCGGCGCCACGGAGTTCCAGAACCTGATCCTGGGCGGCATCCAGTCGGCCATGGGCAAAACCCCCTTCTGCAAGTAACAGACGGCGCCCCCAGCAGCGCCAGCAAGCCGTCCATCACGGGGAGTTGAGCCGCCGAGCGTCTTGCCAGCCCCACCCGTCCTGTCTAGCGTAGCCACGGAAAAACCATCACGTGGTTCACATGGACCGCTTAATGGACCTCACTCGTTCGCGGGGCACAGGCCGACTCCGTGACCCGGTACCGCGAACACCCGGGACGGCCGTGCACGACCGCCAGCCGAGCGCTGCCGTCCCGGCTGCCGCCTCCACCTCATCCAGAAAGGCAGTTCCATGAACACCGAACACCAGACCCAGCACCAGGACCAGGCGACCGAGCCCACCGGCTGGCAGGCGCCCGACTTCACCGTGGTCGACACCGCGCTGGAGGTCACCGCCTACTCGCTGCGCAGCAAGTAGCAGCCGGCCATGCTGCTGCGGGTCCTCGGCACAGCAGCAGGCGGTGGCCTCCCCCAGTGGAACTGTGCGTGCCCCGGATGTTCCGGGGCACGCCGGCACCCCACCCGGCGCCGACTGCACGACGGCCTTGCCGTCCACGCATCCGACACCGGCTCATGGTTCCTGGCCAATGCCACGCCTGACATCGCCGAACAGATCGAAGCCGATACCGGGCTCCGCCCCAGCCCCGGGCATCAGCGCACCCCTGTGGTCCGCGTCGTCCTGACCGATGCCGAGCTCGATCACACGCTCGGCCTGCTCCGCCTACGGGAAGCGGCCCACATCGAAGTCTGGGCGACCCCTCAGGTCCGGCAAGCCCTGGAAACTCGGCTCCACCTCGACGAGATCCTCGCCCACTACACCAAGCTGACGTGGAACGATCTGCCGCTCGTCCGCGACGGCGCACCCGCCGACATCGCAGGGCTGCACGTCAGCGCGGTGCCGCTGTCGGCCAAGCGTCCGCGCTACGCCACCGACGCCCCGGCGCATCCCGCGTGGAGCGTGGCCCTGCACGTCCGCGACCCCCTCACCGGTGGCACAGCACTCTACGCACCCGCGCTCGCCACATGGAGCGCAGATCTCGCCGAGCAGACCGCCGCCGCGGACTGTGTCCTGATCGACGGCACCTTCTTCGACGACGACGAACCGCGGCGCACCGGCATATCGCAACGGACGGCGTCCGGCATGGGGCACCTGCCGATCGACGGCCCCAGGGGCACCGCCAGGCATCTGAAGCACCTGGCGGGTCGCTGCTACTACACCCATCTCAACAACACCAACCCCCTGACCGACCCCGACGCTCCGCAGCACGCCTGGCTTGCGCGACTGGGCCTGGCGGTGGCCGAGGACAAGATGGTGATCTCGCTATGACCACAACCGGGCTCGAACATCAGATCCCGGCCGCATGGAGTGCGGAGGAGCTGGAGAAGCAGCTTCGCGACCTGGCCACCCGCCGCTACCACGACCGTCACCCCTTCAACCTGCGCATGCACGCCGGCGACCTGAGGCCGGCCGAGCTGCGCACCTGGGTGGCGAACCGCTTCTACTACCAGTGCAACATCCCCATCAAGGATGCCCTGATCCTGGCCAAACTGCCGCAGCCCGCCCAGCGCCGGTCGTGGCTGCGGCGCATCCAGGACCACGACGGGACCAGCGAAGGTGACGGAGGCCTCGAACGCTGGCTGCGACTGGGACAGGCGGTCGGGCTCGGCCGCGCCGAGCTCCTTGCCCATCAGCACGTTCTGCCCGGTGTCCGGCTGGCCGTCGACGGCTACGTCAACTTCTGCCGGCTGCGCAGCCCACTGGAGGCCGTGGCCTCCTCGCTGACCGAACTGTGCGCGCCGTCCATCATGCTCACCCGGCTGGAGACGTTCCCCCAGCACTATCCCTGGATCGAATCAGGCGGGCTGTCGTACTTCCGCAGCCGAGTCCCACAAGGACGTCGCGACGGCAGCGAAGCTCTGGAGTGGGTAAAGCAGTGGGCCCTGACCCGAGAGCAGCAGGATCAGTCACTGGCGGCCCTGTCCTTCAAGTGCGACGTGCTGTGGTCACTGCTGGACAGCGTGCAGCTGGCCGGAGAGCCGGAGAACTCCCGGTGACCGGCGGCACCGCAGCCGAATGGCGCCCGCGGCTGCACTCCTCCATCGTGCTGCGCCACGACCGAACCCGCGGCAGCGACGTGCTGCTCATGCCCGAGCGTGTCGTCGTGCTGCACGGCACGGCCCGGCCCGTCCTCGATCTGTGCGACGGCACCCGCACCGTCGACGAGATCTCCGCTCGCCTGGCCGAGGGGCATCCCGCACAGACAGTGCGACGCGACGTCGAGGCGTTCCTGAACCGCATGCGCACGGAAGGCTGGCTCCAGTGACACTCCCCCCACCCCCCTGGGCTCTGCTCGCCGAGCTCACCCACGCCTGCCCGCTGCACTGCGGATACTGCTCCAACCCACTGGAGCTGACCCGCCGTTCCCGCGAGATGACCGCGCCACAGTGGGCGGATGTCTTCCAGCAGGCCGCCGACCTCGGCGTACTGCACACCCACCTGTCCGGCGGGGAGCCGCTGCTGCGATCCGACCTTGCGGCCATCACCGAAGGAGCTGCCGACGCCGGCCTGTACACACAGCTCGTCACCAGCGGATCCGGCCTGACCAGGGACCATCTTCAGCTGCTCGTCGATGCCGGGCTGCGCAGCGTCCAGCTATCTGTGCAGCACTCCGACCCCGAACAGTCCGACAAGATCGCCGGCAGCCGGGCCTTCGCCGCGAAGGAGCACGCGGCCACGCTGGTCAGGGAGGCGAATCTCCCTCTGGGAGTCAACGTCGTTCTGCACCGCCACAACCTCGACGCCATCGACGATCTGATGGCGCTGGCCGTGCGCTGGCGGGCCGACCGCATCGAACTCGCCAACACCCAGTTCTACGGCTGGGGACTGCTCAACCGGACCGCGCTCATGCCGACCCGAGAACAGCTCACCGCTGCCGGCACCGCTGTGGAACGCTGGCGCGCACGTCTCGCCGGCCAGATGGAAATCGTGTGGGTGGCCCCCGACTACTTCACCGGCACACCAAAGCCGTGCATGGGCGGCTGGGGAGCCGTCTCCCTGACCGTCACCCCTGACGGAACAGTCCTGCCGTGCCCCGCCTCCGCAGCGCTGCCCGGCCTCAACCCCCCGACGGTTCTCGAACAGCCGCTGCGGTGGATCTGGGAGAAGTCGCCCGCCTTCAATCTTTACCGCGGGACCGACTGGATGCCCTCCCCCTGCCGTACCTGCGACCGCCGGACCGAAGACTTCGGCGGCTGCCGGTGCCAAGCCCACGCCCTGACCGGCGACGCGTCCCGTACCGACCCTGCCTGCTCCTTGTCACCCGACCATGCAGATCTCACCGCACTCGCTCTCACGCCACCGGACAACCAAATAGCCATCATCCCTCGTAAGCCGTCTCACAGCGTCCTACGCCAGGCGACACGGCTGTAATCAGCTGCTCTCATAAGAGCGTCACGGCTCCAGCGTGCAGCTCCACCGCCGGTCCTCGCGGGAAAAGCGAAGAGTGGGCCATCCGCACATGAGTCGTCATCAGCACGACTGCTGCATTCAGTCTGGCCAGCCCTGACGGCGTAAACGGGTTGACGCCTCAGCCTGGCGAGCGGATGGTTGGGGCCGCCGCCGGTCCGGCGTTACCTTCAGGGTGCCTACGGGCCGACAACAGCCGTCACACCGCTTGGTCCCGCCGGATGTCGGGGTCTGTCCATTGAACGGCTCTGTCTCACATTCGGTGGTGACGGAGAGTGGTGAGGATCGTTGATTTCATGTGGTAGATGTCAACGAGCTCGCGCAGATGGTGTTTTCGGGTCTGTCTCCGCTGGTCATGGAGGATGTGGCCGACGAGGGTGTGCGGATTGTGGTGCGGGCCCGGACTCCGCTGGACACCGCGGTCTGCCAGGTGTGCGGGGCCTCGTCAGGGCAGGTGCACGGCTATCACTGGCGGACGGTCGCCGACGTTCCGGTCGACGGACGCCGGGTGGTCGTCCGTGTGCGGGTTCGGCGTCTGGTGTGCCCCGCGCGAGGCTGGGCCTTGACCCCGAATCCTGGACACGGGTTATGCGGCTGGTGCCAGCGTAGTTGGTGCTGTCCGGGACGCTGTTTCGTAGGCGATCGGGCTGCGATGCCCGAGGCTGGAGTGGCGACGGACTGTGTTGTAGCGGTGCAGCCAGCGGAAGAGGTCGAGGTGGGCCTTGCGTTCGGTGTCCCAGGCTCGGCGGCCTTGCAGGGTCTCTCGTTTGCAGGTTGCGTTGAACGATTCGGCGAGTGCGTTGTCCGCGCTGGAGCCGACCGCGCTCATGGACTGGCTGACGCCGGCCATGCGGCAGGCGTCAGCGAAGGCCCGGCTGCAGTACTGAGCCCCGTGATCGCTCTGAAACGTGGCGCCGACGAGGGTGCCGCGAGTTCGTTCAGCCGCATGCAGGGCGTCGATGACGAGGTCGGCGCGCATGTGGTCGGCGATCGCCCAGCCGGCCAGGCGCCGGGAAGCGAGGTCGATGACCGTGGCGAGATAGAGGAACTTGCCGCCGGTCAGAGGCAGATAGGTAATGTCGCCGACGTACTTTGTGTTCACCGCGGTGGCGCTGAAGTCGCGGCCGATCATGTCCGGGGCCTTCGCCGCGGCGGGGTCCGCGATCGTGGTGCGGTGCCTGCGACGTAGCCGCACTCCCGCGAGATCGATGCTCCGCATCACGCGCGCGATCCGCTTGTGGTTGATCCGCTCGCCCTTCTCGCGGAGCTCGGCGGTGATCCTGGGGACACCGTAGGTGCCGCCCGACTCGCGGTGCACGACCCGTATCCGTGCGGCCAGACGAGCGTCGGACGCTTGCCGGGCGGCTCGGTCCGCGGCCGTCGCGCGCCAGTAGTAGTAGCTGGAGCGGGCGATGCCCAGGATGGTGCACAGCCGCTTCACGCCGTAGCGGCGCTGGTGGTCAGCGACGAACTGGAAGCGGTTCACCAGCGCGTCTCCCCGGCGAAATACTTGGCCGCCTTCCGGAGAATCTCGCGCTCTTCTTCCAGCTCTCGCACCTTCTTGCGCAGGGCCGCGTTCTCCGCCTCCATTGGGGTGGGCGGCTCGGTCGGAGCCTCCGCGCGGCGTCCCCGCGGCCGACTCGCTCCGGCCGCACGGACCCAGTTCCGCAGGGTCTCGGGATTGATCCCCAGATCGGCAGCGACCGACCTGATCGTCGCCTCGGGCCGCGACTGGTACAGCGCGACCGCGTCCGCCTTGAACTGCGGCGGATAGTTCTTCATGACCACGAGATGTCCGTCCTCAGATCCTCAGGATCCAGTGTCTCGTGTGTCCAAGATCCGGGGTCAAGACCCGCTGCCGCCACACCTTCCGCGAACAGGTGCCCGGGGTGCTGGAGCGATACCAGCGACGCACTGCCCGTCTGACCGCGCAGGTCAAGGCCGTGGTCAAAGAGTTAGCAGGCCGAGCAGGATCACGTTTGCTGGCGATACTCGCGATGGGCCTGTCCCGTCACACCGCCCTGCGCACCATGCTGCGCTTCCCGTTGCCCACCGGGCGGACGCCTCGCGTGATCGGCGTCGACGACTTCGCCCTGCGCCGACGACACCGCTATGCCACCGTGGTGATCGACGCCGAGACCCACGAGCGGATCGACGTCCTGCCGGACCGTACGGCCGGCACGCTGGAAGCGTGGCTGCATGAGCACCCGGGCGTCGAAGTCGTCTGCCGAGACGGCTCCACAACCTATGCAGATGCCATCCGCCGCGCCCTGCCCCACGCGTTGCAGGTCGCCGACAGGTGGCATCTGTGGAACAACCTGTGCGAAGCCTCCCTGAGCGAGGTGAAGGCGCACAGCACCTGCTGGGCAACCGTATTGGACGCACCCATCCATGACGGGCCACGCGCCCGAACCACCCTGGCACGCTGGCAGCAGATCCATGACCTGCTCGACCAGGGGGTGGGCCTGCTCGAATGCGCCCGCCGTCTGCAGCTGGCCTTGAACACCATCAAACGCTACACACGAGCCGACCGGCCCAAGCGGATGCTCCGCGTCCCCAAATACCGCGCCAGCCTCGTTGACCCCTACCGCGAGCACCTGCGAAAACGAGGACCCCGCCGCCGGTCGCTGATCGCCTCCAGTTCGGTTCGGTCGCCGCACGTCGCCTCTGCGGCGATACGCGCCTCCACCGGGATCAGGTGTGTCGTCATGTCTCATCCGTCTCGATACGTGCCCTAGGGTGTTGGCGTCCCGCCAGGCTCATCTGCCGGGACTTCGCGCGTTCCAGGGCGGGAGTGATCTTGGGGTACGTCCGGCTGCTGCGCCGTCGCCGCGTCCTTGCCCTGTGGGGTGCGCAGGCGCTGTCGGTGTTCGGTGACCGCCTGTACGCCATGGCGATCATGTGGCTGGCGTGGGAGAAGTCCGGCGCGGCCGCCATGGGCCTGGTCGCGGTCGCCGAGTCAGTGCCGTACGTCGTGATGGGCACCGTCGGCCGCCGCGTGATGGACCGCTTCGCCTCCCTACGAGCGCTGGCTGCGGTCGACGCCTCCCGGATCGTGCTCGTCGCCCTACTGCCCGTCGCCTGGGGCACGTTCGGGACGCCGGGCATGCTCGTCCTGGCCGCCGCCGTCGGCGCCGCCGGGGCCGTCTTCGACCCCAACCTTGGCGCCCTGGTGCCCGATCTGGTGAAGCCCGGCGAAGTGCAGGCCGTGTACGGGCTGATGGACCTCACCGGCCGCCTCGCCCGCATCACCGGACCGGGCGCAGCCGGTGTCCTCCTCGCGGTGATGCCGCAGCCCGCGCTGTTCTGGCTCGACGCGGCCACGTTCGCGGTCTCCGCCGCGGTGCTCGCCCGCCTCGGCCGCAGCGCCCGCAAGAGCGCCCCGGCCGGGAAGCGTCCGACCGCGCCCGAGAGGCTCGGGGCCCGTGTGCTGCTGCGTTCCCACCCGGCGACCGGCGCCGCGATCGGCGTGCACGGCGCCGGCATCTTCGCCCAGGCGGTCTCATTCGCCCTGCCCGCCCTACTCGCCGCCCGCTTCCACGCCGGGGCCGGAACGTACGGGCTGATCCTGGCGACGACCGGCGCGGGCGCCCTGGCCGGGACCTCGTCGCCGGACACGTCCGCCTCCCGTCCCGGCTGCCCGCTGCGTACTGCGCGGTGTGGGCGGCCTCCGGCCTGCTGCTGGCCCTCAATGGCCTCGCCGGGAACCTGCCGGTCCTCCTGGCGCTCGCCGCCGCCTCGGGCTTCATCGCCCCGTTCTGCGGCTTCACGTTGCAGACGCACCTTGCCGGCTTCCCGGCCGGCCCGCGTCGCCGCCTGATGTCGCTGGACCTCACGGTGATCCGCACCGCCGGAACGGCGTCGATGCTCGTGGTCCCCGCGGTCGCGGCGGGCTCGCCCACGGCCGGGTTCCTGGTCGGCGGACTGGGCACGGTGGCCGTCGCCGGCGTCGGCACGGCGGCCGCCTGGTGGTGGACGTGCGACGAGGGCCCGCGCGTGCCGCAGCCCGAGCCCGCTCTGTCGCGCGACTGACGCCCCCTCAACCGATCCTCCCTCCGTAACGCCGAAGGCCGGGCCCGCACCTCCTCCCCCCAAGGGAGGCCACGGCGGACCCGGCCGCTCACCCCTGCGTCAGCCCATCAGCCGCTCAGGCGACGCGGCTCCAGTGGGTGACCTCGATGTTCTCCAGCGGGATGCCGAGGCCCTGGTAGATCCGCTGGTGCATCGCGCCGAACCACTCCTCCTTGCGGTCGGCGAAGAACTCAGCGTCGTACCAGGCCACGCCGTGGATCACGTGCCGCCGCCATTGGGGTTGTTCTGCTCGGCCTCCAAGTACGTGGACTGCCAGTCCCAGAGCATCAGCTCCTCCGGCCGCTCCCGCAGCCGCTTGTCGGACTCGGCCAGCGCCTCGATGCATCGGCGGGCCGTGGCCTCGTCGGGGCAGTAGTAGGTGCACTCGCTGCGGAACAGCGGCCTCTTCCCGGCCTGAAGCTCGACGTCGTTGTCCTCGCCGCTCAGCACGCGAACCCGGGCGGCCCGGCGGACCATCCCCGCGGGTGCGGGGAGCAGACTGAGTGACCTGCAGCTTTCCCAGGCCAGAGCACAGGAATTTAGCAGCATTAGGAGGTGTTGTCTTTCCGAAGGTGGTAGCTGCGTTTCCGCTGGTCAGGCATGGGATCGGTGCTCCGGCGGGAGGGATGGCATGTCGTGTCGTCT
>NZ_JBEXYN010000062.1:0-40298 GCF_040630935.1 Streptomyces sp. NPDC005722
CCGGCGACACCGCCCTGCCCACCGAACTCACCGCATAGCCTCAAAGAAGAGATCACCGAGTGGCCGTCGATACACCACCCCAACGGACGTGACCGTGCGCTGAGGGCGCTGAGGGCCGGACTGCGGACTCACTCCGTCCGGCTCTCAGCCTTCCGCCGGTCAGCTCAGAGTGGGGCGCAGGGTCTGCGACGCCGCCGCGCCGGCCGCGTGGTGGCGTTCTTGTGCAGGCGGTAGCTGTAGGAGCCGCGGGCTGCGGTCTTCACCGAGAGTGCGACGGTACCGTGGAGCTCTGTCGAGCGAAGCTGAGGGTCGCCCATCTGGTGCCGTTCCATCGCTGGATGGAGACCAGGGCTCCCGCCTCGGCCGGTACGGCCTTGCCGGTGACCTTCACAGTTCCTCCGAGCCGGATCGAGGTGGTCGAAGCCTTGGCCGTGACCGCCGCGTTTCACCTGTACGAAGGGGCTTGCCGATGTGGCGGGGCGCGGCTGTGTCGGTGCCGGCTTCCCCGCGTAGACCAGCCGGAAGCACCCCCGGCCGGCCGGCGTCACCGAGGCTGACACGGTGCTGCTGGAGCCGGAGGTGCGCTCGGCAACCGTCTTCCAGGTGGTGGTTCCCGCGGACTTGGCAGAATTGCTCGTGTGCATGCGACTCCCCCATCCGGCGGTTATGGCGGGCGATGCATTGCTGTCCGTTCTGGAGCGCATCGATGTCGGAGTTGTGGTGCGCCGGATGACGTTCGGACTCGGCCGGCTGCCGGCCTACACCGATTTCGAGTGGCGCGGGGACCGGACGGCCGTAGTGCGCTGGAATGTCGAACTTGTACTGCGCTGGCTGGTCAACGGGCTCTCGCCGGACGATTATCTGCGTTCCGAACTGCACGAGGTGCTGCGTACCCGCGCCGTCGCCGGGCAGCCGATCAAAGACAGCATCCTGGGGTAACGCCGCGGTGCGCGGATGCTCTGGGAGGCGCTGCTCGACCTGGCGGATGGCGAGGACCGGGTGGTGCTCGTCAGGGAGTGGGACACGGTCCGGGGGTGTCTGGAGGAATAGGTCGACCTGGTCGTGGGTGTGTTCGCAAGGGCCTACGCTGACCAGCAGGACGCGCCATCAACGGCTGGTGACCGGCGTCCCCGTACGCTGTTCGACCGGCTGTGCGCTCGGCTGCCCGTCACGATCGATGACCGGGACTGGGCCGCCCGGCTGGGGTTCGACTCGGCGGAACCGCACAGACCCTTCAGCGCCCGACCGCGGGGTCCAGGCGCGTCCGTCGAGCAGCGCCTGGCAGAAGGCGGCCCGGGCGCGGTCGGCAAACAGGGCGGCGGTCTTGGCGAGTGGGGGAACAAGGTCATGATGCCGCAGGGATGGTTCGGGGAGCAGCGAACTGTCCCGGCACTAGCGTCAGGGCCATGACGTCGACGATGCATGAGTTCGACCGCTATGAGGACGTGCGAGCGGCGCTTGCCGACCCGGCACTGGTCCCGGAACTGCCTGCTGCCGACGACGGTCCTGCAGGGGCGAGTGTCGCATGGCTGCGTGCCACCGTGGCCCGATTTAGCTCTGGTGAGCAGCACCGGCGGCGGCGCGCTCTGGTGGAGGACGAACTGTCCCGGCTGGAGCCCGCCTCACTACGGCGGGCGGTGGCGGCGGGGCCGGAAGGGGAGGTCCGCGTGCGGGTGGTGCATATTCTCGCCGAGGCCCTGGGGATGTCGGAGCCCAGGATGGTCGCAGAGGCGGTGACCGTCGTTGCCGGGGCCTACTTCGGGGGTACGGACGCAGCCGCTGACGAGGCGGTGGCCCATCTCATGGCGCAGTTGGCGCCAAGGAACGCGACTGAAGACGGCTTGGAGGCCGCTGCCAACCGCATCGGGCTGCTGGTGCAGGCCTGCTCGGCCACGGCTGCCCTGGTGGAGGCCGCGGCCGACAGCGACGTACCGCTGGCCCGGGTGCTCCTGGAGGCTCCGCCGGTATCGGCGATGCGCCGGGTCGCCACGCGTACCACCCGGGTCGCCGGTCGGGAGATCGCCGAGGGCGATGTGGTTCTCCTGGATCTTGCGGCCGCCCATCGCGTGCACCCCGTATCGCTCACCTTCGGCGCACCACCGCGGGTCTGTCCCGGCCGGGCCCATGCCCTTGCTCTGGCCGACGGCCTGCGCCGACGCCCGCTGACCGACTTCGCCCGCCTGCATCACCAGGCCACCCCGCTGCTGCTTCCCAACGCCTGGGACTACGCCTCTGCGGCCGCTCTGGCGGCACAGGGCTTCGCGGCGATCGGCACCACAAGCCTGGGCGTGGCTGCGGCCGTCGGCCTGACGGACGGGGCGGCCGCGACCGCCGAAGCGACCTTGGCTCTGGCCCGCCGACTCGGACGCGGCTCCTTCCTGTACACCGTCGATGCTGGAGGGGGCTTCAGCGACGATCCGGAGGAAGTGGCTGAGCTGGCCCGGAGGCTCTCCTCCGCAGGAGCCGGAGGGATCAACCTCGAGGACGGCCGCCCCGACGGCACCCTCGCCCCCGTGGAGTTGCACGCCGCGAAGATCGCTGCCGTCAAGGCCGCCGTGCCGGAGCTGTTCGTGAACGCCCGCACCGACACCTACTGGCTCGGACGCCAGGAGGAGGAGACGGCGGCGCGCCTCGCGGTCTACGAACAGGCCGGTGCGGACGGGGTGTTTGTGCCAGGGCTGTCGGACCAGGACGAGATCGCCGCGCTGACGGCAACCCTCGTCGTCCCGCTGAATATTCTGTACACACCGACCGGACCCGCCCTCACCGACCTGGCCGCACTGGGTGTGCGCAGGATCAGCCTCGGCTCGATGCTCTACCGCAGGGCCCTGGCGGCGGCTGTGGCCACCGCGACGGCCATTCGCGACGGCCGGCCGGCGGATCTCGTGACCCTCTCCTACGCAGAGGTGCAAGCATGGGGAGAGCCTGAAGGGATGCCGCGGGCTACGCGTCCCGGGCCAACCCCATAGAGGCTCCCTTCGGGCCGCTGCGGCAGTTCACCGTCGCCAACTCCCGCCACCGCAACCACACCGTCCAGACCCGGGCCTTGCACGCCTACCTGCGATAGCCCAACCAGGACGCCCGACACCCCGACGTCCTTGCCGCACAACGGACGAAGTGTGCTCGCATCCGCAGCCAGAAGGGTCTGCGTGGCGTGGCTGGAACAACGGTGCCCGACCACGATCTCGACGCCGCCGTCTCCCACGCCCACCATGCCCTCGACACTGCCTTGAGCACCGGCGCGGCCCGGTGCCGAGGGCTGGTCACCAGCCTGGAGCAATGCTCGAGACCCGTGGATCAGTCCCGGGAGGGGACGCGGAGGGCGTACCTTCCCGAATGATCCTTTGACGGTCACCGAGTAGGCCCGCGTTCGCAGCGCGGGTCGGGAGGGCACGCCCATGCTCAGCGTAGTCACCGACGACGGCTCCACCCAGTCCGGCACCCTGATCGACGAGATCGTGCGCGAAGGCTGTCGCCGGATGCTCGCCGCCGCGCTGGAAGCCGAAGTCAACCAATACATAGCCGAGGCGGCGGCCGAGACCGACGGCGTCGGCCGCCGCCTGGTGGTGCGCAACGGATACCACCAGGTGCGGACCGTGGTCACCGCGGCCGGGCCGGTGGAGGTGAAGGCGCCGCGGGTGAACGACCGGCGGGTGGACGAGGCCACCGGGGAGCGCAAGCGGTTCTCCTCCAGGATCCTGCCGCCCTGGTGCCGTAAGTCGCCGAAGATCTCCGAGGTGCTGCCGCTGCTGTATCTGCACGGCCTGTCCACCGGCGATTGCGTCCCGGCACTCGAGCAGTTCCTCGGCGGAGCGGCGGGCCTGTCCGCGGCGACCGTGACCCGGATGACGAAGCAGTGGCAGGACGACCACGCCGCATTCCAGGACCGGGATGAGCTGCTTGCTTTCTACAACTTCCCGGCCGAGCACTGGATTCACCTGCGGACCACGAACCCCATCGAGTCAGCCTTCTCCACCGTCAAGCTCCGCACCAAGGTCACCCGCGGCGCCGGCAGCCCGGCCGCAGCCCTCGTGATGGTGTTCAAACTCGTCGAGTCTGCCCAGACACGCTGGCGGGCAATCACCGGAGCCCACCTCGTCCCCCTGGTCCGCGCAGGCGCCTGGTTCGAGAACGGCATCCTGGTCGAGCGACAGGAGCAGGCCGCGTGAACACGGGAAAGGACTACGGAGACTGCCAGATTTATGTGCGAGGCGGCCATCGCGAGTCCGTGACGGCGCTCGTCGCGGCGACTCTCGGGGCCTGCGCCGACGATCACTACACCATCCGATCAGGTCGGATGGTCTTCGAGATCCGACTCAACCCGGACGACGGGCTGGCCGAAGACTTCATCGGGTGGCCTTTCACGATCGAGGCGGAAACCGACGGCTCCGACCCCGTCCTCGTCGAAGCAGTGTCACGCGTGCTCAAAGCAATCTGGAACCGCGGCCTCGACGCCGTTGCCGCCTGCGACTTCGAGGACGAGCTCCCGGACCTCGGCGGACTCCCGCGCTACCACTGAACCACGCCGAATCCGCAAGTCTTGACTATTCCTCACCAGCCTGCTCCCCCGGCTGGAGGCCCACCGTGCCGGCCACACCGCGGCCAGCGCCTCTCTCGATGAAGCCCGCCAGCGGCTGGCCTCGGCCGCCTGACAACCCACATCCTGATTTTTTCGGGTCATGTGGGCACCACGTTTTCGGTGACGACCGGCGTCAGAGTTGGGCGCCGTTGGTGGCGCCGATTGTGCTCAGCACACGCCCGCCCACGACTGCGCCCCGCTCAAACCGCTGACCGACACCTCTGCCCAGACAGACTTCCCGTCAGCGTGGTAACGGGTGCCCCATCGGTCGGCGAGACTCGCGATGATGAAGAGCCCCCGCCCCGTCTCATCGCTGGTACGAGCATGCCTGACATGCGGAGAAGTTGGGGCACCGTCGCTGACCTCGAAGGTGAGGCTCTGGTCAAGGATCAAGCGGAGCCGCAGCGGGGGACTTCCGTAGCGGACGGCGTTGCCGACGCATTCGCTGACGATGAGTTCGCTGGTGTAGACGATTTCCGCGTCAAGGCCCCATGCTTCCAGCTGCCGCCGAGCCGCCGCTCGAGCGATCGGCGCCGCCTCAGGGCCCTCCGGCAGAGCAAGAGTGAGGACCCGGTCCGCGGGCAGTGCCTTGGTGCGGGCAAACAGCATCGCGGTCTCGACGGGAAGTGGGCCATCTGCGAGTTGGTGAGCGAGGGTGTCCGACAAAGCCACGAGCGGTCCCGAACCAGCCGATTCCAGCAGCGGGCGCAGAGGGCCGGCCGCCGTCGGCACCTCGGTGGTCGTACTCATCACGATGGTGCTTCCCACAGGCAGTGCGAAGGTCGCAGCGGGAAAGGGTGCCGTGTCACGTGCTGCAAGCTGAGGTCCGGACTGCGCCACGAGACCGGTTGAGGTGCCGTCGGGAAAGATCGCGAAGGATTCAGGAAGTCCAGCGCATGCGGTGGTGCAGGTGCGGTCCACGGGGTCGTAGATCGCAATGGCACAGCCGGCGGTGAGGGGTTCGCTATGCAGCGGATCCACAGGCGGCAATGCGGCGCGCGCGGCGACGAGACGCGCCGTTGTATCGCTCAACCGGGCGAGCAGTTCGTCGGGCTGCAGGTCCAGAGCGGCAAGGGTGTGGACGGCTGTTCGCAAGAGTCCCATGGTGATGGCCGCAGGGATGCCCTTGCCCGCCACGTCTCCGACGATCAGTGCGGTGCGCGCGCTGGGGAGTGCGATGGCATCGGACCAGGCACCGCCACCTTCTTCGCCGGGGATGTGCAGATGGCGGACCTCGAGGGTGGCCTGGGTATCGGGCTGTGGTGGGAGGATCCTGCTCTGGATGGTGGAGGCGATGATCCACTCGCGCATGTACCGACGGGCGTTGTCGATGCACAGTGAGGCATGTGCGCCGATCGCGGACGCCGCGTCAAGGTCGCCTTCGTCGAAGGGTGCTTCCCCCTCGTGACGGAAGAAGGTGACCATCCCGAGCAGCTGTCCTCGAACCGTCAATGGGGCCACGATCAGCGAATGAGCACCAGATCGCCGGATCTCGTCCGCCTGCTCCGGCTCCGCCCACGCACACGCTTCCTCGACCGACACCAGGCGGGCTTGCGGGGCGCACAGGATGCGGGCGGTGGGAGTGCCGGCAGTGAGGGAGCGAAGTGTTCTACGTGCCGAGATCCGGCCCAGGATGGCAGCTTGGCGCAGAGAAACGGCCTTCTTGACCGGCGTTCGCGGAGGGTCCTGTCCGCGAACCACCTCTTCGACCACCTCGACAGCTGCGGTCCCGGCGAATGCGGGCACCACGGCCGCGACCAGCTCCCAGCTGACGTCCGTGACGCTCAGACGGTGTCCTACGTTCGCGCGGATCCGCTCCAGTAGGGCTCGGTGTTCCCTGGCTCTTTCTCGCTCAGTCACGTCAAGCGTGCAGGCCACGAGCCCCTGCACGCCTCCGGACGAGTCTTCCAGACGGAAGTACGAAACGGCGTAGACGCCGTAGTCGGACCGGCCCGACGGGTGCCTCCTGCGGACGAGCCGGTTCACCGCGGCGTGCCCACTGTCGAGGACCCTGCGCGCCACGGCGGCTTCCTCCTCTACACCCATGAACGCCCAGACCTCGGGGAAAAAGCCACCCAGCGAGCTTTCGGTGGACCCGTCGCCTGCCGCTTCGACGACCGCGCTCGTCCGGACGATGCGCAACTGCTCGTCGAGGATGTACAGCGGCACAGGCAGATGATCGAACACAGCCCTCAAGATCGCGGTATCCCGGGTTGCCGACGAACACCCGGCTGCGAGGACTCGCCAGACCACAGCACTACCCCGCACGACGGGCTTGACCACGACCGTGGCCGCTTCCGCTACGCCTCCGTGCCGCCCTGCCCCGTCCGTGGAGACGTCGTGCATGAGAGCAGCCACGGACCGTCCGACGGTGTCCGCTGCAGAGCGCCCAAACAGCTCCTCAGCCGCACGTTCCCACTCGATCACCCGGCCCGCCTCATCGACGAGGGCGAGCGCCTCACCGCTGGGCATGTGAGCACCTCCGACCTATACCTGCCCGCATCGCAAAGGATGCAGCCGCAACAGCCGATAGCTACACCCATCGGCTCAGACCGTTTGCCCGACGCTGAAAGGCTGCGGGTTTTGGTGAAGGCGGTTGATACGTATCAAGCGCTGGTCGTCAGCCGCGCGGTAGCGTCCCGCGCATGGCGAACGAGGACGTGTTGCAGGACCAGCCTCACCGGAAGGTGGTACGGGTCGGAGACACCGTTCGCCGCCCCGCCCAGTCTTGGACACCGACGGTCCACGCCTTGCTCAGGCATCTGGAATCGGTGGGCTTCCCCTACGCTCCCCGGCCCCTGGGCTTCGATGAGCAGGGCAGGGAGGTGCTCACCTTCATCCACGGCGAGTCCGGACCGCAGGGTTGGGCCAAGGTGGTGGAAGACCAGGGCCTGTCCGCCTTCGCCCAGCTGCTGCGCGACTACCACGACGCGACCGCAGGATTCTCGCCCCCGGCCGAGGCAGCCTGGTCCGACAGCTCACTCGCGCCCGGCGAGGGCGAGGTGATCTGCCACGGCGACTTCGGCCCGTGGAACGTCGTGTGGCAAGGCAATCGCCCCGTGGGGATCATCGACTGGGACTTCGCCCGGCCGGCGCCGCGGATGCACGATGTGGCCTACGCGCTGCAGTACGTCGCCCCATTTCGCGATGACGCCGAGTGCCTGCGCTGGTTGCGCTACCCAGAGCCGCCCGACCGCCACCGGCGTCTGGAGCGCTTCTGCGCGGCCTACGGCCTCACCACCACCGCTGGGGTCGTGGATGCAGTGATCGACAGGCAACAGGAGGACATCCATCTCGTACACCGGCTGGCCTCCCAAGGGCACGAGCCTCAGGCCACCTGGATCCGCGAAGGTCTGCTGGAGGAACTTGACCGCCGGCTCACCTGGAGCCGCTCGAACCGCCGTCTTTTCGAGTAGTACCCGTACCCGCCGCCCTCGCCGGCGCCGGATCTGCACGTCCAGATCTGGTCGCGGTGCAGGGTGACCTGTCGGCTGCTGTCCTACGGCCTGCACGACCACGCTGTCACACGCCCGTGTGGCGGCTCGCCGGCTGGTGTCGTCGCCCTGGACGTGCCGACACATGCCACGGTGGCGACCAAGGTCTTCCCCGCGTTCGGCCTCCAGGGACTCGTTGGAGGTTGAGGATGGCCGCCGCCATCGGTGGGCATGGTTGGGCTACCGACGAAATGAAGCTCCCGAGGTGACGGAATGGGCGGAAAAGGTCAGCGGGCTGTGCGACCGCCGCGCGCTCGTCTCCTCTCGCAGTGGAGGCTGACCATTCTCACCGACGGTTGGTGACCGGTCCGGGTCAGCTGTCGGTGCACGAGGGCCATGTGTCCATCGTCCACTCCCGCCAGCTCGGCCAGCCCGCCGGTGGCGTGGGAATCTCGCGGCCGTCGAGTTCTGCGGCGTCAGGCACCTGGAACTGCTCCCGCCAGGTATCCAGGTCGGCCTCGCTCATCGGGAACGTCTGATGCGGTGTTGTTTCCTGGCGGTGCGCGATGCGCGCGAGCTGGACGTCCTTGTCCACGGGCAGGTAGACCACCTGGCATGACGCCCCGACCGACCGGGCCAGCCAGCGCAGTGCCGACCGTTCATCGCGACTCCAGAGCCCGAAGTCGAGTACGACGCTGGTCCCCAGCCGCAGCGCCTGCAGGGCGACCGAGATGAGCCGCCCTTCGAGAACCCAGCGCTTGCCGTCGGCCATCGAATCGCCGAACAGCGGGATCATCCAGTGATCCGGGGTCAGCCGCAGCGCCCGATGGGTCGCGGCGAGCTCCTTGGCACGGGTGGTTTTCCCGGCCCCGGGGAGACCGACCATCAGGAGCAGGGTGGTGGCACACGGGTGCTGTGGATCGAAACGCTGTGACTGAGACATGACTTCCCTGATCAGGCAGGACGACCCGGCATCACAGGAACACGAGTGACTGCCGGCAGGACACTGATCCGGCGGTACGCCCCAGCACTGCCCCGCGCGGAGGGGGCAGGCAATGGCCGCGGTTACAGCAACCGCGGTACCGCCGCTAAGCGGCGGTTGTGGTCATGGGAGCACAGCAGCACATGCCTTGATCATAGGGGACAGCCGATCCTGCGGGACGGATATCTGTGCTGCGCTTGACCGCAAGCAGCCGGAACCGGCGCTGTCCTGTGCAGCGGCCATAACGGGACCCTGTCCCTGGTACCGACGACACCGGCATACCGCGATGCACCGGGAAACTCCGCGCTCCGTCACGGGACACTCACTCCTCGGAGGCCGCGTCTTCGCAGGTCAGCGGATTCCGTCGGCTGGCCTGGTTGCGCCGTCGAAGTACCGCGACAAGCATGCGCAGGCGGTCGAGCGGGAGTCGCAGAGCCGTCACGCGCGCCGGATGATCATCACAGCCGCGTCGTCGATGTGGTCCACCGCGACCATGGTGTCGAGGATTCGATCAGCGATCTCATCGGCGTTCAACCCGTCGTGGGCGGATTGCGCCGCGAGCGTCGCGACTCGCTCCAGCCCGGCTTCCAGCGTCAGGCTCGGGCCTTCGACCACACCGTCGGTAACCATGATCAGCGCGGCATTCTTGTCCAGGGTAAAGGTTCCCTTGTTGTACACGGCGTCGGGTAGGACTCCGAGCACCGGGCCGCCTGGCAGTTCACGGACGCTGTGCCTGCCGTCGTCGCCCACGTACAGCAACGGCACATGGCCCGCGCTGCAGCCCGTGACCCGTCCGTCGGAGGGGTCGATGTACAACATCGTGCAGCTGGCGAATCGCGCCGCGTCCATCGTGACGAGCAGGTCGTTCGTGCGCGTCAGCACGGTTGCCGGGTCCGGTTCGCAGGCGGCGATGGCACGCATGGAGGCACGCACCTGACCCATGGCTGCGGCGGCGTTCACATCGTGTCCCTGGGCGTCGCCGATCTCGAAGGCGACCGCGCCGTCGGGCACGACGAAGGCGTCGTACCAGTCTCCACCTATGTCCAGCCCGTCCCGGCTGGGACGGTAACGGGCGGTGACTTCCAGGCCCGGGAGACGCTTCGGCAGCCTGGGAAGCATGGTCTCCTGGAGCGCCACGGCCAACTCCACCCGCACTTCGCGAGACCTGACGCGTCGCAGCGCCTGGCCCGCGAGGTCGGCCAGAGTGCTCATGAGGGCCCGCTCGTCCGGGGACGAGTCATGCTCGCCGTCGTAGGTCACCGCCCAGCCCCCGAGGGGCTCACCGCCGACCGGGCTGAGGGAGGTGATCGAGACAGCGCAGCCGGATTCGAGCTGGTCGAAGTACGGGACCATGGCGCCCTCCGGCCAGCGGCGTACGTACTCCTCCTGGTTGCGCATGAACTGCGGCTTGCCCGTTCGTATCGCATGGGGCAGCGGGCTCGGATCGTCCAGCGACACGCCGTGTACAGCGGCCACCAGCCTCGGGATCCCGGCATCGGAGGAGACGCACAGGCGGCCTTCGGCAACGAGTGCCAAGGCGGCGCCGGTGCCACCGAAGGTCGCGGCGAGGCGTGTCAGGAGGACCTGCTGCACCTCTTGCTCTGTCGCCGCAGTGATCAAGGCGGAGGAAAACGCCGCTATCTCGGCGGCTCGCTGCCGCGCGGCACTCAGCGCGACGAGAGCTTTGCGTCGGCGCGCTTCGCGCTTGGTGTCGTCGCGGATCAAACCGAAGACCCGCAGCGGGCCGCCATACCCCAGCTGGACTCGACGGGCCTGGCAAGACAGAAGGTGCCAACCATCACGCTCGGTGAAGAACCTCAACCTGATCCAGGGAGACTGGGTGACGGTCGACCGCACGAGCCGCCGCAGAGCCCCCCGGTCATCAGGGTGGACTCGCCGGACCACGCTGGACAACGGTACGGAGGCCTCCGGGAACAGCATTGCCAGGGCCGGTGCACCGCCCAGCCACTCCAGCTGCTGCTCCTGAGGTGAGTACCTGCACACACCGAGGTTGGCGGCCTTGGCCGCCAACCGGAACGGGATCACGAGTCCGCCCAGGTCGTTCCCCGCGTTCAACGAGTGCAGCCACAGGAGTTGCACGCCGTCCGCAGGATCCCTCGTCAGTCGCGCCTCGACCAGGCAGACCAACGGTGCCGCACCCGGCCCGGGGAACTCCAGCACCCGCATCACGACCGTCATCGTCGTGGCGGCGTGGGCCACGAGGCTTTCGACCGCAGTCAGCTGGGTCGCGGGCAACAGATCAGCCATGTTGCGACCCACGCACTGCTCCGCCGGCCTGTCCAGGACCTTTGCCATGGCCGCGTTGAGGCTGCGGACGGCACCGTCCAGGGTCACGAGAGCCGAGGGGGTAGCCCTTCGGAGAAGCTGGTCCGAGGCGTCCATCGGTCACTTCCTGACAGATAGCGAAATCGCTTCTTCAACCAAATTCGGGCGCTTTCTTCCATGATCTCAGCAAAGGGATCCTTCGGCCGCGACGTCGAGCGACGTCAGTGAGAAACCTGCCGGGAGCGCGGCGTCACCGTGGCGACTTCAGCGGGAGACGACGGCGGCAGGCCCACCACGGTGGCCGAGCGACTCGTCGGGGGACAGATCGAGCGCCGTGACGTTTGAACCGCGGGATGCGGCCGGCTCATCGTCGCGGCATTCCTCGCGATGCGATCCCGGGATCGGACGGCGCCTGGGACGCCCCCCATTGAGCACGATCTCCCTGCGGGGGCTTGGCCGCTCTCGCCGCAGCAGACCAGCAAGAAGTAATCGGATACGCACAGTCCGTATCGGCGGGCGGCTGCGAGCAGGTCGGCACCGTGGGAAACGACGAGGCCCTCCTCACTGACGGGTACCACCCGCCCGTACGCGGTCAGCGACCACGTTGACCCTCCCTCTCCTGATCGCGCTGGTATGCGGCGAGGAGGAAGAGCCAGATCTCACTGATGGTCGGAAAGGAAGCGACCGCGTGCCTCAGTCGTTTGAGCGGGACCTCGCCGGCGACCGCAATGGTCGCCGAGTGCAAGAGTTCGCTGACACCGGGGCCGACAAAGGTCGCTCCGATGAGGATTTCCCGGTCGAGGTCGACGACCAGCCTGGCGTGACCCTGGTAACCGTCGGCGTAGAGCTTGGCGCCCTGGGCGACGTCGAAGTCGAGATCAACAGTCCTGATGCGATAGCCGGAGCGTTCCGCCTGCTCGGCGCTCAGGCCCACCGCGGCCGCCTCGGGGTCGCTGAAGAACACCTGGGGTACGGCGTGCTCGTCGGCGGTGGTGGCGTGGTCGCCCCAGGGCGCGTCGTCCAGCGGGCGACCCGCGGCGCGGGAACCGATCGCGTCACCGGCGGTTCGGGCTTGGTACTTACCCTGATGAGTGAGCAGGGCACGATGGTTGATGTCACCCAGGGCGTACAGCCAGTCGCCGTCGACCCCCTGCACCAGACAGGTCGTGTCCACATCGAGCCAGGACCCGGGGGTGAGGCCGACCGTGTCCAGGCCGATGTCGTCGGTGGCGGGCGCGCGGCCGGTGGCGCACAACACCTCCTCCGCTTCCAGCTCTCCGCCGTCGTCGAGCGTAAGGGTGACCGGCCCCTCCGGGTCCGGACGGCGCAGGGCTGTCACCTGGACATCGGTCCGGACATCCACGCCCGCCTCTCTCAATCCCTGAGCGACCAGTTCGCCGGCGAAGGGTTCCATGCGGGGGATCAAGCGGCGCCGGACGAGCAGCGTGACCTGGGAGCCGAGGCCCTGCCAGAGAGTCGCCATCTCGATGCCGACTCCGCCGCCGCCGATGACGGCGAGGCTGGTGGGCACGCTGCTGGATTCGGTGCCCTGCCGGCTCGTCCAGGGACGGGCCTCGGCGATACCCAGGATGTCGGGCAGCGCAGGCCGGCTGCCGGTGGCGATGGCCACCGCGTGCCGGGCCGTGAGGGTCTGCCGGGTGCCGTCGTCACGGGTGACGCTGACTCGTCGAGGCCCGTCGAGACGGCCGTGGCCACGGAAGAGGTCAGCTCCGACGGACTTGAGAAACAGAGCCTGTCTGGTGTCGTCCCAGTCGCGGACAGCACGGTTGCGACGGGCGAAGACGCCATCGGCGTCGACCCGACCGGTGACGGCCTGCCGGGCACCGTCCACGCGCCGGGCGTCGGCGATCGCAAGGACAGGACGCAGCAGCGCCTTGCTGGGCACGCACGCCCAGTACGCGCAGTCACCGCCGACCAGTTCCCGTTCCACCATCGCTACGGAGAGACCGGCGGCACGGGCGCGGTCGGTGACGTTCGCACCGGCCGGGCCCGCGCCCAGCACGATCACGTCGTAACGCGCGTCTACCCGGGGGTCGCGCGATTCGCTCATGTTCTTCCTCGCTTTTCCTGGGGGTGCCCGACGGCAGTCGAGGGAGTGGTGACGCGCCCGGTCGGTTGCGCCGGTCGGGCCGCCCGACAGGCGTCGGTGTGCGGGGTGACGAGCGACCGGACAGTGTCACGCAGTTGGCGAGGACATGGCCGTAGGTCGTTCGGTGTCCAACACCAGATCGCCTGCGAACCCGGGGGCGCTGACGCCCACGGCCCTGGGAACCTTGAAGTGTGACTCGCCGATGTCGGCTCGGGCAATGCGCGGGCCCGGGCCGGCGATGTGGCGGTGTGGGCCAGCGGGCTCCGCGCGGCAGGCAACTCCCCCGCACCGGCCTTGGCGACGCGCGCCCCTATGCAGGTGTGGGCGGACAGGCAGTAGGTGCAATTGTTGTACTCTGCGCCGGCGATTGCCAGCCGTTCCCGGACCGAGGGCCGGGATCATGGACGCTGGTCCGCCGCGTGGGCAGCACCGGCGCGGCAATCAGCACGAGTAGCCGGAGACCATCCCTCAGACCGGCGGCCGGTTCGTGCCGCGTATCGGCCGACGCATCCGCTCGGCGACGTCGGCGGGCAGTACCCCGGCACCTTTTGCCTGCGAAATGGTTGCCTCAGGAGCACAAGTCGCTGACTGGCGGAGTCCTCCCGGCCGGTACTGACGCAACCGGGCAGGCAGCCGTTGCCCAGATGTCACGGACCGATAGGCGGTCGACACCCAGCGTAACGTCGCACTGGGCCTTCACCCGCAGTCCGTCCACCACAGCAACACGGTAAGAGTTCGGGTGATGCTCGACGCAAATAGAGCACAAGAAACTCCAGCACCCTCCGAGAGGTAGGCATGCCGGAGTGCAGCAAGAGCCGTTTCCCGACGGGCCCCACGCCGGCGGAGGACTGCGGTACTCCCCCAACTCCGCCTTCCTGCGCTTCTGTTCTGGAGCAGGAGGGCTACGGCCACTACCTGAGCGACTTCGCGGCGACGGGAGAGGCCGCGACCGAGAGCCGATGACGGCAATCAGGGCGGGGCCCCCGAGCCCGAACGGCAGAGAGCCCCGTCTGCGGCACGAGGCCCAGCAAGGCCCCGCCCGTACCGTACACAGCAGTAAGGACCACACAGTGACCAGGGACATCGACATCCTGCACCCGGAAAACGGCGCGATCGTGCCGCCCGACCAGATCCCCACCGCTGTCACTGCGGGCCCCCTGGCCTACGGCGATGGCACGACCCAGACCTTCCGACCCGACGGAAGCACCTCCTATTTCGAGACAGGACGCCAGACGGAGGGCACCTGGTCCGTCGACGAGGGTGGCCGCTTCTGCTCCTTCTGGCCGCCCTCCTACCAAGCCTCCTACGATCTGCGATGGGTGGTGGAAGACGGAGCGGTCGTCGGCCTTCGGTTCAC
This sequence comes from Streptomyces sp. NPDC005722, assembly GCF_040630935.1. Lineage (NCBI taxonomy): Bacteria > Bacillati > Actinomycetota > Actinomycetes > Kitasatosporales > Streptomycetaceae > Streptomyces > Streptomyces sp. NPDC005722. The sequence goes on from NZ_JBEXYN010000062.1 coordinate 14,749, forward strand.
CGATCCCAGGAGCGGCACCAGCTTCGACGGCCGTTTCCAGTAACCCCACGTTCCGCCCGAGCCGGCAAGCCCGAGAGGTGGCCGACCGGCTTGGAACGGCAGATCGCTGTGAGTCTGCTGGAGGAACTCAGGACAGCCGGGGTGAAGCCGATCGTGGACATTCACCGAACGAGACACGACCCTCGCCGCGGCCGGTACTCCAAACCCTGGTGCCTACGTACGGACAAGGCCTACGACCGCGCTGACCTGCGCAGGTGGCTCCAGGGCAAGAGCCGCGGGAGAACGCATGACCGGAATCAAACCCAGCGCGGCCACACACCGTGCACCGCAGATGCGCGTCGTCACTGCGTCGTCGTGTGCCGCAGCGGTCCCGACCCAACCCGCGGCCGCACGAACTTCCAGCCGAACCCCTGTCACGGAGCCGGGCAGCAGGCGTGGCTGGGCGTCCGTGGGTGCCGTTGCACTCGGTGCGTTCGTCGTCGTCATGACGGAGACGCTGCCTGTGGGGCTGCTGCCGAAGATCGCCGAAGGACTGCATGTCTCGCTCGGTCTGGCGGGGCTGATGGTGCTCGTACCGGGTCTCAGTGCCGCCGTGTCGGCGCCGCTGTTCTTCCTTGGCTCCGGCCGCCTCAACCGGCGCCCGGTCATCCTCGTGCTAGGTCTGACGGTGCTGGTATCGAACGCAGTCGTCGCGGTGGCCCCGAGCTTCGCCCTGGTGCTGATCGCCCGTATGCTCCTCGGCGCCACCATCGGAGCCTTCTGGACCGTGGTCTCACCGGTCGGACCCAAGCTGGTGGGGCCGGCCGGCGGCACTCGTGCCATCACCATCATCGCGGCGGGTATCTCGGGTGGCACGGTAGTGGGACTGCCTGCCGGACAAATCCTCGGCAATCTGATCGGCTGGCGTCTCACCTTCGCCACCGCTGCGGCGGCCACACTACTTGTCGTCGTTGCCCAGACGATCCTCCTGCCGAGCATTCCACCGGACAAGAGTACGCACGTGCGTGATCTCCTAAAGACCGTGTCACGCCGAGCCGTTCAGTTCGGGATGGCGGCAGGCGCCGTGCTGTTCATCGGTCAGTTCGCCGCGTGGACGTACATCACTCCGTTCCTGACAGACCACACCCATCTGTCCAGTGGAGTGATCACCCTGCTGTTCGTCATCTACGGCTGCGGTGGCATCGTCGGCTCTCTCATTGCCGGATCGCTGTTCAAGCGCGGGGTGATCGGCAGCTTCGTCGGATCGACGACGGCGGTGGCCGCCATGCTCATCGGGCTGGCGAGCGCGGGAACCCTACCGTGGCTGACCGGCCTGCTGCTCGCACTCTGGGGCCTGATCTGGGGAATCGCGAACCCGGCAACCTTGGTCTGGCTACTCGACGCGGCCCCGGAAAACCAGGAGGCGGCATCAGCGGTGAACGTCACAAATCTGCAGGTCTCTCTGGCGTTGGGGTCCGCGCTCGGCGCGATTCTCGTGTCAACCACAACCCTGCAAACGGTGTTCTTCGTCGCAGGCTTCACCGTCCTCGGCGCTGGCATGCTCGCCGCGGTGGCGGGGCGGTTCGTGACACTCACACGGAGGACATGAAGAGGCTTGAGCAAGACGGGGGGGGCGAGTGCCTGCGGACCGGGGTAAGAAATTGCTCCTCGCGGGCGTATAGGGGCAATGGCATTGCGTTACGCGGGCGGTTCGATGGCGACGGCCTGTGCTGGTGTTTGAGTCCGTGCAAGATTGCAGGCCTCGGCGATGTCGAGGCCTGCGATTCGGGCCTCGACAAGACGAGCGACCTCGCTGGTCCAGTTGTGATCCGATCGGGGCACATCATGCGCATCGAACAAGTTGACGTCGGCCGATCTTGTCAGTGAGAAGCGCCTGGAGCTCCACCCGGCCGGCACCGAATTCGTCGATCATGCAATCGAAGGAGACGTCAACGTTCTCACGGAGAGCCCTGTCCTTCGCTTCCTCCACGGCCCCCATCGCGTCGCCCGCGTGATGCACGACGTAGTAATGCCATTTGCCCGGCCGGTCGGGCGCACCGGCTCTGAAGCCGACCAGCCACTTGTACGTCGAGGCAGCGCGCCGTGAAGCAAGAGTGCAACTCGGGAAGAGGTTGCGTTTGCCGTCGGGTCGGAATTCTCGCCGTACCAGTGCGTCCTCAGCAGTGACGATGCCCATCATGGCAGCCTCCACGTTGATCGGGTGGACAGCTCGTCGATCTTCCACTTTGACCGTTTACGTCCCTGTTTTGTGACACAGATGCCGCAGCAGACGAAGCGGGCAGATGCGCCCCAGGTCCGGCAGCCTCGCTTCGGCCGCTGCCAGCACAGCCGAGCCAGACTCCCATCGCCTGGGGCGATTGCACTGCTATGGCCGATGCGGCAAGGCCGTGGCTGACAAAGATCGTTTTTGGGCTCGCGCAGGCAGAGGATGATCGCGGCAAGGTGGAGTCCGACGCAGTAGCGGACGGTGCCGCCGGCCGGGCTTCGCTCACGGCCATGTCACAAATCTGCCACACACTCGGTCATAAGACTCAAATGGTCACTAATCGACGCCTGAGGTCCCCGAACCTGATCTCCGGTGCAGCGTGCGTTGCTTTGTCAGTCCGCAGCCGCGCATCTCCGTGATCGACGGCTTGGCCGTGGGTCATCGGGACACTGCTCGCCGATAGCGGCCGCCTTGCATGACCGCCCACTTGCAACCTCAAGCGCGGCACAGACCAGAAGTCGAGACACAACCGATTGGCAAGACAAATGAGAAGTGCCGTAAAGCAACGGGCGATCGACTACGAGGGAATCTTCGACGCGTCACCCAGCGCAATGCTCGTGCTTACGCCTCAGTTCGTCATACTGGACGCGAACATGTCATATCAAAACCTGGTAGGCCGTAGTCGGCACCAGCTCGTCGGCCGGAACATTTTTGACGCCTTTCCGCAGGACCCCGATAGCCAGGACGACCTGCAGGCCTCGCTTCGTCGTGTGCTGGAGACCGGCGCACAGGACGTCGAAGGGCCGATCCGTCACGACGTGGAGGAATGGGACCGTTCGGGCGTGTTCACCGAGCGGTACTGGAGCCCGATCAACGCCCCCGTCCTTGACTCCGAGGGGCACATCGCGCTGATCGTGCACCGCCTCGAAGAAATCACCGACCTCGTCCGCTCCGACAGCCCTGACTCCGGTCGGCGACGGCAGATGGAACTCGAACTCTATGCACGGTCCCGCGAGCTCCAGCAGGTCAACGAACGACTGCGACAGGCGAACGCCCGCGAGCGGCAGGTGGCCCTCGGCCTTCAGGACGCCATGCTGCCCGCACCGCAGCAGCTCGCCCACCACAAGGCCGCGGTCCGCTACCGCCCGGCCCTTGACGCCCTGAACGTCTGCGGTGACTGGTACGAGGTGACACAGCTTTCATGCGGCGAGTACGCCGTCGCGGTCGGTGACGTCGTCGGACATGGCTTGGCGGCAGCCGGCGTCATGGGCCAGCTGCGCAGCGCCTTGAGCGCCGCCATGCGTGTGGTGCAAGATCCGGCGGTCGCTCTCGACGGCCTCGACATGTACGCGCGTTCCATCGAAGGTGCCCTGTCCTCCACCGCTGTCCAAACCGTCATCAACTGGCAAGAACGCCGTATCACTTACAGCAGCGCCGGCCACCCGCCCCCAGCGCTACTTCACCCGGACGGCGCAGTGCAGTTCCTGGACCAGGCAACAGACCCCACGCTGGGAGCCAGCCTTGAACCAGCGCCCCGCCCGCTGGCCACCACTGGCTACGCCGAAGGTTCAGCACTCGTCCTCTACACCGATGGGCTCATCGAACGCCAGGGCGAGGACATCGACCGAGGCTTCCAGCGCCTCGCCGAACTCCTCACGCGTCACCGCGAGGGCGACGCCGAGGAACTTGCGGACGCGCTCATCGACCTCAGCACGGCCACAGACGACACGGCAGTGGTCGTGGTCCGTCTGTGACTTCTGCGTCGCCGGGCCGCGAACGCGTTCGACGCCTGAGTGGCCGGGATGAATAACCCCACGGTCCAAGAATTTTCGAGTATCGAGTGAAAGGCTCTATCGTGTCGAATCATCTGGCAGTCGACTTCACCGGCCGAGTCGTGATCGTGACCGGTGCGGGCTCGGGTATCGGCCGTTCGGTCGCCATGGCTTTCGCAGACGCGGGCGCGGCCGTCCTTGGTACCGGTCGTAATGAGCAAGCTCTCGCCGAGCTGGCCGCCGTCCATGAGTCCATTGAGACGATCTGCTGCGACGTCACAGAGAAGGAGGCTCCTCAGGCGATCGTCCGAGCCGCCGTGGGCCGCTGGGGTCGTCTGGACGTCCTGGTCAACAACGCCGGGGTCTTCGTATCGATGCCATTGCGCGAGGTGACGTATGACCGCGTCAAAAAGATCCTCGATACGAATGTCACCGCCCCCAGCCTGCTGGCCAGCGCCGCGCTGCCGTACCTGCAGGAGTCACGAGGGTCGATCGTCAACGTCGCCAGTACCTTCGGACACCGTCCTCTCGCGCTGGCCGGCCACTACGCCGCCTCGAAAGCGGCGATCGAGCACCTGACCCGGAGCTGGGCACTGGAGCTGGCAGCGGACGGGATCCGGGTGAACGCGGTCGCTCCGGGGCCCGTCGATACCAGCGCACTGTCAGCCTCCGGCCTCTCCCCAGCCGAGGTTCAGCAGATCAAGGATGCCGAAGCGGCGCGCATCCCCCTGGGGCGCCGCGGTAGGCCGGAGGAACTTGCCGTATGGGTCCTCCGACTCGCCGATCCGGCTGTGGAGTGGGTGACCGGCCAAGTCCTCACCGTCGACGGCGGCCTGGAAAACACCTGACATTTTTGGAGCGGAACGAGGGCCCCTGGAGCGCGGTCACGGCAGAACGTGGTCTCCCGCCGGACGTCTCTTCCAGCACCAAGGTGGAGGTGGAGCGGGGCGGCGCTCGGCGTCGCAAGGCTTGGCTGGGAGGAGATCACTGTCGCCATCGGGAGGAGCCGGCTCTTGGCGACGGATATTGCGCGCTATCGGCGTCCGCCACATCCTGGCCGGCATACGCCGCCCGTGGCGGTCCCCCGACCTGTCCTTCTCTCGGCTCGAAGCCGCCGCGGGCTCACCCTTGTCAAGGCCCTGCCACGGCAACCAGCCTGTGCCAGGTTGTCGAGGACGGGTACTTGTCCGGCCCCCGACGCTGACGAGATGGTCATCGCATGTGGATCTTTTGGCTACCCCTCGTACTTGTCATCGCACTTGCCTCTTGGGTCGGTTGGAGGGCACGTCGGCATGGCGAGCATCCCTTCCGGGACGGCGCCGCCATGTCGCAGGACGTCCGGGATGCTCGCCGTGACATGCGTGCCTGGAAATCCGGCTCGTTGGGGCACAGCGGCCAGGACCTGTCCTGGATGAAGAAGCGTCACTGACCGAGGTCGCCGACGCACGCACGTTACCGGCGCCGTGCGCTTCGCCGCCTGTTGCAAAGCGACCGAAGACACTCGTTCTCTGCCGGCCTCTTTCAGTCACTGCTGTGGGTACTTGATCAGCGGGTGGGACCGCCTCCGCAGCACAACCGGAACGACTTACGCGACCCGAGACAGGGAAAACGGTGTCTCTCTGTCCGCAGGTCGGAAGCCATCCCATGGTTCGGTCGCTTCGGTCGCTGCGCCCGCTCCTCGGCAGGGTTTTCGGGGCCGGACCACCGTACCCCTCAGGACGGGCCATTTCGCTCGAAGGGTCAGTGCGCTGGTCCCCAGCCGATGCTCCCGATACCCTCCAATGACGAATGGTCTTTCCACTCGGAGGACAGCATGAGCGCCCAGCCCGCGGACACCGGTCCTGCCCCCCAGGCCGCACCTACGATCCGCAGCGTGCGCGCAGCCCTCCCCCCGGAGCACCGGGCCGGCTTCAACGAGCAGATCGACAACACTGAGCTTCACATGATCGGTACGGTCCTGGCCGACTGGGATGCCCGGGCTCGGGCCCTCGCGAGTCCGGCCATGCTCGCCATGGCGCGGCGCATCGCCGACGAACGGGCCGGCAAAGCCGAAGCTCCCCCCACGGCGTCCGATGCCGAGATTCGGGCCCTCGCCCCGTCCATGCGCCCGTAGTCTGGCTCCGTGCCGTATGAGATCGACCTCAGCTCCGAGGTCGTCGCCGAATTCCAGCTTCTCCAGCCCTGGGCACGCCGTTCTCTCGAAGCGGCCCTCCTGGTGGCCTCTGGCGACCCGTACCGGCTTCCTGCCATCCCCCAGCAGTCTGAGCACGCCCGGATTCTGAGCTTCGCCGACGGTCGCGGACTGTGCATGGTGGAGATCGACGACGACACCAAGCGCCTGGCCGTCCGGCTCATCGAACCGCCCCGCTGACCGGCAACGGTTCCTCGGACGCGGCCGACCGCGGCGCCGGCCGGTCGGACCTACTCGTCGCAGACCATTCGTGGGCACCCGCGCAGCCGTGGTGTCCGTGCCGTAGTGCAGCGGCCAACCCCACGAGCGCAAGGGTCCGCTGCCGCCTCGGTCACCGTCGAACTCACGGACACCGACTCGCTCGTTTGCCTTGGTCAGAACTGAGGTCAGCTCGCACGGCGACCCGGGCAACTCGCCCAGGAGCTGTCGTCAGGTGAGCAGTTCGTGGTGCAGAGCCCGGGCGAGCCAGTCGCAGAATTCCTCGTACGTCCAATTGCGGTCACCGACAAGATGGCGGTGGAGGCCAGGGTCGTTGTAGACCGTGATCACGTCGGCGGCGCGCTCCGGTGTGAGCCGGGGGGCGAGGGCACCGACACTGGTGAGGAGCCCGACGATCTGTTGTGCGCCCTCACGCCGTTGGCGTCCGATATCGGCCCACAGCGCAGCGACGTCCGCGTCCAGGTCAGCTGCGGTGCGGACCACCTCGTACAGAGCCGACACTCCCGCCATGATGCGGGCCAGGATGGCGGCGTATGCCGCGATGATCTCAGTGCCGTCGTCCAGCGAGCGCATTTTCCGTGCCTCGGGCCGGTCCGCGAGGGGGACGGGGGCATCGTCGCCGATCAGGGCCTGGTCGTAGGCGGTCTTGAGCAGCCAGGGCTTCCCTCCGGCCGCAGTGAAGACGGTCGACCGGCTGACTCGGGCAGCCTCCGCGATGGCGTCGATCGAAGTGGCGGCGTATCCCCGTTCCGCGAAGAGGTCAGATGCGGCGGTGACGACGGCGCGCCGGGTCTCCTCCGCCTGCCGGGCCCGGATGCCCGAGCGGTAGGTCCCCTTGGCCGGCGGCTTCGCACTCATGCCTTGCTCCTGATCCGATCCGTCGTCGCGGCCGACCGCGTGGTGTGTGCGCTCGCGGCGTGCCGAGCCTACCTGCCGCGGCGTTTCACCTCGGCGGACCTGGGCTGGACGGGCGGCACCAGGTGCTGGTGCCGGTGCTGGTGATGGCTCCGCATATTTTGATCAGACTCTGAGTCTGATACTTTTGGCTTCAACAACACGGGTCGAGTCGCGACCTCCACAGCTTCTGCGCGCCTGCAGAAAGGACGCCGCACCACCCCAAAAACCCGACCAATCACCACCGGAGGAACATCTCCATGTCCGTCACACAGGCATTCATCCCGACCATCCCGATCCCGGGCGAGTTCGCAGGGCGGCGCGCCCTGGTCACCGGCGGGTCGCGCGGGATCGGCGCGGCCGTGGCACAGCAGCTCATCGACGGTGGGGCGACAGTCGTCACCAGCGCTCGCAACCGCACCGAGGACACCCCCAAGGACTCCACCTTCATCAGTGCCGACATCCGCAGCGCAGATGGGGCCCGTCGCCTGATGGACGAAACCCTCGACACTCTCGGCGGCCTCGACCTCCTCGTGAACAACGCGGGCGCCGCCCGCGTCCACCTCACGGGCGTTCCGGACGAGGAGTGGGAGGACTCCCTCGCGATCAACTTCTTGTCGGCGGTGCGGGTCACCTCGGCCGCCTTGCCTGCCCTGAAGCAAAGCAATCGGGCGGCCATCGTCAACGTCTCTTCGGCCGTCAGCGCCAACCCTCCCGCACCCGTCCTGCACTACGGCGCAGCCAAGGCGGCGCTGGAAAGCTGGTCGAAGGGCCTTGCCACCCAGCTGACGCCCTCCGGTATCCGGGTCAACACCGTCGTCCTTGGCATGGTGCTCACCCCAGGGGGCACAGAGCTGCTGGAGACGGTGGCGGGGGCCATGGGCGCCACCGCGGAGCAGGTCTACGCCTCGGTTCCGATCGGCCGAGGCGGCGACCCCCGTGACGTCGCCGAGGCAATCGCGTTCCTGCTGTCCGACCGGTCCCAGTGGATCGCCGGCAGTTCCCTTCACCTCAACGGCGGGGCCTGAAATCGCGTCTGCCGGCGTGGGGTAACGATGGCCACTCGGTGATCCCTTCTCCGGGATCAACTCGGTCACCGTGTATGGCGAGTACCGGGGGGACCAAGTACGAGTACGGCCAGTGGATGCCGCGGCTCTACGCGGTCTGCACGGGATAGAAGAACGTTGAGCACTCCAGCAGCGGCGGGACTCACGGCCACGATCTCCGCACTACGGGAGGCCGTGGCGGCGGAGGAGCGGTTACGCCACAAGTGCGCCGCCATGCGGCGAGAGCATAAGGGCGCATGGCGTCACCAATCCCATGGTGGCCGAGCACATACTTTGGACCGAGAAGATCGCCCGGGAGTGCGGCGCCCCTCCCAAGCGCGAGCCGACCGCATCAAGGGCCGCACCCCGCAGGGGTGCGGCCCTTCGTCGTACAGGGAGGGGAGCGGCTTGCCCTCCCTGTCCAGCGGTAACAACTCCGGCACGGCTGAAGCTTCGAGGGCCGAATACGCACGCTCCTGCAGACCAGCGCCAAACGCTACTGCCAGGGGCGGGTGGGTCCGCTGCTGGACGAGGACCAACTGCAGGGCCTCGAGACGGACCCCGACCGCGAGTGGTGCGCATCATCGTCTGGGCCGTCCACACGGCCGGCGGCGTGGTCGGTCCGTCGTTCGAGGGCATGTCCGATGCCCGGAGCAGATCGTCGTGGGCCTCGTCATGGTCGTCGTGGCCGCCGCGGTCTTGCAGCGCAACATCTGGCGCGTCGTGGACCTCGTCGGCCTCGTCGCAGGCGGGCGGTGACCGCGGACCCGCCGCACCGTGTAGCGCGCCAGATAGGGTCACCCGGTCGGCTACTCAATGTGCATCAGCGATTACCCACGGCGATTCTTGCTGTGTGCTCGCCGCTGTCGATGGCAAACAGCGGCGGCTGCCACACGTGGGGGCCCCTTCCCGGAGGTGAAGCGTTGTCTCGAATAGCCATACCTCGTGCGTGGTGGGCGATGGCCGCGGGCGTGACCCTGGCGTCCAGTGCTTTGACAAGCCCGGCGTACGCCGTGAACGCCGACGGCGGTCAGGCTGCGAAGCCCGGCGTCGAAACCAGCCTCGCCGACCCGTGCTTGCTGTTCCCGTACTTCCCCGGGTACTGCCCCAGCCGTCCGGGGTACCACGGCCATCCCGGACGCCCCGGGATTCCCGGACCTCCCGGGCCGCCCGGGCCGCCGGGAGCCCCAGGAGCGCAGGGCCCCGCCGGTCCCGCCGGACCCGCCGGCCCTCAGGGCGGGACCGGCCCACAAGGGCCCGCCGGACCCGCTGGGCCTCAGGGACCCGTCGGACCGGCTGGGCCTCAGGGGCCGCCCGGCACGTCCCCGGCACACGGCCTGGTGGACTTCGACGACGCCGGGACCTTCGTGTTCAACCCGCCTACAGGGGTCACCAGTGTGTTCGTCCAGGCATGGGGCGCCGGCGGGGGCGGAGCCGTAGGTGGCGGCGCGATCACCGGTGCCGGTGGCGGCGCCGGCGGCTTCGCCTGGTGCGTCCTCCCCGTCCAGCCGGGCACACCGGTCGCGGTGGACGTCGGCACCGGCGGCGCCGGTGGCGTCGGCTCGGCCAACGGTTCTCCGGGGACACCGACCGCAGTGGACAACAGCCTGGGCGGCGTCGCGTCGGCCGGTGGCGGCGGAGGCGCGTCGCTGCTGATCGGGGGCAGTGGTGGCACGGGCGTCTGTCCCGGGCAGGGAACCGTCCGCACGGGCGCGGACGGTCAGGAGGGCAACCCGCTACCGGGCGCCCCGGGTCAGGGCGGTCGTCCCGCGGTGGACGGCGTCGTCCAGCCGGCGCCGACCGGTGCGGGCGAGGGCGGCGACGGCGGCGGCGACACCGACGCTGCAGGCACGGCGGGCGGCGACGGATACGTCGTCATCTGGTGGTAGGGAGCAGGCGGCCGGGCGCACACCTGGCGCGCCAAGCGCCACGTCTTCCGGCGGCTGTTTTGGAGGTCACCCAGTCAGCTACCGAAGGGCACGCTGCATTACGTAGGGCGATTCTTGCGGTGGGCTTGCTGGGGACGACGACAGGTAGCGGCGATTGTCCCCCATGGCGGGCCCTTTTCCTGGAGGTGACGTGTTGTCTCGAATAGCCATACCTCGTGCGTGGTGGGCGATGGCCGCGGGCGTGGCCCTGGCATCCGGTTCTCTGACGAGCCCTGCGTACGCCGTGAACGCCGACGGTGCTCAGGCTGACGCTGCGAAGCCCGGCGTCGAAATCGGCTTTGCCAACCCGTGCTTGCTGTTCCCGTACTTCCCCGGGTACTGCCCCAGCCGTCCGGGATACCACGGCCATCCGGGACGCCCCGGGATTCCCGGACCCCCCGGGCCGCCTGGACCTCCCGGGCCGCCGGGAGCCCCAGGAGCGCAGGGCCCCGCCGGCCCCGCCGGGCCTCAGGGCGAAACCGGCCAGCAGGGACCCGCCGGACCTGCCGGACCTCAGGGCCCGCAGGGCGAGACCGGCCCGCAGGGACCATCCGGCGTCGCCCCGGCGCACGGCTTGGAGGACTTCGACGAGGCCGGGAACTTCGTGGTCGCCGTGCCCGCAGGGGTCACCAGCGTCTTCGTCCAGGCATGGGGCGCCGGCGGGGGTGGCGCCGGATCAGACGGCATCCACACAGGAGGGGGTGGCGGCGCCGGGGGCTTCGCATGGTGCGTCCTTGATACAACCGCCGTCTCATCGATCCAGGTAACCGTCGGCGCAGGCGGAACGGGCGGCATAGGTCCGCTCGGCCAAGGTGCGACGGGTGGCGACACCGTCGTCGTCGGCGGAGTCAACGTCGCGACCGCCCACGGCGGCGGCGGGACCTCAGGACTTACGGGCGGGGGCGCCGGTGGCATGGCCACATGTCCTGGTCAGGGCACAACAAGGCAGGGCGCCAACGGCGGGACCGGCACGGCTAGCGGCCCGTTCACTCCGGCAACCCCAGGCGGCCGCCCGGCAGTGGACGGCGTCGTCCAGCCCGCGCCCCCGAACGCGGGCACTGGCGGAGACAGCGGTGCGGGGAACCCTGCCATCAACCCCGGCCAGGCCGGAGGCAACGGATACGTCGTCATCTGGTGGTAGAACGCCCCGAGGCCCGGCACGCCACCTGGCGCGCCGGGCACGGGCGGGTCAGGAGCCGGCGGCCTCGGCGGTCTTGGCGTCGCCCTTGGGCCGGACCTCGCTGTCGGGGTACCGCTTGGCCACGGCGTCGGCGTGGCCCTGTTGCCGGAGGTGAACACCACCTTCTCGTTGAAGGCGACCACCTCAAGCGCCTGGCGCTTGGACTGGCACGAGTACCGGACCACTCGGGCCCCTCGCTGGTGATTGACAGGCCCAGCCACGAGATTGACGCCTCGGCGACCGCGGAGGCGATCGAGCGGCAAGCGACAGGGCTCGGCTGATCCAGCAGCACCCCAGCACGCACTCGGTTGGTCGACCGGCCCGCTACGACTACGAACACCGGTGCCGCATCACCGGACTGCGGATCGGGCCAGTAGGCGACGGAACCGTTCGTGGCCGAGCTGGAACCGCAGGGAGAACGTGGTGCCGTCCCGCGGAGGACCTGGTCGACCGGCAGTTTCAGCGGCTCTACTGTTCGGCCACCAGGTCATGCCAGGTTTGTGTGGAGCCAGCGTGGAAGCGAAAGCCCGTCCGCCGGCAGGTGATGGGCCAGGTGGTCGGGCTGCCGACGTCACCGGCCTCCCCGCTCGCGGCCGTGCGCGCGGTGGTGCTCATCGGGTGCTGCCTCATCTGGGACGGCCTGCCGTCGCCCATGACCACTGAAGCATGCTCGACGGCGGTGGCGGTCGAGGGAGGCAAGGGCTACACCCGTGACGCCCAGGAGCGTGCCGACGAGTTCCTGCCATGGGAATCCGCTGGTGTGCGGGGCGGGCCAGATCAGGTCGATGGCCAGGGCGCCGAGCAGTTGTCCGGCGATCAGCCCGAGGGAGGTCAGTAGTACGCCGAGGTGTTTTGCGAGGTAGGCGGACTGGCCGACGATGACCACGCCGAGCGGGCCGCCCAGATACAGCCACGGCTCCATGGGGGGCGCGGACCAGTCGCCGTCCGCAATGCTGCGGACGGTGACGGGGACGGCCAGGACGAGAACGCCGACGATGAAGTTGATGAGCGTCGCGGGCACGAAGTTGCCGTAGTGGGCGGTCTGGAGGCCGTTCATGACCGTCTGCACGCCGTTGGCCAGTCCCGCGGTGAATGGCAGCAGGAGCAGCAGCATCGTGCCAGTCGAACCGGTGCCCGTGCCGCCGGGGGCGACGCTGAGGACGACGGCGGCGACGATCACCACCGAGCCCGTGGTGCGTGGCCAGGTGATGTGCCGTCGGCCTGCCGGTCCGATGCCCCACACGTCGACGCCGATCCCGCCTAGGGTCTGCCCGGCCACGAACGCGATGGTGAACAGGGCGATTCCGGTCACCCCGGCCACGACGCCCTGGGCGAAGATGAAGTAGGCAGCCGGTATGCCTGCCAGTAGCGCCCACCTGGGGAAGGCCGCTCGGCGTCGCACCGCGTCCGGGATGCGCGCCACACAGCGGCGCGCCGAGGGGACGGCCAGGGCGATCACGGCGACGAGCAGCAGGCCTGCGGTCGAGGCAAGAAGTGCGGCCTGTGGCCCGTCCTTCAGCCGCACCCCGAGGGCCCCGGTGATGCGTCCCTGCGCCGGCAGCAACATTCCGACGGCGAGAGCGGCCAGCAGGTGTACGGGCCTGGTGCCCGCGGGCGAGTCGGCGGGGCGTTGTGCGGCAAGGGCCGGTGTCGTGCGTTGGTTTCTGTCTGTGAGGCGGGTTCGGCGTGCGGCACGGGGTGGCTGTCGTCGTGGGGGTCCGACGAGGATGGTCGCGCCAACCGCGACTTTTGCGGCGATCTGGGCAACGCGGTGACGGGCGCCCATGACACGACCGGCGGCGTGGCCGAGGGGAAAGTGGACACCGGCGCAGATCAGGACGTAGACGCCGCCCAGCACGGCCATTGGCACGGCAGCGGCCGACCCGCGGTGGGTTGGGTGAGCTGCGGCAGGAGGATCAGGAGGCCTCTGAGGGCCAGGGCACTGACCCTGGCGCCCCGGGCCGGGGAGACGTCGCGTGGAGCCGGCTGGGGTGCTGCCGGTGTGGACGGATACCGGCTCGGCTGGGGCGGTGGTGACGCGGACGCCGAGGTGCACCAGGTAGGAGGCGCCGCCCGCGGTGAGCACGCTGAACGGCAGGGGGTGGCCGGTGACCAGGGGGCCGACGCCGGGGACCACGATCGTGGTGATCAGGGCGTAGCCGATGGCGATGCCGCTGACCACGGCCAGGACGATGCGGTCGCGGGCGCCGGCCGCCACAACGTAAGCCCATCCGTGGCTGGGCACCGCGATCAGGGTGAAAGCGATCGCCGCGCAGGCGATCACTGCGGACAGTTCCATGGGGGCAGTTCTTTCCTCGAGGTGGTCAGTGGGCGGGAGCGGCGACGCGGATCCGAGTCCGCTGACGGGTGGCGACGAGGGTGCGCTCACCGTCGCCTGAACGCCGCGCCTCCTGCTGACACACGGTCAGGTCCGCCCGGGCTTCAGGACGGTGTCGATCGCTCCGCTGTGGTCGCCGACGACGGGCGCGATCGGATTGATCTTGATTTCGACGGTGAGGATCTCACTCTCCTCTCCGCACAGGGTCCGGGCCGCATGGCCGCCGGCGTTGTCGGCGATGGCGCTGCCGACGCCGTCGTGGATGCATCCGTCCTGCCAGCAGGCCTCGGGCTGGGCGGGGAGCGCGATGTGGGTAAGGCGGGCGCCGAGGTGGGTCACCATGCCCTGCCGGCCGAAGCTCTTCTCGACCCGCTGGCGGGCCGCGTTGCTCGGCTGCTGCATCTGGATCGGGGTGGTCACGGGGTTGTTCTCTTTCGGGCGGGTCAGGTGGCCACGCGTTCGGCGATCAGGAAGAGCCCGATGAGGATCATCAGGACGCCGGAGGTGCGGGTGACCGCCCGGGCCACGGAGGGTCGGGTCTTGAGCACGGTGCGGGCCAGGACGGCGACCGTGAGATAGACGGCCGCGCAGGCGGTCATGTGCAGGGTGCCGAACAGGCCGATCTGCGCCGACACAGGCCAGCCACCGCCGGTGGTGTCGATGAACTGCGGGAACAGCGAGACGTACAGCAGCAGTGCCTTCGGGTTCAGAACGCTGATCCCGGCCCCCTTGAGCATCATCTGCACCCACGAGGCGCCGGCCGTCTCTTCGGAGGCCGCCAGCACGGCGGGCCGGCGCAGTACGTTCGAACCCAGCCACACCAGGTAGCCGGCACCGGCGACGGTCAGCACGGTGAGAGTGGTCGGCGAGCCGGCCACGATCACGGCCAGGCCCGCGACGACCAGAAGCGTGTAGCCCGCGTATCCGGCGATCAGCCCGGCCACCGCAGGGAGTATCGCGCGTTCGCGCAGGCCCGCCGAGATCGCGAAGGCCCAGTCCGCGCCGGGGGTGAGCACCAGCAGAAGATCTACCGCCGCAAAGGCCACCAGCGTGGTCGTGTCCATGGAATCCGCCCTCGCCCTCTCCCGCAGTTCACTATGTGAGGAAGGCTAGGCCGAATTCGCCCGAAAATGTTCCCTTCTTTACCCCTGAACCGGGGCGTCTGAGGAAGAATATTCTCCATGGATGCCACAGACCGGAAGATTCTTGCCGAGCTGCAGCAGGACGGCCGTCTCACGATCACCGAACTCGCCGCCCGCGTGCAGCTGAGCGTCTCGCCCTGCCACCGTCGGCTGCGCGACCTCGAACGTGAAGGCGCGATCCGCGGCTACCGCGCCGCCGTGGACCCAGCCGCCGTCGGGCTGAACTTCGAGACCCTTGTCTTCGCCACCCTGCGCTGGGAGGACGCCAACACCGTCGCCGCTTTCGAAGAGGCGGTCACCGCCATCCCCCACGTCCTCCAGGCTCAGCGCTTGTTCGGCGAACCCGACTACCTCCTACGGGTCGCCGCCACCGACATCACCGCCTACCAGCGCCTCTACGACGAACAGCTCGTCCGCCTGCCCGGCGTTCAGCGCCTGACCTCCACCCTCGTGATGAAAAACGTCATCGCCGACCGTCCCCTGCCCGCATAGCCACCGCACAACCGGACGTACAGGCGGCGGCCACCTGCGTCACGTCGTGCCGGCGCAGCTGCACCACCTCGATGTCCCACGTCGAGGAGGCCGACCGACGCCACCACCTCACCGGCGGGCGGCTCACGCAGGACGCACGCGCCCGACGTCACAACCCGGCTCCAACTCCCGGCGAGAAACCGGAATGCGCACCCGGGAACTGCTGGCGGTCCTGAGAACGCGTCACGAGTCCGAAGGCCCTTCCCTGCATCGTCCGCGGGTCACAACACCGTCGCAGCCTCGCCTGCCACCCAGGTCTGCCAGACACGACGGGTGTTCGGTATGTCAGGACGGTCGAGGAGCCAGAGCACATACCCGGCGTGGCACCGGGCCCACGGACTGTCCGAATCGGCTGCCCGATCGAGTCTGCCCCGTAGGGCAGCGCTGTCCACAGCCCGGGCTACCCGCACGTATTCGCGGTCCTTGCAGCGATACGCCCGGTTGACGACGAGCTCGACCAGGTCGGTGAGCTTCGCCTTGAGCGCCTCCTCCTGGGGAGCACGGGCCACCTTACGGATCAGGGTCTCCTTCGTACCCCACGCCTTCGCATGCTGCGTCCACTCCAGCGGGTACCTCGCCTCCCACTCCAGGAAGACCAACGCGTAGGGCAGCCCCGGCCACGTCGCGAGATCCCCGCCCGCAGGGCCGTTCCACACCCCGTCAGGCAGTGAACGCCTCTGGACTTGCCAATACCTCTGGAGTGCCTGTCGAAAGGCCGGCTCCCCGTACTGCTCGTCCGCTCCCAGAGGCCGTGTCAGCAGCCACATCTCGTTGGACCGGTCGAGCGCGTCCCTGACCTCCCTTTGGGCCTCGGCCAGATGGACGAGCGCTGCACCTCTCTCAGCCGGATCCTCGGCGATGAGCCCGAACGCCCAGCCCAGTCGCTCAGCCCATGCACAAGCGTCGTCCGCATCTGTACCTGCCTCTTCAGCCACGCACGGGATCATCTCCTAGCGCAATCGGCTCGCTCCACCCGGCGTTGAGGGGGAGACGCCAGGGCTCCAGGACCCTCGCCGGTGGCGCCGGCGGCACGGGCAGCACGCCTCCGGGCCAGGGCACAGCCAGGCAAGGCGCGAGCAGCGGGGCCAGCACAGCTGCCCTGGTTGCTCCGGTGTCCCGGGTGGACGACCGGCGGTGGACGGTGTGGTCCAGACTGCGCCGCCGAACGCCGGCACCAGTGGAGACGGCGGTGCCGGTGGTCGTCTCCCCAACCCCGGACAGGCCAGCGTCAACGGATACGTCGTCATCTGGTGTTAGACCGCGACGACGCCCGGCGCACCATCTGGCGCGCCGGGCCCAGCCGGTCAGGCGTCAGACGCCTCTTGGCCGGAATCACCCGGTCGGCTACTTAGTGTGCGTGGTCAGCTACGTAGGGCGACTCTTGCTGTGGGTCCGATGCTGTCTCCGACAGCTCTTCTCTCCCGGTGAGCGGCGTCTGACGCGTGTTGCGGGCCCCTGCTGGAGGTGACGTATTGTCTCGAATGGCCCTGCCTCAGGCGCCTCTGCGGCGACGCCGAGTCGGTGTGCGGATGTGGACGGTGGCCGCGAGCATGGCCCTGACGTCCAGCGCTCTGACGGGCGCCGCGTATGCGGGAAGTGCCGAGGGTGGCGAGGCTGCCGCCTCGAAACCCGGCAATGCACCCGGTCTCGCTGACCCGTGCTTCCTCTTCCCCTACTTCCCCGGCTACTGCCCCAGCCGCCCGGGCCATGGTCACCCGGGCCGCCCCGGCATTCCCGGACCTCCCGGCCCGCCTGGGCTTCCCGGACCGCAGGGACCTGCCGGACCTGCTGGACCCCCCGGGCCGCAGGGACTTCCGGGCGAGACCGGCCAGCAGGGACCCGCCGGGCCCGCCGGACCTGTCGGGCCGCCCGGACCCCAGGGACCGCCCGGTGTCCCCCCGGCTCACGGCCTGATGGACTTCCAGAGCGACGGTCAATTCATGCCGCCCGCCGATGTCAGCACGGTCTTCGTGCAAGCATGGGGCGCCGGTGGGGGCGGTGAGGGAAGCGACTTCGATCGCACCGGATCCGGTGGCGGCGCCGGGGGCTTCGCCTGGTGCGTCCTTCCTGTCCAGTCGGGTACACCGGTCGTGGTGGACCTCGGCACAGGAGGAGCAGGCGGGCCCTTGGGTGGCCTCCCCGGCACACCCAGCATGGTGGACAACGGTCTCGGCGACATCGTGAATGCCGGTGGCGGCGCGCCAGGGATCATATCCGGGGGCGCCGGCGGCACAGCTTCCTGCCCCGGCCAGGGCACGGTCCGCGAAGGCAACGACGGCGCAAGCGGCACGATCAGTGGTCCGGTCGGTGAGCCGGGTGGCCTGGGAGGCCGCCCGGCGGTGGACGGCATCATCCAGCCGGCACCCCAGGGCGCAGGCATCGGCGGATCAGGCGGCCCACGCACCAATGGCCTCCCGGTCTTCGGCGACAACGGCGGCCCCGGATACGTCGTCATCTGGTGGTAGCCCCGCGTGGCCCGGCTCGCCATCCGGTGCGCCGGGCACGCTCGGTCAGGCGCCAGGCTCCTTCTCGGCCTTCCCGTCGGCCGGCGTCTTGCCCTTCTCGCGGACCTCGCTGCCCGGGTACCGCTTGCCGACTGCTTCGGCGGTGGCCTTGTTGCCGGTCGTGAAGACGACCTTGCCGTTCGGGGTGACGACCTCTAACTGCTGCTTCTTGGACTGGCACGAGCACGCCACCACTGGGCTCCTTCGATGGTGGTTGCACGACCAGCCACGAGATGGACGCCTCGGCGACCACAGACGCCGTGAGGTGGCCCCGGCCGTCCTGCCTGGTCGAGGTCACTGTGGCTGAGCACGTAGCCACGTACCTGACGGAGCACCCGGGGGTGTAACCCCACGCGCGGGGGCGTGCCTCCTGGAAACGCGGAACGGGGCCGCCTCAACGTACAAGGCGACCCCGCTCCAAACGTGCGTGCGCTGAACGCGAGGCGTCAGCCGCGGACGATGTTCTCCGCCTGCGGGCCCTTCTGCCCCTGCGTCACGTCGAACGTGACGTGCTCGCCCTCCTGGAGCTCGCGGTAGCCGTTGCCGGCGATGTTGGAGTAGTGGGCGAACACGTCCGGCCCGCCCCCGTCCTGCTCGATGAAGCCGAAGCCCTTCTCGGAGTTGAACCACTTCACGACGCCAGATGCCACTGTGTTCGTCCCTCACATACCGCTGATGCGGCGCACCCTGCAGGGCACGCCGGCAGACCGTTCTTCCGGCCGCGGGCACATACATACCCGATGAGGCGACGCCTTGGCCAGCACATTCGCCCGCGCCGGTGCCGACACCTCGTTCGGGTGGTCTCTCCGCCAGGACAGGTAGAGACCGGTGGCCACCAGGACGGGCATGCTGGTGAACGCCAGCCGCGAGTATCGGGCCACCGACCGGGCGGGCAGGTCGGGGCTGGTGAACAGGGCCATCGACTGGTGGCGCGGGATGATGATGGCAATCACGGCCTTTTCGGCGGTGACGACGCCGAGCACGGGCCCTGTGACCATGCTGACGCTGGCCGGACCGATCTGGGTGCTTTACTTCGGCGCCGCCGTCTTCTCGCTTCTCCATGACCGGCGCAAGGCCCGAAGAGAGGAAGAGGAACCGGGCGACCACGAGATCTCCGACCTCGACCTCACACCGCAGGACATCGGCGAGGTGGCATCAGTGTCCGCCGGCCAGGCCCCGCCTGCGCAGCCGGACGCTGACGACGACCGCTTCGACGGTGAGACGACGTGACCTGAGGGCCCTTCAGTAGCAACGTCACGGGGCGCACATCAGGGCCCTGCGCCGACATCGACGACGCAATCAGCGGCTCCTTGCTCGTGCGCTGGTCACTGACTCGGAGCAGCACACCGCGCGGGGAACTACCCCAGGTCGCACTCTGACCGTATGCGCGCCGTCCTGGAGACTCCTCATCGGAAGGGAGTGGTTCATGAGCTGGGAACCGTCCTGCGAGGGCATCGTCCGCAGCACTCCGGGCGTGGATGCGGTGTTCCTCGCTGACCCGAGCGGGAGCTTCTACGGCACCAGTGACGCCGCGCATTGGCGCCCCTCGCCCCAGGAGACCGTTGGGATCGTGAATACGGTCCGCGATCCCGAAGCCACTCCGCGCCTGACGGTTCAAGGCGAGAACTACGCCCTCACAGCCCGACAGGACGACACCGTCATCGGCAAGAACGCCGACAAGGCCCTCGTCGCGGTCGCCACCAGCAAGATCGTCATCGTCGCCCGCGCCGAAGAGAGCGCCGCGCCTCAAGCCCTGCGCAAGCTCCAGACCTACGCCGCCGAGAACGCCAGTTGACGGTCGGCAGCGAGATGTCGACTGCCTTCGCCCTGCAGACAGAGCATCGTCCGAACGTCCTTCCGCGACGAACAGACGTCGGAAGACCGTCACCTGGCGCCGAGGGATGCCACAGAGCGTCGCCGTATCTGCCAGGGCATGGTCCAGAGCCGGGTCACCTGTCGAAGCGGGCGGCGCCAGCGCGCCCGTCTACACCCCGCGATTCCCCCTGAACCCCTGCCTGTTCTGGCACGAGAGCTGCACCGGTTCGGCCCTGGTGAGCCTCTCGACGCAAACTATCAACGTGCAGCGGCGCTGATCAGCGCCGCTGCACGACCCGGCTCCTGTGTGGTCACGAGCCGCCCGGGTGACCGATGTAACGCCTTTCTTCTGCGCTAGGGTCCTGGCCCAGCCGCATTCCTGATCTCTGCGGCGGAACCGGGAGGGGAGACGGTGCAGGTCACGGCATTCGATGAGTACGAGCGTCGGACGTGGGCCGGTCGGGCCGACGCGTTCGCGGGGAGCTTCGCGAAACTGTGTGCCTATCCGGCTCCGCAGTTGCTCGACGCTGCGGCGGTCCACGAGGGAGCCCGGGTTCTCGATGTCGGGACCGGGACGGGAACGGTGGCCGCGGCGGCATGCGAGCGCGGCGCGAAGGTCACCGCGGTTGATGCCGAGCCGAGCATGGTCGAGCTGGCATCAGTGGCCGTGCCCTCCGCCGAGGTGCTGACAGCCGTCCTCCCCGCGCTCCCTTTCGAGGACGGTGTCTTCGACGCGGTGGTCGGGAACTTCGTACTCAACCATGTGGGGCGTCCCAGGGAAGCCCTCGCGGAGCTTCGCCGAGTGATCCGGCCGGGTGGACGGATCGCGCTGACGATCTGGGCGGTTCCCGCCCCGGCCGGGCAGGCCCTGCTGGGCCGGGCTGTCGAGATGGCTGGCGTGACTCGGCCATCGCATCTGCCTCCGCTGGCCACGGAGGACGACTTCGCGCGCGATCCGGACGGCCTGGTCGGGCTTGTGACGTCGGCCGGACTGCGCGAGGCCGCGTGTCGGACGCTGCGGTGGGATCACCGGGCCAGCATCGAGGAGTGGTGGAGCGGGCCGGCGGCTGGGGTGGCCTTCATCGGGCAACTGCTGCTGAGCCAGACCGAGGAAACTCGCGCCGAGGTGAAGCGACACTTCGACACTCTGGCCCAGGAACTCCTCGGCGAGGACGGCCTGCTGGTCCTTCCCCATGCAGCGCTGCTGGGCAGTGCCTGCCGCTGACCCAAGGGCCGTCAGCCACTCGCCTGAAGTTCCGGATCAGCGAGATCACGGCCGAGCTCCAGGACGCAACCAACTGCGTTGACTGCCACGGCGTCTACCCGATCGGCGTTGCGCGTCTTCCCCGGCCAGGGTCAGTCGACGCGGAAGCACCATCGGACCTACGTCGGGTAGGAGATCATGAACGCATGGCGCACATACGATCGGCCCTGCAACCCCTGGTCCTGTCAGCTCTGATGGCGCTCACCGCCTGCGGGACGCAGTCCGCGGACGGGGCTGCGCTCGAGAGCAGGGCACGGTCCCTGGGTATCGAGCCGGCCATGGTGTACGTCACCGACGTCCCCGGCTACAGCGTCGCCCTCCAATCCGTCGGCGTCATCGGCGACCACGGCTTCGGGGCCTCCTACAGCGGTCCGGAAGGAGGAACCATCGAACTGCGGGTCGACGAGCGCGCTTTCAGTGGCCCCGTCAGTTGCACCGAGGACACCGAGCCGGCCGGGACCAGTGAGGCAACCTGCGAACAGGAGGGAAACCACTGGTACCGGGCGACGAGTACGTCGCACTCCTACGTGCTGGAGGACGCGGGCCGCGTGATCCGGCTGTCCGCGGATCCGGCCACCGTGGGCCGCGACGTCCTGCGGCAGGCGGCCGAACACGTCCACCAAGCCTCCGCCGAGGAGTCCGCCCGTGTCCTGCCGTCCGAGGACAGGGGCGGCCAAGGCCGGCCCGAACGCGGGGACCTCCCGGCGAACGGTGACGGCGCCCCGCAGGACCCGGCCGGTCTCTTCGCAGGGACCAGCGGCTGACCGGGTCTCACACCGGCCAGGCGGGACGCTGCGCACTGCAGCCAGGCGGGACGCTGCGCACTGCAGCCAGGCGGCCGGTACCCGTAGGGCCCCTTTACTTCAGGGTGTAAAAGATCGCCGCCGCGAGTGCACTGAGAAAGAGCAGATCAGAAGGCCGCACATAAAAATGCCATTTTGGGCGCTGCCTATCGGATCCCGATCCGTCCGGAGCGATTGAGGAGACGTCCACACCGCTTTGGTCCTCGATGTACTCACGCAGGTTTGCACAGGCCTCCAAGGTATCAAACGGGGAGACTTCACCGGTGTTGACACGCGTTGACAAAGGGCCGGCCACGACTTCCCGACGGCCCTGGACCGCTATGACCACCTTTCCACATCGGTCGAAGATGGCTTCCACCGATGAAATCGGAATCTTTGCGCGGCTTACTGATTCTACTATCGAGATTGTGTCGCTCGTCACGCTGACCCGAGGGCGCAGGCAGAATATCCAGGCAACGAGTGCCGCAGCCGGCACGAATACAAGCGGTGGAACCAGGCCGTTCATGGCGTTGCTCAGATCTGCACTGTGGAAGTCGAAACTTCCCCAATCTGGCCCAAAGGTAATGAGCCTGAGGAGCAGGAGGTAAGGCACCAGGATGAGCATCCATCCGGCCTTGATCCAGGCTGCGAGCCGGAAGTGAACGGTCGGATGCACTGTCTGACGGACTGGTTGGCGTCTCATGGCAGTACCTCGCGCTGTTTTCAGGGGGATGGATCCGCCACATATGAAGCCAGTAACGAAGCCACGGCGGCAACCGGTCAGGCAAGGACAGCGGCGATCCCGGCGGCGCGCAGGCCGAGTGGCGCGGCGGGCTCGGAAGACGGGGCCGGGCTGCAGCCCGACGAGCGCCGACGGCTCCAGGCCTCGGTCGAAGTATCGGGAGTGCCTAGAGAACCGGACCGCCGCGCTGCCGCGCTCTCCCGGGACACGGAAAGCCGCGTCGGCCACCTGAGGACGGTTCCCCCACCATGGCTCCTCGCCGCCCGGGCCGTGACAACGAGGTCAGATCGCTGGGGAGACGTCCGGCCGACCGCGTCTACGGGTGCGTGTCCGTGATCGCGATGACCTCGTCGAGACGGTCCAGGGCGGCCTGCAGGTCGTCGATCTTGCCCTGGATGCGTTCGCGCTCGACGCGCAGCATGGCTCGTTGCCCGGCATCGGTGTGCCCGGAGACCCAGCACGGAAGGAGTTCGCTGATCCTCCGGCTGGTCAGGCCGGCGGCGAACATCTGCTGGAAGAAGCGGACCAGAACGATGGCGTCCTGCCGGTACAGGCGCTGGCCGGACGGGCTGCGCTCCGCGATGAGCAGCCCCTGCTGCTCGTAGTAGCGCACAGCGCGGACCGAGACGCCGGCACCCCGTGCCACCTCGCCGATGCGGATCAGCCGCTCGGCCGCGGCCCCTGTGACCGACATGGTGATTCCTCTCACCCATGGCTCTGACGACCAGCACTTGCCTCTGACGTCAACGTCAGGTTTTAGCGTACCGGACATGGACATCAACAACTGCGTCGCCCTTGTCACCGGAGCCAACCGCGGTCTGGGCCGCGCCTTCGCCCAGCGCCTGCTCGAACGGGGTGCCCGCAAGGTCTACGCGACGGCCCGCCGACCGGAGACCGTGGACCTGCCGGGGGTCGAGGTGCTGCCCCTCGACATCGCCGATCCCGCATCCGTGAGGGCCGCCGCCGAGGCGGCCCCGGATGTCTCGCTGCTCATCAACAACGCGGGAATCTCCACGGGGACCGACCTGGTGACCGGTTCGCTGGACGTGGTGCGGCACGAACTGGAGACCAACCTGTTCGGCCACCTCGCGATGATCCGGGAGTTCGCGCCGTCGCTCGCCAGGAACGGCGGGGGCGCTATCGTCAACGTCCTCTCCGCCATGTCGTGGTTCGGGAGCAAGGGTGCCAATGCCTACCACCTGTCCAAGGCCGCTGCCTGGGCCATGACCAACGGCGTCCGCCTGGAGCTCGCCGAGCAGGGCACGCTCGTGACGGCGGTGCACCTCGGCTTGGCCGACACCGACATGGCCACGGGCTGGCCCGTGGACAAGATCGCGCCGTCGGACCTGGCCGACGCGGCACTCGACGGGGTTCAGGCGGATTCCGCCGAGGTCCTCGCCGATCAGTGGAGTCGGGACGTCAAGTCCCGTCTGCCGCTGACGCCGGAAGAGTTCGACGCCGCGATGGACCGCGCCATGGCGGCACTGATGGCGGCCTGAGGAGCCCCTCGAGCCGCACGGACTTCGGTCGGCTGCCTCTCGACTTCGGCTGGCGCCGCCCTGATGTCGGGGGCGAACGCTGTCGTCCAGACCCCGGGATGTCTCCGCCACACTGTCCTACCGGGCGCGTAGGCGTCGTTCGGCACAGCCGGCTCAACCACTCCCCCACCGAGGCCGGCCGCACCCCGCCTTCGCCTCAGCGCAGGTCGTCCACCACCAGGTCCGGCTCCGGTGGACGAGCTGATGCATACCCCCGGGAGAGCTGGGCAGGCGGGACTGAGGCCGCGCCGCTCACCCCTCCCTGGCGGCGCGGCCAGTGGCGTCACGGCCGCCGCGGCGATGGCCTCCTCTCGCACGCGGCGGCTGGTCGCTCCGCTCACCCGGTACGTCGCCAGCGACATGCCTGCAGCTCGAACACCATCTGGCGGTCCGGCCCGCGCATGCGGAGCTCCGCCGGCTCCGCGAGCAGCAGTAGCGGGTGATCCTGCAGCAGAAGAAGGGGGCGGCAAGCATCCTGGTAGCGCTGCACCGGCTGCACGTGAAATACCGCGGGGTGCCGGGCCACCCGTACCCGCGGACCGGCAGTGAGCACTCATGTGCCGGATCGCGGGGGTCGGGGCGGGGAGTTGTGACGCCCACGTCTGCGCGGTGCGGCCGCCGTGCGGTGACCCTCGAGGAAGGTCATCTGCCGACTGGTTCAGCTGAGGCAGTGCCACGAACCGGGCCAATTCATTGACATGAGCACCTAATCTGTCGGAGCGGAGGGTGCCCACAGCTCACAAGGGGGAAATGATGCTGGTGGTGGAGGCGCGGACGTGTGACCTGCCTGCCGACGAACGGTTCGACTACTGGTGCAACCTGACCGCCGAATCTCTCCTGCCGAGCACGCTGTCGAGCGCGCACACGGCCAACTTTGAGGCGGAGCTACGGCTGATCGATCTCGGCACCGTGCAACTGACGAAACTCCGGTACCCGCCGCTGCAATCCCTCCGGACCCCGCAGCTGGTCCGTAGGTCTGATCCCGAGTGCTACCAGGTCATGCTCACCCTGCGCGGAGGCCACCTGCTCACCCAAGGCGGACGCGACGTCGTCGGCGCGGCAGGCGAGCTGCTGCTCTACGACACGTCGCGGCCCTGGCACGGCACCGCCTGGTCCGACAGCGGACACATCAGCGGCATCATGCTCCAGCTGCCCCGGACGCTGCTTCCTCTACCGGAAAGGAAGGTCCGTTCCCTCAGCGCCGGGCGGCTACCGGCAGGCGACGGTGTAGGGGCACTCCTGGCCGGGTTTCTGCAACAGTTGTCGGCCGATGCCCACACCTACACGGCGTCGGACGCCTCTCGGCTGGCCGCCGTCACGGTCGATCTGCTGGCGGCCGTGTGCGCCCGCCACCTGGACACTGAGGAGGTGTTGTCTTTCCGAAGGTGGTAGCTGCGTTTCCGCTGGTCAGGCATGGGATCGGTGCTCCGGCGGGAGGGATGGCATGTCGTGTCGTCT
>NZ_JBEXYN010000063.1:0-39945 GCF_040630935.1 Streptomyces sp. NPDC005722
CCACCAGCAGCTCCTGGCTCAACCAGGTCGAGCGGTGGTTCGGTCTGCTGACGACCCAGCAGATACGGCGAGGCGTCCACAAGAACATCCAGGTCTTGGAGAAGGACATCCGCACCTGGATCCAGACCTGGAACGACGACCCGAAGCCCTTCGTCTGGACGAAAACCGCAGACGAAATCTTCGAACGCCTCGCCGGATATCTGAACCGAATCAACGACTCAGGACACTAGTCTCATCAGGAGGAAGTGGCTGAGCAGGCACAGCGAGCCTTTCGATGCGCAGCCATACGATCACTCTCAGACGCTGGAACTTCCGTGATCCAACTCACCCCGAAGTTCAAGTCGGCCGAAATGATCAACGACGTCAGGAATTACCACCTGGGCCTTCTAGCTCGAATCGCTCCGCAGCGTCGAGCAAGTACTGCGGCAACTTTGAACTGGCTGCCAGCACCTCTATGCCAATTAGACGCCCAGCCTCGTCGAAGTCGAGATTGATCATGCCTCCGACCCCGGCAGGACTGCACGGATACGTCCGCGCCACCTGAGAGCGTACTTGCGGATCGACGAAGTACACGTAGGCTGCATTTACTTTCAGATCGTGAGTAACTCTGACATCCGCCACGGTCATCACTTTCCTTGAATTTCGTTAATGTAACTCTTCTTCACGTCATTTATCACGGTATTTACCCTCCCGTCGATAGTCTTGGCGACAAATAGTTTGGTTTTAGGGTCATAGTAGCCCAACTTCCACTGGCCCTCGTGATGATACGAGAAGGGCTCCCGGCTAAGGAGGGCTTGAGCATCCTCGTCCGAAACCCCACGCTCCCGCAGACGCTCCGTAGCGTGAAACGTGAACTCATCCTGGCGAGCGGCCTTGGGGCGCCGAACAACCGGCTCTCCCCAATTACAGTAGCATTCATCTGCATGAGTGGTATCGCCGCATGAATTATGTACGAGGAGCGCAGCCGTCCCCGCAAGCACATAGTATGTGTGGAGGTCGGCGACGGTGAGGTTGTACATGTCGCGGTTACCGGGACGGATTTTCACCTTGACAACTTGCACCCGGGTGCTGTTCACGGTGTTGAGGGCGTCGCCGGCTTTCAGTTTCCCTGCGGGCACCCAGGCCTGGCGGCTGAGATTCCAGAAGGGGTGCTTGGCAGTGGTGTGGAGGGTGGTGACCTTTCCGTCTGCTTTACGGATGTCGAGGTCGATCAGGTCGTAGTCGTGATTGACCAGGGTGGCCGTGACCCTGTGGCCCTCGCGATGCTTTCCGGTTTCAGGGTCTGCAGCCTCCACCTTGTCGCCCTTCTCAACGGCGGCAATGGGCTTCGTTGTGCCGTCGTCCATCAACACCGGCGTGTCGGGGGTAAAGCTGCAGCCCTTGAGCTTTCCACTCAAGCCCAGGGTCAGAATGTCTACGGCAATGCCAGCCACTTCCATCTTCATTTCCCAGGCTGCGGCGTCCTTCCTGCATTGGGCATAGTGATCGATGCAGAAATTGGCAGCTATCTTCCGTGCTCCGGCCGGGTCATCTCCGTGAGCCAGGAGATATTGGTATGCCTTTGCGCAGGCAAGCCGGCCGTAACAAATAGTTTCCATTCCGTTGCCGAAAGCGTTTGTGAAGGGCTCCCAGTACCCGCCCTCAGGGTGGGTCATCTGATTCGGACCGAAGATCATCAGCTGGCCGGACAACACGTCGGCATCGTAATTGCCGTCGCTATCGGTGCCACCTGTGCCACCTGTGCCCCCGGTGTCGCCCCCACCCCCACTGCCGCCATTGCCCTCACTAGCGGGTTGCCCTGCACCTCTGGGGTTTGTGTTCGACGTGGGGCCGCCGTCTTTGCGGGGTTCGCTGTGGCCGGTGCCGTCGTCGATCCAGAGGCCGGTGGGGTCGCTTGAGGTGACGGGGCTGTTGTTGGCGTAGCTGTAGCCGTTCATCTGCTGGGGGTCGCCCGTGTCCAACACGGGGTCGACGCTGATGAAGCGGCCGGTGGTGGTGTCGTAGTCGCGGGCGCCGATGTGGGTGTAGCCGGTGGTGGTGTCGATGTCTCCGCCGACGAAGCCCTTCTGGCCGGGCCAGAAGGTAGGGGCCGTTCCACGGGGGCCGCCGTAGGGGAGAGTTTTGCGGCGGTTGACGGCGAGTGTGGTGGCGCTGATAGAGAGGGTGTTGGTGCCGTGGTGGTCGGCGACCAGCAGCCGGACCCGGCCGTCGGAGCTGGTGCGGACAGCGGAGCCGCCGGGGACGTTGTAGTAGCGCGTGCCGGCCAGGGTGCCGGCGGCCTTGGTGAGGACGAGTTCCTGGCCACCGGGCAGGTAGAGCGTGGTGGTGGTGGGTTCCCGCTTAAGGATGCGGGTGCCGTCCGCGTCGTAGAGGAACTTGGTCACGCTGCCGGAGACGGTGGAGGTGGCGAGTTTGCCCTCTTCGTTCCAGGTCAGGTCCTGGACGGCTCCGGTGGCGGGGGTCTTCTTGGTCAGGTTGCCCGTGTCGTCGTACTGGTAGCTGTCGGTGCCGGTGGCACCACCGGTGGCGGTGACGGTGTTCACGGCGTGGGGCCGCGCCGCGCCTGCGGTGGTGGGGTAGCTGTAGGTGCGGGTGGTGTCGGCGGTGATCGGGCCGGCCTTGTGCTGGGTCTCGGTGGCGCGGCCGCCGGTGTTGTTGAAGGTCCAGCTGGTCCAGTACGGGTCGACGGTGCCAAGTGCCGGGCTGCCGGTGCCGTTCACCGGTTTGGTGGTGCAGGCGTCGGCGGTCGTCCAGGCCTCGGTCAGGCGTTGGGCCCAGTCGTAGGAGAAGCACTGGTCGTCGGCGATGGTGGCGTCGTTCTGGACGTCGCGGATCCGGGTGACGTTGCCGACCGTGTCGTAGGTGTACGTGATATTCGACAGTATCTGCGGGTTGGACGCCTCGCGGTCGACGGTCGACGTGGTCAGTCGCCGGGTGACGGTGTCGTAGCCGAGGGTGTTGAAAACACGGGCGCCGGAGTTGCCGAGCTGCGCTTGGGCGAGTTCACCGAACGGGGTGTAGGCGGCCTCGCGCAGGTAGGCCTGGGACAGGCCGTCGACGCTGTTGAGCTGGTCCTGTACGCCGTAGTGGTTGGTGACCGTCTCCGCGGGCAGCGCGGTGGTGGCGTTGGTGTTGCCGGTGCTGTAGGCGGTGGTGGCGAGCATGCCGCTGACCGGGGTCGTGGTGGTGGCGACCGTGTAGGTGCCGGCGAGCTTCTCCTCACCGGTCACCGACGGCACTGTCACCTTGGTGCCGGTTGACTGGCCCCCACTGTCGTAGCCGGTCACTTCAGTCTTATAGGCGGCCGCCGGACTGACGGACGTGTCATAGCGCGTAGCGGAAGCCAGCAGGCCGAGGCCCTTGGTCGCGGTGTCGTAACCCCACTCAGCGAGCTTCGTACCGGTCACCGATCCGAGGCGCAGAGTGGTCTTGCGGCCAAGCTCGTCGTAAGTGGTAGCCAGGGTACTGGCCTTGGAGGTGCCGAAGGCGGAAGTGGTGGTGTCAACACGGCCGTCGGTGCCGTAGGTGGTGCTGGACTTGCCCTTGTCGGGGTCCGTCGTAATGGTCGGGCGGCCCCGCAGGTCGTACTCGTAGGTCCACGAGTTGCCGCCGGACGGATCGGTGACCGTAGCCAGTTGGCCTGCCCGGTCGTAGGCATAGGACGTCTTCTCGTACTGGCTCGCAGCCGCGCCGATCACCGGGTTGCGATCCTTGTACTTGCGCAGTTCGGTAGTGCGGCCGCGGATATCAGTGATGACCAGCTGGGCGGTACCGCCGATCTCAGCGGTGCCAACGCGCGGCGGCAGCGTTGCAGTCCAGGTGTCGCCGTAGGTGGTGGTGGTGCGCCACTTCTCCTCGTTCAGAGACAACGTCACTGCAGCCGTGGGACGGCCGCGCCCGTCATACTCGGTCACGTCCGAACGGGGGACCTGGTTGGGCGGGGTGCTCAGCAGCGTGGTGGACACCGCGCCGCCGTTGTAGAACGGCGCGTTCGTCTGGAACGGGCGGCCGAGGGAGTCATAGAAGGTGTCGGCGACGGTGCGGCCGCTAACGAGGATCGCATCGGTCTGGGTCTGGCGCTGCCGCAGGAGCGAGTCGTAGATCGTGACCGAGGTGCCCCATGTGCCGTCCTCGTACAGCGCCTTCGACGTCACCGTGGATGGCGCGGAGGCGGAGATGGCGTAGGTGAAGGTGGCGTTGGCACTGGTAGTGGCGCTGTCGCGACCGGCGCTCCAGCCCTTGGCCAGTCGGCCAAGGCTGTCATATTCGCTGGTTGCGGTGTTGCTGTTGGCGTCGGTGGTCTGCAGGGTCAGGCCGCGCAGTCCGTCGAATTTCGTGATGGCGGATTGCTGCTTGACGTTTGTGACGGTGACGGTGGTGGGCTGAGCTCCGGTGAGGGGCGCGTAGACCGTGGTGACGGGCTGGCTGTCCTGGCCCTTGGCGAGGGTGACGCGCCCGTACTGGTCGAAGGTGGACTGGCCGGTGGTCTCCCACACCAGTTGTGAACTGGCGTCAAGCTTGGACGCCTGTTCGGTCTTGGTTGTGTTCGTCGTCTGGCGCGGCTTGGGTGCGACGCCGAGGGCCTGCGCGTCATAGGTCGTGCGGACGGCCTCGGTGACCGCGGAGTCGGCGTAGGAGCTGTTGCAGGTGGCTTGGGCGACCGTGGTGACCTGTTTGGGGTAGTTGATCAGCCAGTTGGTGGTGTCGGGGGTGACGTAGTCGGTGCGGGTGCAGGTCGCTTGCACACCGCCTGCGGTGTCGCCGTTGTCGCCCTGAGCCGTGATCAGGCCGTAGGTCGTGTCGTAGTTGCGGGTGGTGGTCAGCGTCCGCCAGCTCCCGGAGTCCAGCAGAGTGCTGGCAGCCTCGGTGACCGTGCCCGAGAGGTGGGCGACGGCGTCGGGCAGCGTCGGGCCGGGAGTGGTGGGCTTGTCGGGGTCGGTGATGCCCGTGATGTTCTGCGTGGCGGTCGCACCAGATACCCACGGCGTGTAGGTGGTCTTGGCGACGATCTTGCCGCCGGTCCCGTCCTTGTCGTAGGTGCGGGTTTCCGCGATGCGGCCGGCGAAGTCGTCTCGGTTGGTGACACCGTTGATCGTCGACTGCGGCCGGGCGCTGCCGTCAGCGAGAGTGTCCCCGGCCATGCCCGTGTAGTAGAGCGTCTCGGTCTTGGTGCGGTTCGTTGCGCCGGTCAGTGTGCGGACCGTGCCGTAGCCGCGGAAGACGTTCCAGGAGCGTTCCTTGTCGAGGGTGAACTCGGAGACGTTGCGGCGCCAGTTCGGGCCGTTGCTGTACTCGTAGGTGGTGGTCTTCGACTCGGATCCGCTGCCGGCGGTGGTGTCGTCTTCGATGACCTGGGTGACCAGGTACTTGTGGAACCAGTCCTTGACCGGGTCGACCGCGCCGTCCAGCGTCCACCACGAGGGGTAGCAGCGTTTGGTGTTCTGGTCTGCAGAGGACGGCAGGCTTGTGGCGGTGCACTCGGTCGGGCTGTACGTGACCAGCGTCTGGCCGCCGGTCTCGTTGGTGATCTGGGTGATGCGGTACTTATTCAGCGGGGGCCGGCCCTCGGCCGAGTCCACCCGGTTCGGCATCGGCGTACCGGCGAAGGAGATCTTCGGCAGCGTCAGATCCGCCAGGGCCCCGGCCTTGCCGGTGTGCTGGATCGAGTCCAGCCACAGGGCCGGCTTGGACACGTCACCGGTCGCGGGGAACTTTTGCGTCAGCGTCCAGGTGTCGACCGGCTGCATGGTCGTGCCCTGCAGGGCGAAGGTGTTGATGCTGGT
The DNA here is from genome assembly GCF_040630935.1 of Streptomyces sp. NPDC005722. Lineage (NCBI taxonomy): Bacteria > Bacillati > Actinomycetota > Actinomycetes > Kitasatosporales > Streptomycetaceae > Streptomyces > Streptomyces sp. NPDC005722. The sequence goes on from NZ_JBEXYN010000063.1 coordinate 5,784, forward strand.
CAGACGCTTGCGGGACCAGAATGACGGGCTGGACTGCAGGCACTCCGTGCCACTGGTGCAGTTCAGGTCCACCGGTACGTCTGGCCAGTTCGTGGCGTGGGCTTCGTCGAAGGTGCCGCAGTTGGACAGGCACCTCTCGTCGACACCGAAGGTCACCCGGCCTGCCGGGTTCGTCGTGGAGTACACGGCGCCGGCACGAAGCCCGTAATCGATCTTGTTCAGGTAGCCGCCACGGTCATAGGGCTGCGGGGAGTCGGTCTTGCCGTTTTGTGCGTAGTAGCCCTTTTCCTCCTTGGTGTAGTACAAGGCCATGGCGTCGTTGTGTGGGTCCACGACGTAGTCCAGATTCCACCGCCAGCCCTGCATCTCGGCCGAGGAGGCGAAGTCCGAGTCGTGGCCGGGCTCGCCGGTGTGGTTGCCGTAAACCGGAACAGTGAAGACCGAGTTCGTCTCCGCCTTGCCGCTGGTCCAGCCCGGCAGGCGGTTCTTGCCGAACCAGTACTGGGTGCCGTCCAATGTGGTCAGCTTCCAGTACTCGAAGTCCTCGTCACCGTTGACGTCGTTGGGCGAGCTGCCGAAGACCTGCTCGACGCGGGAACCGTCATCGTCGGCGAGCTTCCAGGTGCTCTTGCCGGCATCCCAGACGAGCTGGGTGGAGTTGCCGTTCAGCGACAGCGTGGCGTTCTTGGACTTCCAGCACAGGTCGCCGACCTTGGCCGTGTTGTTCCCGCCCTGCTTGTCGTTCTCACAACTTGCGTACGTGCGCTCAATGAACCCCTGCGCATACTCCCAGCCCTCGCCAATCCACGAGGTCTGGTTGTTCGTCGACGAGGTGCGCCCGTCCACCGACGAGGAGTTGTAGGACAACGCCACATTCGGCTTGAGGTTGCCCGGCACTGGCGGCACCGTCATGGGCACGCTCCAGCCGAAGCCGCCGGAGTTGCCGCCGGCCGACCACGACCCGGACGGCGACAACGACGTCGCCTTGAAAGAGCCCTCGTCGCCGTCCGCTGCCGCCGTCGCGGCCAGCACCACCATGCTCGCCGCCGCGCTGGTGCGCGCCGCGGGGGACGTGGATCCTGTGCTGCCCTGGGCTGGGAAGGTCACGGTTGCAGTCAGGGTGCGGGCCGCGGTGTCGTTGTCGGTCGCCAACGGCACCCCCTTGACGCACTTAGCCTTGTCCGGGGTGGTCAGCGCACACGGAGGCAGCTGAACCAGGCGCAGGCGCGAGGACCAACCGGCACCGAACGCCGACTCAATCGCCGCATAGTCGACCTGGACGTCAGCCGCCTTGGCCTTCCAGGAAGTTCCGGCGGCGGGCTGAACTGTAAGGAGCAGGCCCTGGATGCCGGCTCGGTCCGTGGTCTTCCGGTCCGCGAGGGTCACGCGGAGCCGGGCCCGGCCGGGGATACCGGCGAGGTGCTTCTTCGCCTTACCGCCTGCGGTCTTGGCGGTCGGGAGTCCGACACGGACAGGGAGCGTTCCCGCTCGCACCTTCTGCGGACGGGCAGCCTTCGTCGCTGCGGTGCCGGAGTCGGTAGGCAGTTCGACATCCGCTTGCCCACCCGCAGGCCAGTCGGCCTTCTTTGGTGGACGCCAGGTCCCGCGTTCCGATGGCGCACGGTGTATCAAGCGGCGGGTGACGAGGTCTTCGCCCGGCACTGAAGCTGTCTTGGGCACTGGCCGTGGTTTAAAGCCGTCGCCTGGCTTGGCCCAGGCCGGAGCGGCGAGCAGCGAAAGACTCAGGGCGGCGGAAATAGCACCCACCGTGGCAGTGCGCCCGCGGCGCAAGCCCATCAGGTTTATCGAAAATGGCATGCCAAAGCCACGACGGAACACTTTGGAAACCCCACCCCTAGGCCTGCGTCATGTGAAGAACTCGCAAAGCAAAGCTCATCCCATGGCCTCTACACAAGAGGACAGAACGGCATTTTTCACCGTGCATAAACTTTTCCGTCAACCGAAATCGATGCAGATCGGACCTTCCGGATCAAGGCCATTGATCAGGCCAGATGAGCCGGGCGAAGGGCAAACAGGGGCGCACTCGGGTGTTCATACGCCCCTACGCCCGCCACCCGGAATTGGGGTCTCCATTCACGTCAACATCCCCCATCCTTCTTCACGCACAGCCAAGGACTTGGGAAAAGCCACGTAATGTGAATATCCTGCGCTGTCACGCACCACGCGTGCATTCAGGAAGGTTGGACATGACAGACCCGCGTTCGCCCGGCGGCAGAAAAAGACGCTCTATAGCGGTCCTTCTTGCCCTGGGGCTGCCGTTGACGGCAGCCACCACCCTTGCCCTGCCGTCGGCCTCGGCGTCGGCTTCGGCTTCGGCAGCCGACGACAGCCCCGCGTCAAACACCGGTCGTTCCGAGGTCCAGGCGTTCGACGTCGCCGCGAAGACCGGTCAGCGAGTGGAGATCCTGGACCGTCGGGAGGAGGCCGCGGAGACCTTCGCCAACCCGGACGGCACCACCACCCGCCGCCAGTACGTCGCACCGAAGTGGTCGCGGTACGAGGGCGTCTGGAAGGAGGCCGACGCGACGGTCGTCCGGCGATCCGACGGAACCGTGGGACCCGCCTCACCGGTCTTCGGCATCGCCTTCTCGGGCGGTGGTACCAGCCCGCTGGTCACCATGGCCAAGGACGGTAAGAAGCTGTCACTGTCTTGGCCGAGCGAACTGCCGCAGCCCCTCCTTGAGGGCAACACAGCCCTTTACAAGTCGGTCCTGCCAGATGTGGACCTGAAGGTCACCGCTGAGGTTGACGGCTTCGCTGAGCACCTCATCGTCAACACGCCCCAGGCTGCAGCGAACCCCGCTGTCAAGAGCATCAAGCTCGGCGTCTCCACCAGTGGCGTCACCCTCACCGACGACGCCAGCGACAACCTGATCGCCAAGGACCCCGAGGGCAACGTCATCTTCAGTGCACCGCGCCCGATGATGTGGGAGCAAGCCGCTGCCGGCAGCAAGTCGGCTGCCGTGACGGGCGCCCGGTTGTCGGCGGAGAACGATGGGGACAAGCTTCAGAGCGCTCCGGTGGGCGCTGGGATCTCCGGGAACACTCTCACCCTGACGCCGGATCCGACGCTGCTGGCCACTGCCGATCAGTTTCCGCTCGTGGTGGACCCCGTCTTCACCGGCGGTAAGCGTGAGAAGTGGGCCGTGGTGTACTCGAAGTACCCGACCGAGGCCTATCCGAACGGCTCCGGCTGGCACTCCGACACACCCAGCGACGAACCTCGCGTCGGCTACAACGGAACCGGCGCCACCCGCTCATTCTTCGCGATGAACACCGACGGCCTCGCCGGCGCAGACATCCTCGACGCGACCTTCTCCGTCGTAGAGACCCACTCCTGGGGCTGCGACAAGTCCCTGGCTGGTCCCACCGAACTGTGGTCCACCGGTGGCATCGGCACCACTCCGACCTGGAATGACCAGCCAAGCTGGGCAGACAAGCTCGTTTCTGACTCCTACGCCCACGGGAACCCCACCTACTGCCCGGGCAACGAACCACACGACTACGCGTCCACCGCCCTGACGAGCTACGTTCGAAAGGCTGCCGACAGCGGCTGGGGCACCTTGGTCTTCGGCCTGCGAGCTCCCAGCAGCTACGAGGACAACGTCAACAGCTTCAAGCGGTTCACCAACAGTCCCGCCCTCGAGGTCAAGTACAACTTCAAGCCGACCGTCGACGACCACGACGCCTACGAGGGCACCTACGCCCCGGGCGGCGACGGCAACAAGCAGGTACCCTGCGGCGGCGCCATCGGCAACAGCGGCCTGGCGGTGACTGCGAAGCTCACCGACAAGGACGGTGGCCAGGTCACCGCCGAGGTCGTCGTGACTAACTCCACCGGTGGCACGGTGTCCTTCCCCAAGTCCACCGACACCGTCTCCAGCGGTCAAACAGCCCAGGTCACCGTCCCCAAGAAAGTCCTTACCGGCACGTCATACAGCTGGAAGCTGAGGGCCAAGGACGATGAGGACACCTACAGCGCATACACCGCAGCCTGCGCCTTCAGCATCGACGCCCAAGGGCCTGAGAAGGCTGTCACGGTAACCAACACCGACGGCACCCCCGCCGACGAGCAAATCCCCCCCGACGGGCAAACCCCCGGACGCTTCGACATATACCCGGCGCGCAAGCCCGTCACTCTCAACCTCTCCAACCCCGCCAACGACCTCGCAGGGTTCTGCTGGCGTGCAGATTTCATTCTGTCCGCATCGAGCACCCGCTGCGCCTACGGCACCTGGGTGAACGTCGGACCCGACCACCACACCGCCACCATCACGGTGACGCCCGCCGGCTATCCGCTCAGCACCTTGCACGTCGTTGCCTACGACACCGCTGGCAACCACTCCCCCCTTGACTCGATGGCAGACGCGGTCGTCCTCCACACCAGCCCAGCCGACTTCGTCTACGCCCCGGACCAGATCCCCGGAACCGGGCCGGCGACGCATCAAGATCTCCCCGGTGACCTGAACGGCGACGGGTACGTGGACATGGTCGCCACCGACGCGGACGGCAAGCTCCGCCTGTACGCCGGAGACGGCACCGGCAAGGTCGCCACCGCTCAGACCATCGGAACCACCGGCTGGACCGATGCGCTCATCGCCCACCGCGGCGACCTCACCGGCTTCACACAACGCGGTGGGATCCCGGACGGCTACGAGGACTACGTCGTCCGCCTGGCGGACAACAAGCTCTACGTCTACGGCGGCGACGGCCGGGGCGAGCCGAACTACTACACACGTCACGAACTCCCGCACCCGCAGTCTCTCGACTACGCCCCAGACTGGGGCCGCATTCGCCAGCTGACGCTGCCCGGTGACATCGACAAAAACACCACTGAGGGCCACGCGGACGGCAACGACCTCATCACCATCGAGTGCATAGATGACATTGACGACGGAAAGGAGGAATGCAACAACGCAGCCCTGTACCTGTACAGCGGAAACACCTACCTCGGCGCCCAAAACCCAGACGATCCGTTCGACTTCGACCTGAACCACCGCGTCACCCTGGGCACCAGCGGCTGGAAGGACCTCACCATCCTCGCCGTCGGTGACCAAAACGGTGATAAGGTCCAGGACCTCCTCGTCCGCAGCCCCAGCACCGGAGTGCTCTACCTCTACCCCGGCCAGCTCACCAACGGAGTCTTCTCCCTGGGTACCCGCAGCGTGTACGGAACGGCGGGCTGGCAGAACCGACCCCACCTGGCCTCACCCGGCAACGTTCAGGGAACCGTCGTCACAGGCACCTTCGAAGACCCCGACGCTGGCATTCACGTCACCTACCGGCAGTTCCAGCCCACCCCCGGCGAGACCTACGGTGACCTGTGGGCTACTACTCCTGCCGACCCCACCGCCACCGTCAACTACGTCGACGACACCGGTGCCGCCAAGTCCACCACATGCCCCAGCGGCTGCCTGCTCTTCTACCCCGGCGGACCCGGCACACACAGGAGCCCGCGCCTAGTGGGAGCCAGCGGCTGGGACACCATCATCACCAACATCTTCTAGCACCCAGCCCCAACCAGGACTGACAACCCGATCCCGTCACGACGATCGACGGGCCGCGAACAGAAAGGGTGGCCTTCGGCTCCAGCCAAAGGCCACCCTTTCCGCGTCCCCCCTAATCTGCACTCCTGCCGATCGCGCCGGTCAGTAAGAAACACAACTCGGTCGCCGGGCCTCGCCGAGGACGTGGCGAGAGATGACGCGTTCCCCCTCCCCCTACCGCTGAGCACAACCACATCCACCTGAGGTGCATGGCGCCGATTTCACTCAGCGAAATCAATGGTGACGTGCCGTGAAAATTTACCGGCCCGCATACCAGGGCAAACACGGTTCAACAGGTCAGCGCGCTCGTGATCCCTGTTGGAAGCGGTGAGTTGGCGCCGTACGGTGCCTCGTACTCGCACCGCGACACCCGCCGCATGATGGGCCGCCGTCTCAGGAGCACCACTCCCTTCACGTGCGTCGGGCGTCACCGAGGATATGCAGCCGATGCCAGGGGGAGGCCACCCGTGCCGAGCACCACCGACCAGCGCCGCCGAACAGCCCAGGGCGCGACCGTGGCCGCCACCGTGTTCGCGGGCGTTCTCGCCCTGGCCGCCTGCAGCGGCGGCATGGAGGACACGAAGCCGGCCGCTGCACCAGGCTCTGTGCAAGCGACCGCCTCGAAGGCGGCCGCGGCCTCGCTGGACCCGACCGGGGCTGCGAAGGACAAGGTCGTGGCCGCGTTCCAGGGCCTGGTCGACGCGGAGACCGCAGGATTCGCGAAGGCGACATTCGAGGGCACCGACATCGAGCACTACGCCTCCGGGCAAGTGCTGGCCGACGGAAAGAAGACGCTGCTGATCAACCGGGCCAACGGCATCGTCACCAAGGGCAAGACCGCGTTCACCGTCACCAAGGCCTCCGTGGACCTGTCCGTGAGTCCGCACCGGGGCTCGCTGACCGTGTGCTGGGACGACACGAACTGGACGCCGGTGAAGAAGGCCACCGGCAAGAGCGTTGCCGCGCCGAATCAGGCCCAGCGGTACGTGGTGAACTCCAAGCTCCGCACGATCGGAACCCGCTGGGTGGTCACCGACAGCACCGCCGCGCGGGACCAGACGTGCTGAGGCGGATGCTGGCGACCGCCGCCATGGCGGGCACTCTCGGACTTGAATCAGTCAGTCCGGCTGTCGCCGACAACGGGGTGGTCTGCCCCGCCATCGGCGACTGCTCGGTCGGGGTAACCGTGCCCGGCAAGCCCGGCGGCACCACGAACAGCGACACGGGAACAGGGGGCAGCAACGGTTCCCGCCGGTGCCAGGACACCCTGCTGAACGTCGAGGTGCCCTGCTACCTGAAGGATCTGGGGTGGTGGAGCCCGAACTGCTACTTCAAGGTCATGCAGCCGCAGCCGCCGGCCGGGGACCCGGCCTGGCAGGGTCACAAGCCCGGTGCCGGCGCCGTCTACGACGCGTACTGCCCCGATGAGGGGCCGCCGGTGCAGTGGCGGGCCGCGCCGCCGCCGGGCATGGACGGCGGGGTCGATCCGGCCCAGCTCGCCGCCGAGGCCGTCAAGCGACTACCCATCGACGGCCCGGACATCGGGATCGTGCCCGAGCCCGGCACGACGGGTGTGGTCGGGATGCCGGTGTGGCTGTGGAACCACACCAGCCCCCGTACCTGGGGCCCGGCCCCAGAGTCGGTCACGGCGGGCGGCATCACGGTGACGGCGACAGCGCACGTGTCGCAGATCGTGTGGGACATGGGCGACGGCCACTCCGTCACCTGCGGCGCCGGCACCCCCTACAAGGAGTCGGAAGGGGCGAAGGAGTCCCCCAGCTGCGGCTACCGCTACGCCACCACCTCCGACGGAGGTGAGGGCGACGTGTTCTGGGTGACCGCGACCGCCACGTGGGACGTGCACTGGGGCGGCGGCGGACAACGCGGCGACCTCACCACGACCCGCTCCTCCCAGGTCCAGCTGCGCGTCGGCGAAGTCCAGGTCCTCGGCCGATGACCCGCTGACCTCCCCACAGCAGGAGGCACCCTCATGAGCAGCACCACCCGATCGCCCTCCCCGGGTTCCGCACCACCGGCCCCGGCGGGCCCGCCGACCGGCCCGGCGGCCGCACCGCGGATGGTCCGGCAACGCCGCCGCCGCCCTGGCTTGATCGCCTTGTCGGTCGCGCTGATCGCCGCTGGGGGGCTGTCCGGCGCGGTGCTGTACTCCAGCTCAGGGCATCGCACCGCGGTGGTCGTCATCGCCCGGGACGTACAGGTCGGCGCGCGTATCAGCGAGGCCGACCTCGCAACAGCGTCGATCGCACTGGACCCGGCCGTGCGGTCCGTGAAGGCCTCCCGAGCCAGCGGCCTGGTGGGGCAGCGCGCCGCGACCGACCTGAAGGCGGGCTCGCTCCTCGCTCCCGCGCAGGTCACGGCGCAGTCGCTGATCGGGCCGGGTGAGCAGCTGGTCGGGGTGAGCGTGAAGCTGTCCCAGCTCCCGGCGACACCGCTGGTGCCCGGACAGAAGCTGCTGATCGTGTCCACCCCTGACCCCAACGCCGCACCAGGCCGAAACGCGTCCAACGGCGACGGCTCCACGCCGGAAAACGGGGCGCAGCCGGTGACGCTGTCGGCGAAGGTCGTCGCGGTCGGCCGGCCCGCGGCCGCCACGGGAGCCGTGGTCGTCGACGTTGCCGTGCCCGCCGCCGAGGGACCTGCGCTGGCCGCCCGGGTGGCGACCGGGAACGTGGCCCTGGTCGTGGTCGTCCGGGACGGTTCGTGATGGCGGTCATCGCGCTCGCTGGAGGCCTCGGCGCGCCGGGTGTCACGACCACGGCGATGGCGCTGCTGCTGACCTGGCCGCTGGAGAGCGGGCATCGGGTGGTGCTGGCGGAGTGCGATCCGGACGGCGGGGCGATCCTGCCCGGAGCGCTGCAGGGCACCCTCGGTGGCACGCACGGGCTGCGGAACCTGGCGCTCGCGGCGCGGCAGGGTCAGTTGGGTGAGGCCTTCTGGCGGCAGTTGGTCGACGTCACCGACGCCGGCACCCGCGACCGGCTGGTCCTGCCCGGCCTGTATGACCCGGCGCATGCGTCGTCGATGGGCCCGGTGTGGAACCCGCTGTCGGCGATGTTCGCCGGGATCGAAGCCCACGCCCATGACGTGCTGGTCGACCTCGGCCGGCGCGGGGCGTTCGGTCCCTCGCAGGTCCTCGCGCAGCGCGCCGACGTGGTGCTGCTGGTCGCCCGGAACACCCTGCGCGGCTTGCAAAGCGCCGAAGTCCGTCTCGCCGCGCTGCGGGAGCAGCTCGGCACCACCGCGGAGGTGCGGCTTCTGCTGGTCGACGCCGGACCGTTCCCCGCTGGCGAGGTCCAGCGACAACTGGGTGTTGAGGTCGTCGCCACCCTGCCGTGGCGGCCGCGAGAGGCTGCGGTCCTGTCCGACGGCGGCGAGCAGCCGCGGAAGTTCGAGGTGTCAGAAGTGATGCGCGCGGCCCGGTCGGCGACCACGCGGATCCGGCAGCTGGTCGCCACCCGCCGGGCCCGCCTCGCCGTTCCGGCAGGGGGTTCCCTGGAGGGAAGGGCGGTGACCGGTGCGCGCTGAACCCCTGCATCACCAGCCTGGGCCCCCACCAGCTGACGCAGTCCCGGTCCGGGCGTTGCGAGCCGGACCGCGGGATCCCCTGCCCCGGCCTCCGGGTGTGGTCGATTACGCGGCGGTGCGGCTGATCAAGAAGGAGGTCGGTGAGCGGCTCGGCGAGTTGCTGCGGGCCCGCCCAGGGATGAGCGCGGCCGCGCAGGAGCAGCAGGGCCGGGCGTTGATCAACGAGCAGGTCGCGATCTGGTCGGACGCCGAGGCCGTGCGTCGTGGGCAGGCCACCAGCCCGGCGGAGGATGCGGCGATCGCCCAGGCGGTGTTCGATCTGCAGTTCCGCGCGGGCCGGCTCCAAGCCCATCTGGATAACCCGGCGGTGGAGAACATCTTCATCAACGGCTACGGCACCGTGGTGCTGGACTTCACCGACGGCCGCCGTGCTCAGGTCGCGCCGGTCGCGGACTCCGACGACGAGCTCCGCGAGCTCCTGCGTGACCTGGCGCGCCGTACCACCGGGCAGTCGGAGCGGAGCCTGTCGACCGCGGACCCGTTCCTCGCGCTGCGGCTCGCGGACGGGTCGCGGCTGCAGGCGGTCATCGACGTCACCCCGGGGACGTATGTGACGATCCGCCGGCACTCCATGCGCCACGCGGACATGACCGTACTTGTCCAGCGCGGCATGCTCGACACGACTCTTCAGGCGTTCCTGTCCGCGTGCGTGCGCGCGGAGAAGAACGTCATGGTCGTAGGCGGGCAGGCCGCCGGAAAGACCACGCTCCTCCGTGCACTGCTGCGGGAGATCGACCCGCAAGAGCGGTTCGCCACGCTGGAAACTGAGTACGAGCTGTTCGCGCACGAGAACGGCTACCACCAGCAGGTCGTCCCCATGGAGGCGAGGGAGTCCAACGGCGAGCGGGTCGACGGCCGCAGCGCGGGTGAGATCACGCTGATGGATCTGATGTACCGGGCGCTGCGGATGTCGCTGGCGCGGATCGTGGTCGGTGAGGTCCGGGGCCCGGAGATCGTGGCGATGCTGCAGGCCATGACGAACGGGCAGGGCGGCAACCTGTCCACCCTGCATGCGATCCACCCGAGCGTGGTGTTCGACCGGATCGCCGAGCTCTACCTGCTGGCGCAGGCGAACATGAGCGAGGCACTGGCGTACCGGCAGGCCGCGAACGGCCTGGACTTCATCGTCTTCGTCTCCTCCATCGATGAGACCCGCATCGGCGGGCACCGGCACCGGTTCGTCTCCCACGTGCTGGAGGTCACCGGCATCGGCGAAGGCGGCCGCCCCGACACCAACCTCATCTTCGGGCCGCGCCCGGAGTGGGACGAGCCGAGAGCGATGCCGCTGATGTACCCACGCTGCATCGCTGACCTGCGGCGGGCCGGCTTCGCCCCGGAGCTCCTGGACGAGTCGGCCGGCACCTGGCCTACTCAGCTGCAGCTCCTCATCCGGGAGGCCTCATGAACGGCACCGGACTGCTGTTGTGGGGCATCACCGGAGCCGCATTGGTCGCCGGGCTGGTCGGCATGGTCATCGGCGTGACCGGCACCGAAGCCCCCAAGCGCCCGTCGCTGTGGTCCCGGCTGCGGGCAGCGAGCGCTGCGGGTGTCGGACGCCAGGCGCTGCAGCAGCGCAGGACCCGGCTCGCGGTCGGTGCCGTTGCCGGCGCCGCGGTGTGGGCGCTGACGGGGGTGTTCGTGGCCGGCGTGCTGGTGCTGCTGGCGGTTCCCGGAGTGCCGTGGCTGCTGGCCCCAACGAAGGGAGCCAGCGCACGGATCGGCCGGCTGGAAGCGCTCGGTGACTGGACGCAGCGCCTGTCAAATGTGCTGCGGCTCGGCCGGGGCTTGGACGAAGCGCTCGCTCTGTCCGGGAAGGGCGTGCCGGAGGCGATCGCGGGCGAGGTCGGTGACTTGGTTGACCGGCTCGCTGTCGGCTGGCGGCCGGCCGACGCGCTGCGCGCCTTCAGTGACGCGCTCGACGATGTCACCGCGGACAAGGTGGTTGCCGCGCTGGTGCTGTCCGCGACTGATCGCGGGCCCGGGTTGGCGCAGGCCTTGGACGACCTGGCGGCGTCGGTGCACGAGGAGGTCGCCAAGCGGCGGCAGATCGAAGCGGACCGGGCCAAGCCCCGCACCACCGTGCGGTGGATGACCCTGATCACGCTCGGTGTGGTCGCCTTCGGGTTTCTCATCCCCGGCTACACCGCCCCCTATGGCTCGCTGCTCGGGCAGCTGGTCCTGGCGCTGCTCGCCGCAGCCTTCGTGGCGGTACTGGTGTGGATGCGGCAGCTCGCCGACCACCACCCCGTGCCGCGGTTCCTGATCGCTGACCCCCGCAGCCGCGTCAGTAGCGGACCGACACCTCCTCTCCCTCTCCACTCCGGCCCGGAGCGGATCGGTAGCCAGGTCGCCCTCCGTCCTGGGGATATGCGGTGATCCCGGTGGGTGCGCTGCTGGCCGGCGCCACGGTCGGCGCCGGGATGGCGCTGCTGGTCAAGGAACTCCTCAAGCCCGCACCGGCGTTGGGGCCGGCCTTGCAGCGCATGAACCATCCCGCTCTCCCGGCCCCCGAACTGGACTCGGCCAACCGGGACGAGCGGTGGGGAGCGTGGCTGGTCGACCACCTCGGCACGGTTCCCGGGGTCCGGATTCCTCGGCGGGATCTTGCATTGGTGGGCACGTCTCCGGGTCGGTTCCTGCTCACCAAGACCGCGCTCGCCGCGGCAGGGCTGCTGGTGCCGCCGCTGGCCGGAATTCCGCTGCTCCTACTCGGGCTCCCCTTCTACCTGCCGGCCGTGGTCGGCGTGCTGTTCGCAGTGGTTCTGTGGTTCGCGCCCGATCTCGCCCTGCGCGACCAGGCACGGCGGGCGCGGGAGGAGTTTGCGCACGCCATGGCCGCCTACCTCGACTTGGTTGCGCTGCGCCGGGCCGGCAACGTCTCCGCCGAACAGGCCCTGGAACAGGCCGCGCAGGTCGCAGGCGGTTGGGCGTTCGCCCGGATCCAGCAGGCGCTGATGCAGTCTCGGGTGGACAAGGTCCCGCACTGGGAGAGCCTGACCCGGCTCACCGTCGAGCTGGACCTGCCGGCGCTGCAGGACCTCGCTGCGATCATGCGGCAGTCCACCGACGACGGTGCCGCCGTCTACGCCACGCTGCGAGCACGCGCCCGGAACCTGCGCACGGAACTGCTGGCCGCGCAGGCCACGGAGGCGAACGCCAACAGCGAGAAGATGACCGCCCCCGGCGCCCTGCTGGCAGTGCTCGTCATGCTTCTCATCGCTTTCCCTGCGGTCATCCGCATCCTCACGACCTGACCTCCACGCCGAAGGAGCGCTGATCCATGCATCACCTGACCCGCGCCGCAACTGCTGCTGTCATGTGGGTGCGCGGCCGCCTCGAGCAGGGCCGTGCCCGCGGCAGCGACCGCGGCGACATCTCCATCACCACCGTCATCATCTGGGTCGCCGCCGTCGGCGGCGCACTCGCCATCGCCGGCACCATCGGCGTCATCGTCGGCAAGTACAACGGCCTGCTCAACGGGATCTGACCGCCGATGGCCAGGGCAACGGGGACGAGCAGCAGCACGGTACGAGTCGCCCGTCGGGTGGCGGCGGCCGGGCGGCGTGGTGACCGGGGCGAGGCGTCGATTCAGATGGCGATCGTGTTCCCGTTCGTCATCCTGCTCACCCTGGCCGTCGTCCAGGCCGGCATGTGGTTCCACGCCCGCAACATCGCCCTGGCCGCCGCCCGCGAAGGGGTCACCGCCGCCCGCACCTACCAAGCCACCGACACCGATGGCGCCGCCCGGGCACGCGAGGTCCTCAGCCGGATCGCCGGTGACAGCCTCCGCACCCCCAGCGTCAGCACGGCTGGCAGCGGCACCGACTCCGTGCGGGTCACCGTGACGGGGACCGCTCCGTCGCTACTGCCCGGCGTCGGGGGCTTGCACGTCAGCCAATCCGCCACAGGCCCGCGTGAACGCTGGACCAGACCATGACGCGCGCGAGGCACCAGCCACGGCTACGCGGAGATCGGGGCAGCGAGGCGATCCAGGCGGCCATCGTCACACCGCTGCTGATCGCGTTCCTGTGCCTCGCGATCGCCGCCGGACGCCTCGCCGTCTCCGGCGGAAAGACCGACGCGGCCGCCGAGGACGCCGCCCGCGCCGCATCGCTGGAACGCACCCCACTCGCCGCGCAGTCCGCGGCCGCCGAGGCTGCCGCCCGCTCGCTGGAGGACCAAGGCATCCGCTGCTCCAGCACCGACGTGGACGTCGATGCCTCAGGACTCGCCGTCCCGATCGGTCAGGTTGGGTACGTCACCGTCACCGTCCGCTGCACCGTCGACCTGTCCGATCTGCTGCTCCCAGGAGCTCCCGGTTCCAAGACCCTGACCAGCACCTTCACCAGTGTCGCGGACGCTTTCCGAGCGAGGCAGGGATGAACGCGACCGCGCAGCCAGCCGTCTGCAGCCACGGTCGCGGTGACCGGGGCGGGGTCGCGGTGTTCGTCGCAATCTGCACTGTGGTGCTGCTCGCGATCGCCGGGTTGGTCCTGGACGGTGGCGGCAAGCTGCGCGCCACTGAACGCGCCGACGCCCTCGCGCTGGAAGCCGCCCGCGCCGGTGGGCAGGCCCTGGATCCCGCCGCTGCTGTCACCGGAGCCGCGATCCGCGTCGACCCCGCCGCCGCCGAGGCCGCCGCCACGGAGTACCTGCGCCAGGCCGGCGTCCACGGGACCGTGAACGTCTCGCCGGACCGCAGCGAGCTGAGCGTCACCGTCGACACCGCCTACGCCACCCGGTTCCTGCACGTGATCGGCATCGGCTCCATGGATGTCACCGGGCACGGCACCGCGACGCTGCTGCACGGCGTCGACCAGCCCGAATAGCCCACGAGAAGGGCCACCCGTCATGCCCCAGCCCGCTGTTGTCCGTCCGCCGCGCAGACCACCCACCCATCAGGCGCGAACCCGTGGCGTCACCATCCGCGCGGTCGTGCGCGCGGCCGCGAGCCTTCTGCTGCTGGCCACGCTGCTGCTCGGATTGCCTCTCCTGTTGTGGTGGGGCACCGCCATCGTCGGCCCGCCCGGCATGCAAGCTCTGGGCAACCTGCTGAGCACGCAGGACACCGGGCAAGTGTTCCTGCTGGCACTCGCCGTCGCGGGCTGGGCCGGGTGGGCGGGCTTCGCGGCCGCCGTGGCTGTCGAGGTCCCGGTTCAGCTGCGCGGCCGGACCGCACCGAAGGTACGGATACTGGTCGGGCAGCGTGCCGCCGCTGCTCTGGTCGGCGCCATCCTGATCGCGCTGCCCACCGGCACTGCTCTGGCCTCCCCCGCCCCCGCCCACGCCGTCACCACCGCGGCGGCCACCAGTTCCCCGGCCCAAGGCGGACATGACGCGGTCACACCGGCCACAACCTCTCACGCAGAGCGGGACGGTGCGGTCACGCACAGGGTGCGGGCGGTCCGGCCGGCGGAGAGCTTGTGGTCGATCGCCGAGGACCGGCTCGGCGACGGCGACCGGTGGGAAGAGATCGCCGCCCTCAACGATGGGCGCACCATTAGCGACGGCAGCGTCTTCCGGGCAGAGGATCCGATTCGGCCGGGGTGGGTGTTGCTCCTGCCGGACGATGCCGCACCTGCCGGGCCGCAGGCGCAGGGCGGCCGCGGGAGCGCGCTCGAGGAGAACCAGCCTGCCTCCTACACGGTGCGGCCGGGCGACACCCTGTCGCAGATCGCCGAAGACGAGCTCGGTGACGCCGACCGCTACCCGGCGATCTTCCGTCTCAACCGGGGCGAAGACCAGCCCGGCGGACGCCACTTCACCGACCCCGACCTGATCTACCCCGGCCAGCACCTCGACCTGCCCAACCCGGACGCGCCCGCTACGGCTGCCGGCCCGCAGCAGGACAATCGCGAGCACTCGCGCAACCGCACCCCGCCCTCGGGCAACATCGACGTTCCCAGCGGACTCGACCGTGCGGCGGGTCCCTCCAGGGCACCGCAAACGGCGCCCTCTACCGCGGCTGCGACACCGTCGGCGGTCGCATCGCCGAGTGGGGAGACGTCGCTGCCGACGTCCACGCCCAGGTCGGCAGACTCCTCACGACCGGCCGAGACCGCTGTGCCCGACGGGACTGCTGGCCACACACGGCCTGCCCAACGGACCCCAGCCACCGAACCGACGGCTGCTACCCCGCCCGGGTCGCCGCGGTCCGGGGCGCCATCGGCGGCCGAGGCACCCGCCTCGCCGTCAGCACTTCCGTCGCCGTCGCCCTCCTCGGACTTGGCCCGGGCGGGGCGCGTTGACGCCGCACCGGATTCCGGGATGGAGCGGCAGGTCGTGCTGATGGCTGGGATCGGTGCGTTGCTGGCCGCGTTGCTGACGGGCGCCCTGGGGGTGCGGCGGATTCTGCAGCAGCGCCGGCGCCGGGCGGGCGAGACCATTGCGATCGACGACGACCCGACCCGGACCGAGCAGATCCTGCAGGCCGTGGGCGAGCCCGCTGGCGTCGCGCTGCTCGATTCCGTGCTGCGCACCCTGGGTCACCGTGCGGCCGAGTCCGGCGACCAGGTGCCCGCGGTTCAGGGTGCCCGGGTCACCGCGTCCGGCGCGGTGCACCTGGTCGTCGACGACCCCGAAGCAGACCCGGTCCCGCCGTTCACCGCTGGCCAGTCGGCCGGGGTGTGGGTGCTGGACGGCGGTCTGCCGCTGCTGCCAGCGGAGCAGGCGCGGCAGGTTCCCGCACCGTATCCGGGGCTGGTCACCCTCGGTGCGGCCGAGTCCGGTGACCTGGTGTTGATCAACCTCTTCCAGACCGGTGGACTGCTGCTGGACGGGACGCCGGAAGATGTGCTCGCGGTGGCGCGGGCGCTGGCGTTGGAGGCGGGCACCAGTGCGTGGACTGACCACACCGAAGTCCTCACCGTGGGACTGGGAAGCCGGCTGGCGGGGCTGTTACCGAAGGGCCGGTTGCGGGCGATGCCGCATCTGGCGTCGGTGGTCTCCGACCTCGGGGCGCTTCTGGTGGAGGTGTATCAGCACGGCGAGGACCAGGCGGTGGAGCCGCTGCCATGGATCCTGATCTGTGCGGCCGATGTCGACCCCGAGCAGGTCTGGCAGCTCGCCGACGCGATCGCCGCCGCCCGGCACCTGCCGGTCACCGTCGTCCTGCCCGACACCCCGGCGACCCGACAGGCCTTCCCCGACGCCGGCGCCGTTCCTGTCGCCAGGACCGCGACGGCGGTCTTCCCCCAGTTGTCGTCTGGCCCGGTGGAGTTGCAGCGGCTGTCGGATGAGCAGTACCGGGAACTGGTCCACGCTCTCGACGTCGCGGATCAGCCCGCGGACCGTGCGAAGGGCGCGTGGCAGCTCGCCGAGGACCATGCTCACGCTGCCGCGACCTCGCGGCCGGCTCCGCATCCCATGCTGCTGCACCCGATCGCCGATGACGCCGGCGCGGGCACCGAGGCGGACAGCCCGTTCCCGGCTCTGCTCGCCACCGCCGACCCAGGCCGGATCCACCTGGTCAAAGCAACTGCGCCGTCCGGCACGGACTCGGCTGTGGAGCCGGAGAACCCGGATGTTGCCATCGCCGCGGACAGCGGGGAGGCCGTCAGCGCTGCCGGTGAGGTGGCGTCGATGCCTGAGCCGTCCGGCCCGAAGGCTCCTGAGATCAATGTGCTCGGCTCGCTGCAGGTGTCCGGGATCACCGGCTCCGGGCATGGCCCGCGGTTGGAGACGCTCGCGGCGCTGATCTACCTCAAGCCCGGCCGGAACGCCGACGCGCTGTGCACGTTCATGGACCCGGCCTCGCCATGGACGACCCGCACCCTGCAGTCCCGGCTGTCGGAAATCCGGGCCCGACTCGGGTCCACCCCGGACGACCAGCCGTACCTGCCCCGGCCCAGGGCAGGGTCGGGATACGCCTTCCACCCGTCAATCCGCTCGGACTGGGCGACCTTTGAAGACCTCGCCACCCGCGGCCTGGCCGCGGGGACGGCCGGCATGGCGGACCTGGAAGCCGCGCTCGCGCTGGTGCGCGGCCGACCCTTCGGCGGCCAGGAGTATCCGTGGGCGGTGCCAGTGCAACAGGAGATGCTGTCCCGCATCGTCGACGTCGTGCACACCCTCGCCGCCTGGCACTGCGCAGGTGACACGCCGGACTGGGACGCAGCCCGCGGAGCGGTACTGCGAGGCCTGGACATCGATGAGACCGCCGAGGTCCTCTACCGCGACTGGATCGCCATCGAGCAGGCCGCCGGAAATCACTCAGGGGCCCGCAAAGCGGTAGCCCGGGTCACCGAGGTCACCCGGGCCTACGACATCTCCATGGACGCGCGCACCGAGCACGCCATCGCCGCAGTGCTGGAGGAGTCCGGAGACCTGGCGGCCGCACCCGGCGGCGCCTGACGCACCACGCAAAGCGGGTGCCGGTCGCGACGGGGAACGCGGCCGACACCCGTGCGCTGGCCACCGGACCGATCGCGGGGCTGGAGCGGCATCAGCTCCTCCACCGGGGCTCTGCGGATCCCGGCGAGCGGTCGACCGACCACGACGACGTGCCGGGTATCGGCATCGATGACGACCTGGTGTTTGGTGGAGTACCGATAGTTCTTCGAGCGCTCGGCGATGGCATGGTCCCAGGTGGGGACCAAGGTCCCATCCACGAGTCGTTGCCTTCAACTCATACCCACAGCAAAGTGCGGGGAAGCCGAATCGACTTCCCCGCACTTGCCTCGGCTCAGATCGGCAGGTTTCCGTTATTCATGGTTCGAGGCCTACTGACCACTGGCGACATAGGACACCAGCGCCACAAGCCCGACTAGACCCATGAGCATACCCAGTGACCTTTGGATCGACCAACCTTTTCGCATGACGATCTCGATGATCGCGGCCGTTAGCCAGACTCCAACCAACAACCCGAAGGCAAATTCACTGAAGTTTCCCATTGAAGCCCCCTCTCGAATTTCCGACCGGAATGCGCCACGTGCTACACACCCAGCGCTGGAGAGGCGTTGCGCGTGCCATGGAAGTACTTCTTGCCGTTTCCAGAGCCTCGGCAAAGTCGCGTGATGGGATCGGTGGACAGGACTGCACAGCGTCCTGTCCGGCCCAGTTTTGGCATGTCACGTGAGAGGTTTCTCCAGCCAGGATGGCGCGCATAAGGCAGCGAGCGCGGGAGAGTCGTAACTCTCCCGCGCTCGCTGTTGTTTCAACGCGGCAGGTTGAACTTCTTTCTGCGTCTCCGCTCGCTAAGAGCAGTGAGCGTGAAGATGCTCGTGAATACCACGAACATGAACACTGTCTGCCCGACAGTGACCGGCCACACGAAGGTCAGCATCAGGAGCGTAAAGACTGCTCCCCCCGTCATCCCACTGATCAGGGGATGACGGGCGCACCAGCGGTTTGCCGCGTCACGACGCGAGGCCGCAGTCATTGCTACCACCGCCTGTTCCAGTTCTTGTAGGTCCGCCAGCCATTACGGAAGCCCTTCCGGTAGGCGCGTCTGATGGTGCTGTAGCCGTAGCGCTTCCATCGGGGGGCAAAGCGCGCTGCGGGCCTCTTCAGGTAATGGCCCACGAAACGTGACCCGCCGTATGTAACGCCCGCCAAAGCGCCGGCCCGCCACGATGCGGCCCAGTATCCACCGATGTGGCGCTTTTTGCGCTTCGTGGTGAAGTGGTAATTGATCGAAGCGCTGATCATTGCTCCGCCCACGGCGCAACCCCATGCGCCCCAGCCACCCGAGAAGGCCGTACAGCCGATACCGAAGGCGACGCCCGCGATGTCGCCAGCGTGCCTCCGCCACCAGCTCAACTTGCCGTTCAGGTCGTACCTGTTGAGCGGGTCACCGTGGCAGTACTCGTAGGCGTTGGCGTTGCCGCCGAAGACCGGGTCAACAGACAGGAAGCGTCCGATGGTGGGGTCGTACAGGCGGACACCCATGAGAGAGGCGCCGGTGACGGTTTCACTGGAGCGTTGCTTGCCGCCGAGCCAGCCGTAGCGGGTAGCAGGCGTGGCGTCCTCTAGGTTGCCGTACTCGTCATAGGCCAGCGACACCGGCGCCTGAGCGGTGTCCAGCGGGAGCTGGACGGTGGTGTCGCCGTGGATGTCGGTCAGCTGGAGAACGATGTCGCCCGTGGCGCTGGTGGTGGCGTCGAGGTCACCGCTGATGCCTTGGACATTGCGGGTGATGCTGCCGGTGGTCTCCTGAATCCAGTCAGGGCTGTCGCCATCGGCACCGAAGTGGTTGGTCTTGGCCGCGGTCTGGGTCCAGGTGCCGCTGGTGTTGGTTTCGGTGGTCCAGGCGGCGAGGCGGCCTGCCGCGTCCAGGGTCCAGGTCTGCCGGCTGGTGCCGGAGGTCTGGTTTCGGACGAGGTCGTTGGTGTAGTAGCCGATGGTGGCGCCGGATGCCTGGGTGGTGGTGCGGCCGAACGCGTCGTAGACAGTGCCGGCGGTGGTGAGCCGGTCGGCGCTGTCGTATGTGTAGGGCGTGGTGGTCGCGCCGGTGGAGGTGCAGGCCGCGCCGATGTCGCTGGTGGCGGCGAGGGCGGTGCGGTTGGTGTTGTTGTCGAAGGTGTAGTCCCGCCGGGTGCAGGACCCGTCGGGGGCGGTGTCGTCGGCGCGGGTCAGGCGACCGGCTTGGTCGTAGGTGTAGGCGCGGTCGCGGGTCTGGCCGTTGCTGCCGGTCTCACCGACGATCTGGTCCTGGATGGAGTGGTCGGCGGTGTCGGAGGCGACGACGAGGTTGTCGCTGTCGCGGGTGTAGACCCGGGAGGTTTCCTGGCCGGTCTCGTCCTGGCCAAGGGTGAGAATGTAGCCGCTTGGCAGGGTCTGGGTGGCGAGGTCGCCGTCCGCGTCGTAGGTCGCGGAGAAAGTGCCGGCGACCGAGTCGGTGCGGGAGGTTTCCAGGCCGCGGGGGTCCTTGGCGGTGTCGTAGGTGTAGGTCGTGGTCGACGGAGCGGAGTCGGTGGTCTTCACGACGCGGCCCAGCGCGTCGTATGCGCTGGTGGTGGTATTGCCGGCGCCGTCGCTGTAGGAGATCTCCCGTCCCAGTTGGTCGTAACTGTGGCTGATGGTCTGGCCGCCCGCGGTCACGGTGGCCACGTCGCCGCTGTCGGGGTCGTACGTGGTGGTGGTGTCCGGAACTGCGGCGCCTGTGCCACCGGTGATGCTGACGGTCTTGACGCGGCCGTCCGTGTAGTAGGTCGAGGTCGTGGTGCGGGTGGAGCCGTTGGCCGTCTCGGTGACCTTGGCCGTGTTGCCCCACCGGTCGTACTCGATGGTCTTGGTAGGCAGCTGACTGGGGTTGGTACCACCGCCGGTGATGGCACCGGCGGGGCCGGTAGAACAGACCTGGTCAGCCCATTCGGGGCGGCCGTTGCAGGCTCCAGTGCCGGTGGCCGCCCAGTAGGTGGTCACCGTGGTGCCAGCGTCGGCGCCGTTGGACTTGGGCAGGCCGGTCTTGATCACGCGGCCCTGCGCGTCGTACGACGTGCTGGTGGTGATCGCAAGCCCTGCGGGGTCGGTGGTCTGCTTGGTGGGCAGGCCCTTGACCCAGTCGTACGCGGTCGTGCTGGTCCGGACGTCGCCGTCGGAGGGGTAGCCGTCGACGAATGCGCCGGTCTTGATGGTGGTGACCTGGTTGTTGGTGGTGGCGGTGCCGTCGGTGGGACGGCCCTGGTCGTAGGTGTTGACGGTGTGCGTGCGCGCGGGCCACGCGGTTCCGGCCGGGATGTCGGTCCCGCCGGTGCCTGCCTTCAAAGCGGAGGCCAGGGTGACCTGGTGCAGCGGTCCGAGTTCCTCCAGCTGGCGCTGGCCGGTGGTTGCGGGGTCGGTGTCCTTGTCGGTTCCCTGGTCCGCTGCTACGGACGTGGTGTTGTACACCGAGCGCGTGGACAGCTGCTCGGCCCGAACATTGGGAGTCATGCCGGCGATGCCGAGCTCGGCCAGTTCGTCGTAGGCGTCGGTGTTGGTGTCCGTGGTCAGGGCGAGGTCGCGGTTGCTCGCGGTCAGTTCCCGGACGGTGTTGCCGTATTGGTCGTACTCGGTGGTGGTGATGTGCCCGCCGGGAGTGGCGGTGTTGACCTCGCGGCCGGAGGCGTCGGTGTAGGTGATGGTGGCCCGCTTGTAGTCCCCGGTGGCCAGGTCCGCACCGTCGTGCGAGGTCGGGACGAAGTCGCCCTGGTCGACGGCAGCGGGGAAGACCGCGGTGGCGTCGGAGGGGATGTCGGTCTGTCCCCAGGCCTTGACGTCATCGCCGGCCATCTTGTTGGGGGCCTTGCCGTCCCCGGACAGCGGCACGTTGTAGACGACGCTGGTGGTCGCGGTGGTGCCGTCGGTCTCGGTTTTGCTTCCCGCCTTCAGGTTGGGCCGGGACGCGGACCACAGCATGCCGCTGCCGTCCGTGTTGTAGTTCAGGGTCCAGGGAAGCTCGCCAGGCGGGGTCAGCGTGGTGATCCGGCCCGCGGTGTCGTAGGTGTAGGAGGTCTTCAGCGCGGGGCTGATCCGGGGGTCCCACTCCTGCCGCAGCCGGCCGGAGTCGTCGTAGGCGTACTGCGCGACCACGCTGGCCGTGGTGGTAGTGGCGCCTGGCGTGACGGCCCACAGCTTGATCTGGGCGACGCGGCCGGTGTACTCGCCGAACACGGTGCTGGTAGCGGACGTGGAGGTCGAGTACACGAACTGCATGACCCGGCAGCCGGCGTTGGTGCTGGTGTTGGTGAAGAAGTCCTTGCCGGCGGCCGTGGCGTTGTCGATCGCCAGCTGGCATTGATCGGCGCTGACCGCGGTGGTCGGGGCTATCACATATTTCGGGCGGGCCAGGAAGGTGGACCCGCCGCCCGGAACCTTGTCCGAGACCATCGTGGTGGTGGAGTTGGCGGTCGGCAGGTAGCTGCTGGCCACCACCCAGGTGCTCGTCGTGGAGTCCACGCGGGCGAACGTGGTCGTGGTGCCCTCGTCGTCCTTCAGGGTGAAGTCCGAGACCTTGGTCAGGTCATTGGTGACCTTGCCGGTCGTGCTGTCCTTACTGACCAGCGTCAGGTCTTCCGAGCCGGGCTCGGGCTTCCAGCCGCCGGCGTTGGTGGCGGTGAATCCGGTGTCTGTCCCGTCGATGTCTGTCAGGGCCACCGACGTGCCGGTGACCTTGTGGACGTTGGTCCAGTCGGAGTCGGTCAGCTCGGCCGTGGTGCCGGACGTCCACTGCGGGCCGAAGATCGCGGCCTGGCCCTGGGTGTTCGTACCAGCTGTCGGCTTACGGGAGGACGCGCTACGCGACACCGACAGGCCGAAGCCGGAAGCGTCGGTGTCCGAGATGGTCAGGTCACCGGTGAGGTCGTTCACCGAACCGGGGCCGACATCATCGCTGGGCGCGGTGCCGGCGTTGCGGTCGATGGTGATGGTGCGCGGCTGGGAGTTACCGGGTGTGGTGCCGCCGGTGAAGGAGGCTCGGATGTCGATCGGGCCGTCCGGCAGCGAGGTGGTCACATTCCAGGTCAGCGGGGCAGGGGTGCCGCCGGTGACGGGCATGGGCCAGGCGGTGATCGCGCCGCCGGCGGTCTTGGTCACCTCGTTGACGAGGACGTTGTGCCAGGTGTCGGTCTCGCCGCTGCGGTACTGGTAGGTCACTCCGGTGAAGGAGGGGTCACCGGTGGAGGTGAGGCTGACCCGGCGTGCGCTGCTGTCGCCGTCGTTCGGGGTGAGCAGGCCGGCGTGGGCGGAGCCGACGCCGAAGGCGTAGGCGGTGACGCCGGTGGACAGATTGCCGGCGGAGTCGATGGTCTGGGCGTAGAGGGTGTGCCAGCCGTCGGTGGGGCTGATGGTGATGGTCAGCGGGTCGCCGTCGGTGCCGTTGCCGGTGTCGTAGACGCTGTTGGGCAGCACGGACTTGTTGTCCAGGCTCCACTTGAAGCCCTGGCCGTCGGTGGAGGTGGTGTCCAGGGTGCAGGTGACCGGTCCGGTGGCGGTGTTGGTCCAGGTGTCCGGGCTGTAGGGGTCGCAGACGATCGTCGGCGCGACCGGCAGGCCGGTGTTCATTCCGAAGTTGCTGTAGCCAGACCAGGAACCGTAGTCGGTGCCGTCGTAGGCGCGGACCCGGTAGCGCAGGTGCACACCGACCGGGAACGCCGAGGCGGACGGGATGGTCAGCTTGGCCGTGGCGCCGGAGGCCACCGAGGCGGAGGTGCCGGTGTAGGTGTAGGTGGTGTCCGCGTTCGCCGGGTTGGGGCTGATCTCAAACTGCGCCTTCACGCTGGAACCGTCGGGGTCGGTGACCTTCGCCGACAGCGTCGGCGTCAGGGACGTCACGTACCGCGAACCGTTGTAGGCATTGACCACGCTCGGTGAGATCGCGGCCGAAGAGGTCGTGGCGTACGAGTTGTAGGTCACCGACAGCTTCGGCGCGTAGCCGGCAGTGGTGTAGTTCGCCGAGCGGAACCGGCGCCACGTGGTGGGATCGGTCTCATCGGCGCTG
Source organism: Streptomyces sp. NPDC005722 (assembly GCF_040630935.1). Lineage (NCBI taxonomy): Bacteria > Bacillati > Actinomycetota > Actinomycetes > Kitasatosporales > Streptomycetaceae > Streptomyces > Streptomyces sp. NPDC005722. The sequence continues at coordinate 29,373 of NZ_JBEXYN010000063.1, forward strand.
CGGACCTGGATGCCGTAGTTGGCGGCGCCGTCGGCCCAGTCCTGGACCATGCCGGTCAGCGTCCAGTTCGAGTACGCCGCCGGGCAGGAGGAGTCGTAGCCCCAGTGTCCGGTGTTGGTGGCCATGTTCGTCGTCGTGGTCGACGGCTGCGTACCCCAGGTGATGTTCACGGTGTCCAGCGGCGTGGTGATCCGCCTGGCCTGCGTCCCCGGGCCACCGGTCGCACACGTGGAGGAGTAATACGAGTACAGCGACATCGTCGCGGACGTGATGCGCTTGCCCTTGAACTTGGCGACGTCGAAATTCAGATACGACCGCGCCACGTCCTGGCCGGTGTCGTAGGTGCCGGACTTCAGCTCCTGCGATCCCTGCTGGGAGTCGGGGTAGTCCGGAGTCTGCACCCAGGTGTCCGTGGTCGCCGCGAGCGTGGAGGTCGGGTCGACCGTCACCGGGTAGGTCGCGGTGGCCAGGAAGTCCGCGGCCGGCGTCAATACCAGGGACTGCGTGCCGTCGGAGTCGGTCTCGACCGTGGTGGCGACGCGGGTCTGGTGGTCCGACTCGCCTGACACCGGGTTCTTGGTTGAGTCCCACATCATCGGCGCGGAGGCCTCGGCCACCAGCTTGCCGTCGGTGTCCTTCAGCAGCAGATGCCCGGAGTCGGCCTGCGACAGCTTCAGCCCGTCGAGGTTCAGCGGGAGCCGGTAGGAGACCGGGCCGTCGGGCTGGTGGTCCAGGACCACGCTCTCAGTGAAGCCCTGCGCCAGTGCGGACACCGTCAGCTTCTGCCCGTCACCCAGGTCGTAGGAGGCCGTGTTGCCCTTCACCACCGGGATCGGCAGCTTGTCCTGCCAGCCCAGGCCGAAGGACTTTTCGCCCTTGGCCACCGACGCCAGCGAGGTGTCACCGCCGTCGGAGACCGCGACGTCAGCCGCAGTGGCCGCCGGCGTCAGATCGGAGCCGGTGTCCGACAGGGAGGTGTCGATGTCCTGCCAGACCCCGTCCTGCTTCACCCGCACCGGGCCGGCATACGCCGCGGTCTGCAGCTCACCACTGGGAAGGGCCCACGTCGTCGTGTCCGCCGTCCGCGCCGACAGCACCTCTATCTTCCGGTCCTGCAACCGTGCCATCAGCACCGCTGAGGACTCGTCGGAGGCTTGCGCGGGCCCCGCGGCTGCGGCGTAGGACGTTGCCGCTGGCGATTCTGGTGTCAGGGCCATCGCCTGCCCGGTGGACTCCACTACCAGCGCGGTCTCAACGGCAAGCACCAGTGACACGGCACCCGCGATTCTGCGCAGCCGCCTGCGCCCGGATGACGTAGCGGGTATGAACGTGCCCGGCGGCGCGTCCTTGGACCAGGAAACCATCACAACTCCTTCAAGAGATCCCCATGAGGGACCAGAAAGAGATGTTTATCCCGCGTTTACTGAAGATCCATTTCCGGGTCCGGGGATCGACCGACCACCCCACTCCAGCCGGGACGGTATGCCCGCTTAAGAACCCCTTACGCACCACAGTTCCCAGCCGCCACACAGCCAACACAGCAAAGCGGAAGCAAAGACTCCCCTTGACGGGCTTTTTACCTTGCCGCTCCCACGGCATCAACAGGCCGCCGCGCGAAGCCACTTCACGTACCTGCGGACCAGGTTGCCTGAAGCAAATAGTTTGAGAATTGAACTACTTGCTACTTGTGTGCCGATTTTGGATGCCGACGCATGCACACCGGACTGCACCGCTCGTCCGCTGACCGCGAGCCGCCGACTCCGAACAGACAAGCCCGCCCCGCCATCGGCTACCAAGCGATGGACAGGAAGCTTCGTGGCGCGCACAGCAAAGAAGGCTGTCCCGGACCGTCGACCTCGCGCGCGCCCGCACCTTGACGCAGCGCCAGTAGACCGTCAGGTCTGCTGGTCAGTCCGCCAAAAGGGGGTTGCTCCCCCGCTTGGCAGCGTTCACAACACCGAGGCGACCGGACCTACAACATCTCCACGGACGCGCGCACCGAGCACGCCATCGCCGCAGTGCTGGGGGAATCCGGGGGTGCCGGCCGCGACGGGGGAACACGGCCAGCACCCACTGCCGATCAGCGTAACTCCGATACGGGGAGGTAGGTCATGGTCGCGGCACTGCGGCTTGAAGTCACCGGGATGGTGGCGCCGTTCGAGCTGCCGGAGGACTCCACCAGGCAACGCCAGGTGATGCGCGCTCTGCTCAGTGGCGTCGTCGACGGCACGGTCTACCAGCGGCGCGCCCTGATCCACGTTCACGGCCAGGGCTCCCTCAACCCGACCCGGCAGCTCAACGGGTCTGCTGCACGATCGGGTGACATCTGAACTGGCTTGCCCTGCGGGGCGGGTGGGAAGGATGTTGCTGTGCCCAAGCCCTATCCAAAAGAGTTCCGCGAGGATGTCGTGCGGGTCGCGAGGAACCGCGGCCCGGGTGTGACGGTCGAGCAGGTGGCCACCGACTTCGGAGTCCACCCGATGACGCTGTGGAAATGGATGCGCCGGGCGGACATCGATGGCGGAGCCAAGCCCGGGGTGACCAGCCAGGAAAACGCGGAACTCCGCGAGGCACGCCGGCGGATCAAGCTGCTGGAACAGGAGAACGAGGTCCTGCGCCGGGCCGCGGCCTATCTGTCGCAGGCGCATCTGCCGGGAAAAGGATCTACCCGCTCGTGACGGAGCTGGCCGCCGGCGGGGTCCCCGTGGCGGTGACGTGCCGGGTGTTGAAACTCGCCAGACAGCCCTACTACCGCTGGCTCGACAAGCCGGTGACCGACGCCGTGCTGGAGGAGGCTCATCGCGCGAACGCGCTGTTCGACGCCCACCGCGAGGATCCCGAGTTCGGATACCGGTTCCTGGCCGATGAAGCCCGCAGCTCGGGAGCCGTGATGGCTGACCGGACCGCATGGCGGATCTGCCGGGACAACCAGTGGTGGAGCGTGTTCGGCAAGAAGCGCGCAAGGATCAAGAAAGCCGGCCCGCCGGTCCACGATGACCTGGTCCGACGCAACTTCACCGCAACCGGTCCGAACCGCCTATGGCTCGCCGACATCACCGAACACGCCACCGGCGAAGGCAAGCTCTATCTCTGCGCGATCAAGGACGTCTTCAGCAACAGGATCGTGGGCTACTCCATCGACGCGCGCATGAAGTCCCGCCTGGCCGTGGCCGCCCTGGACAACGCCGTCGCCCGGCGCGAACACGTCGACGGATGCATCCTGCACAGCGATCGCGGATCGCAGTTCCGGTCACGAAAATTCGTCCGGGCGCTCGACCGCCACTGGATGGCCGGATCGATAGGGAGAGTCGGGGCAGCCGGCGACAACGCGGCCATGGAGTCCTTCTTCAGCCTGCTGCAGAAGAACGTCCTCGACCGCCGGAGCTGGACCACCCGCGAAGAACTGCGGATCGCGATCGTGACCTGGATCGAGCGGACCTACCACCGCCGCCGCAGGCAAGCCGCACTCGGCCGCCTGACCCCCGTCGAATTCGAGACCGTCATGACCACACCGGCCCTCCAGGCCGCGTGACCCAACCTGTCACCCAAACCTGCAGCAGACCCAACGTCGCCGCGTGGGCGCTGGCCAGCACCTGGCGCGGGGCGGAGCTGCCGTATGGGCTGTATGGGACGGCTGTCGTGACCGGCCCAACTGCTCCGACGGCGGATACGGCGCCGTCGACGAGGACGTGTCACAGCACGTGCAAGCGGTGTCCGCCGCGGTGTCGCATGTGCTGGCGTAGTGGGTAGACCGCCCCCCGATGGGTGAGGCGCAGGCTCGGGCCGAGGTTCTGCGCGCCTGCCCGTCCCTGTCCGGCGCCGCGTTCGGTTGCCGGTGAGTGCGGCTCTCCCGGTCGACGCCATCTTCTGCCGGACCGGTAGTGACAACCCAACCATGATCGACATAGCGTGTCCTGACCTGCACAAGAGAGAGGGGGGTGCGGTGATGGCGGCAGGAGCCCCTTCGGTCTCTCGGGGGGTGTCAGCCGACACTCCCCCGTTGCTTACAGCGGACCCACCGACTTGCGGAGGCGTAGCGGGCCCCGCCCGGGGGCCGGGTGTCGTGGTGCCGGTGCGGGCGGCTGCTCGCTCGCGGGCTGGCAGTGCGGACAGAGTTTGTGGTGGCCGAGGTCGGTGACGATGGTTCCCCATCCGCGGCAGTGTTCGCAGTCGCGGGCCAGGACGGCGTTGGCGCGGGGAGCGGGGCTTGCCCCGTCGGTCATACGGCGCTTCCTCCGATGCGTCGGGTATGTCCTTTGTAAGCGACCGGCACCACACCCGCCAAATGCGCGTTCGACGATCAGGCGTCGCTCAGCATCTGGTCGGCCGCGAGTGCAGCACGGCGGCGCGGGAAGTCTGCCACGAACGGCTCGAGTTTGCCCGGCGTGTAGATGGCGCCGTACTGGGCGACGATCCCGCGCGCGGTGAGCAGTTGCGCCAGGAGGTACTCGTCCGGGGCGACGCCTGTGCGTTCCAGGTGGTCGAGCCAGACCGCGTAGATCCGGAACGAGGGCAGGTAGCGGCGCAGCGTGGAAGGGCTGACCGGGGCACCGCCGCGGCCCGTCATCCCGAGCGTGGCAAGGTGAGCCGACAGCACCTTGTCCGTCAGCTGCTTGTCCTCGGTGATGGCCAGGCCGTGTGCGCGCCGATACTCGTCCCAGACCCGGTAGTAGCGGTCGACCGTCGTGAGCTGCGGGACCGAGCCGCCGGTGGGCGCCGGTTCTTCCACTGCCGGCACCGCAACAGGGCCGGGCGCTTCGACCTCCGGCTCCGGCTCCGGCTCCGAGCCGACGTCGGGAACAGGGACGGTGACGGTGACGCGACGGGCCGGAGCCTCGGCGGCGGCCGCCGTCTGCGCCGGCACGGACGGCTCGGGGACGACCAGGTCCGGTTCGGGCCGCAGGTGCCGTACGACCGCTCCCCCGGTCTCCTCGGGCGTGGCCGGCTCGATGGCGGGGCGCTCCACAACGGCGGGAAGTTCGATCCCGGCCGCGGCCAGGCCGGCGGGGCCGGTCTCAGTGAGCGGGATGCCGTAGCGGGTGAAGCGAAGCGGCATGAGGGCGTCGACGGGGGCCTTGCGGCGCCAGGCCCGGCCGAAGCGGGCGCGCAGACGGGCCTGGTAGATGAGGCGTTCCTGCTCGAGGCGGATGACGTCGTCGTAGGAGCGGAGCTCCCACAGCTTCATCCGCCGCCAGAGACGGAAGGTCGCGGCCGGGGCAAGGAGCCAGCGGGCGAGCCGGACCGACTCCATGTGCTTGTCGGCGGTGATGTCGGCGACCCGGCCGATCGCGTGCCGAGCGGCTTCGACCGAGACGACGAAGAGGATCGGGATGATGCCGTGCATCCCGACGCCCAGCGGGTCCGGCCAGGCCGCCGCGCCGTTGAAGGCGATCGTCGCCGCCGTCAGCAGCCACGCGGTCTGGCGCAGCAGCGGGAAGGGGATGCGCAGCCAGGTCAGCAGCAGGTCAAGCGAGAGCAGGACGACGATGCCGGCGTCGATGCCGATCGGGAAGACGTTAGCGAAGGCGCCGAAGCCTTTGCGGAGCGCCAGTTCGCGCACCGCGGCGTACGAGCCGGCGAAGCCGATCGCGGCGATGATCACCGCCCCGATCACGACGACACCGATCAGGATCCTCTGGGTACGGCCCAGCTGCTCGGTGTCCTGCGCTGCCCCCTCCACGACCGGCGGCCCCTCCTGCTTCTACTGTCACACGCTGTAGCCAAGGCCAACACTCTCACGATTTGACAGTCTCCGGCACCCCGGTGGCAGGCCGACTCAGCTGTTCTGCTCGATCACGTTCGCAAGCTGCCGCGCCTATTTCCGACAAACGCTGGAAAGGAACTCTGGCTTTCGCCATTCGAGAGATCACGGCTCCGTTCGTGAGTTAGGCTCCACGAAGACGTTCAGAAGACAGAAGGCATCACCATAAGTGCGCCCCTTGAGGGTGGAGGCCGAGCATGCTCGGAATCCGCGCCCAAGGGGTGGACAGCGGGTCCGCTCCTCCTGCAAGGGTGGGCTTCATGAACGGATGGCGAAGCAGACTGCGCGAGTGGCTGCGTCGACTGCGAGAGCGACCGTGGCGAAGCGACGTGTTCGCATACTCGCAGGTGATCGCCAATGTGGCTACTGTCGTGGCCGCAGTACGAGGAAGGTGATCCCGGCCTGGCCCTAACAAGCCGGGATCACCAGCAGGGGGTTCGTTACTCTCTCGGGAGTGGCGGACCCCCTGTCTGTGTCGGGGCACGTCCCGGGGTGGCGGTCCCCGACTACGTATGTACGTACTCCCGTGTCGCTGACTCTACCCCGGTGTGGGGGTAGATATCGCGCGTCTTCGCGATTCGCCCGGGACCAATCCGCGAACCTTCATGCGCGAGCAATCTCCGATCCTTCATCCGCGAATTCGCGTCCGACCTGGCAATTCAGGGTCAGTGTGGAAGTGTCACACGTGATTGGTCACCGCGAAATCAGTCTCCGGTAGTGATGCACCATTTCAATTTCGCAGCCTTCTTCGCAGCCTTCCTGCGCGGGGGGACCGGAGCATTGTGGGCGGAGCATTGTGCGGCCGGGCGGTCGCGCAACAAGGGTCAGGGCGAAAGCGCGCTGGTCAGGGCGTCGACGAGGACACGGACCTGCAGCAGGGTGTCGTCGGTGGCGGCCGCGGGCGTCTCGGCAAGGACCTGTACCGCTTGGTCGAGCACGCCACCGAGGCGACCGCCGGCAACGGCTGGCGACGCGCCGCGGAGTCCGGCCCGGAGGGAGTGCTCGCTCCAGCGGGTGCGGGCCAGGCCGTCGGCGAGGTCGCGCTCTTGGTCGGTGGGGAGCCACGTCCCGGCGCGGTAGTCATGCAGCAGGCCGGCGGCGGCTGAGTCCAGGGAGTCCGGGGCGGGGGTTGTCGGCATGGACTGTGTAACGAGCGACGTGGAGCGCGGCATCGGCGGTCGGTCGGCCGCTGTCGCGACCCGGTTGGGTGTGGTCGGGCTGCACGTGGGGCGGCGGGCCGGTTCGATGGTCGGCAACGGCTCGGCGCGGCCCCCGACGCGCCGGGCCTGATTCACGTGGACCGCTTCGTGCTGGGCGGGGCGGTTGACCTGCAGGGGTGTTCCGTTTGGGCAGGTCAGCCGGATACGGTTGCAAGATCGGCGCTTGGGGAGGTTCCGGTATGAGTGCTGCCAGCGGTGCAGGGCCCGGCCGGCCGGCCGGCGAGACGGTGGGGCCCGATGGGCTCACGAGCCGACAGGCCCACATCGTCGACGTGATCGTCGACTCTGTGGCGAGGCGCGGATACCCGCCGTCGATGCGGGAAATCGGCCAGGCGGTGGGGCTGGCCAGTACGTCGTCGGTCGCGCATCAGGTGATGGCGCTGCAGCGTAAGGATGTGCTCGAGCAGGACCCGCATCGGTCCCGCACGTACCGGGTGCGGGCGTCGTGGGTGCAGCGGCGCACCGGCGGTGACGTCGAGCCGGCTGAGGCAGAGCTGCAGATGCCGTCGCCGGTGTTCGTGCCGGTGCTGGGCCGGATCGCGGCGGGCGTCCCGATCCTGGCCGAGGAGGTCGTGGAGGAGTTCTTCCCTCTGCCGCGTGAACTGGTCGGTGATGGTGAGCTGTTCGCGCTGCAGGTGGCCGGGGACTCCATGACGGGTGCCGCGATCTGCGACGGGGACTGGGTGACGGTACGGCGACAGCAGGCGGCGGACAACGGTGACATCGTGGCGGCCCTCATCAAGGGCGAGGCGACCGTGAAGCGGTTGAAGCGGGAGAGCGATCGGGTGTGGCTGCTGCCGGAGAGTCCGGCGTTCACGCCGATCGAGGCTAAGGGCGCCACCGTGCTGGGGAAGGTCGTGGCAGTGGTGCGCGCCTTGTGACCGGGCCGGACCGTGGGGCTCAGTCGACTTCGAGGTAGGCCACGATGATGATCGTATTCCAAATGGTCAAAAAGTAAACAAACCGGACGCCGGATTCGTCGTCGCGGTAGTCCCGCAGGCCGTCGGGCCTCAGCACGCCGATGTCGGGGCGGGCTTCCAAGGCACCGCGGGCCCGCTCGACCGCGCTGGCCTGCTGAACGGTGGTGATCTTCTCCAGCTGGCTGTGCGCGAGGGGGCTGTAGAACACTTCGGCCTTGCGCGGCCGGGAGTGACTAGGCGACACGCCCCGCCCCACTGGTGACCCGGGCCCACATCGCTTCGTGGGCCTCGGCGGCTGGCACGCAGTCCTCCAGGGCGGGCACGCCGTGCGCGGCGATGTCTTCCAGGACGCCGGCCAGCGCTTCCGCGGACTGACGTTCGGCGGCCGCGGACGCGAGCAGCGCTTCCGGCTGGCCCTCTTGCAGGCCTTCGGGGACCGACTGGGGGGACTGTGCACTCATGGCGGCGTCTCCTGGGGTGGAGCTGGGGGCTGGCGTCGTGGCTGGCGGCCACGTGGCCGATGGCACACACCCTGGGTGTGTGCCACCACGGTACGGGAAATCCCGCCTGCCCTGAATCACGAAGGCCAACTTCCCGTTCCGTCGACGCTACCTTCGAGATCCGTACCAGGTCTCACGTGAAGATCGGTTGCCCGGTCTGTGCCCACCCGCCGCTGCGGGGTACCTCGAAGCTGACTTGCCACGGCTTGTGTCCTGGTGCTGCGCAGTCAGCCCGCAGCCGCACACGAGCATGCCGGTATCGATGGCGCCAAGCTTCCTCGCCCAGTTCCCCCTCCCACCACAACGGTTTCAATGAGGGCTCCAGGGGCAGCCGGATGCGATCGGCTTCCTCCAAGACGAACGGGGCTATGGAGCGCCCGAGAGGGTCGGACCCACCGGTCCCGGGCGGGAAGCGGAAGGGACCCCAGATGACGTTGGCTTCCTCTTGTGCCGTCCGAGCGGCGGCAGGCACGGTAATGGCTTCCTGGGCAAGCCAACGATCATCGCGCAATGTGAGCCTCACAGTCAGACTCGCGAGTCCGGCAGGCCCATCGAAGCGGACGTACAGCACGTTCCGGTCCTCTTCCAGGCGCAGCCGGAGCTGAGGCGTCAGCTCGTTGTGCCAGCGATCGCGTTCGATCTGGGCGACCGTTGCGGCTGTCCGGTTGGCTTCCTGCGACGCCTTCCAGGCTGCCCAAGCGGCGGCGCCGCTGAAGAATGCGGAAGCCGCGGCGATGGATGTGTCGACGATGGTCATGCCGGACAGTAGCCCGAGGGACTGCCCTCAGTCTCGGCTTGTGCTGTCGGCGGTGCCTCCGTTCACTTCGCCATCCCGGGTCCATCGTCTGAGGACCTTGCGGTGGCCGTCGGTCTCCTCCAGCAGCTCGATGGCCACCTCGGCCGAGGGGTCGCCATAGAGTCCGACGTAGCCTCGGTAAGCACGCAGCGCCCTGTCGTGGTTGTCCCAGCTTCCGGTGACAGTCGGGCCGCCGGGGTGGAATCGAAGGTAAGCAATGAAGGTGGTGGTCATCGGCTCGGGGTCACGCTGCGCTTCGAGCGGACAGCAACGCCCAGTCGTGGGCATCGGCCTCGCGCTCGGTGGTCGCCGTGGGGTTGACCATGGCGGTGAGGACCACGCCAGCCAGTCGATTGCGGGGCAGGCTGGTAACAGTGGTCATGACCTCGGTGTCGACCCGCACGATGATTTGTCCGTGGGCCCAGGCGTCCAGCGCCACATGCGTGGTCGTCGGGCCAGCGCGCACTAGCCGTGCGCGGCTGCGCTCGTAAGCCTTCATGCCTGCCTCCGTGCACATCGTGCCTGATCAGCCTTGTCCGCTAGGCAAGTCAACGCAAATCGCGCTGAGCCCTGCCGTCGACGTCTGGTCAGAGCAAACCGACCTGCTGGAGCACTCGGGTGTCTGCGTTGTACGGGTAGTGGTGGCCGTGTTCGAGGCTCTTCTGGACGAGCTGCCCCCGCTCCTTGTCCGCGTGGAAGGTCGAACAGTTGTGGCACGTCTGGCACACCTCGGTCGTGAGGAAGGGTCGCAGGAGGTGGAGGTCGCGGTCGCGGTCGACCAGGTAGAGACTGTCGCTTTCGATCGTGTTGCTCGGAGACTTCATCGTCGACGTGGGCACCACGGGATGGTCGCCCATCAGCCGTCGGAACATGATCGAAGCCTCGGCCGCGTAGGCGTCCCACGACACGGATCTCACGTGGATGAGAGGCAGGTCGGCGAGGAAACGACTGTGCTCCAGGAGCAGTTGAAGAGCGCCGTGTACCTCCTCCAGCGCTGCGGGGAGTGTTACAGCATCGAGGGCGCGCCCGTGCGCCCTGGCATTGCGACGGTCAGCCAGCCGGCTGCGTGCCTGCTGGACGCCATCATCGCTGAGAAGGGCTCCCAACTCGTGGAGGGGGTGGTCCGGGGTCAGGGCGCGTCGGATCCTTGCCCCACCGGCTTCTTGCAGGATCGCCGTCCAGTCCCCCAGCCCTGGGCCACCTGGGCCCCTGACGAGTTTGCGCTGTAGATCCGCTACAGAGGAGAGGCTGATGCCGGCTTCGTGAGCGAGGGCCGCGGCGACTAGGTTCTGTTTCTTGGATCATGTGCGGAGCCAGATCACCAGGGCTGCGACGGTGACGGTTCCGAGGTAGGTGTAAGCGCGTTTGTCGTAGCG
>NZ_JBEXYN010000064.1:0-38845 GCF_040630935.1 Streptomyces sp. NPDC005722
CCCGTCGCCTCCCGCGCCGTCCGCGCCACCACCCTCGTCCCCGTGGCCAGCGCACCGAACTCCACCGTCAGCGCCTCCACCGCACCCGCGGCCGCCACCGGCTCCACCGGCGCCGCATTCGGCTTCACCGTGATCACCGGCGTACCCGTCGTCACCCGCGACCTCGTGGTGAACGACGCCGCGAACACCGCCTGCGTCACCACCGGACCCTCCGACCCGGCCACCACATCCACCGCGTCCGTGATCAGACCCGACCCCAGCCGCAACGCCAGCCGCGCCGCGACCTCCTTGCCCTCACCCGACGACGACACCAACACCGCCACCGGACCCACCACCCTCGCCGCAGCCTCCAGCGCATCCACCTTCGGCACCACCAGATACTGCCCGAACTCCGCCGCCTCACTGACCAGCACCCGCGTCGCACCGTGCTCGCCCAGCACACCCGCGGTCGACCCCGCACCCGCGCCCAACGCCACCGCCACCGGCTCACCCAGCCGACGCGCGATCGTCAGCAACTCCAGCGTCGGCTTGCGGACCGCACCATCCACATGATCGACAAAAACCAGGACTTCACCCATGGGACTACCTACTCCTGTGACTTCGAGGGAAAGTGGCTGCTCAGATGAACTTCTGGCCCGCGAGGAACTCCGCGAGCTGCTTGCCGCCCTCGCCCTCGTCCTTCACGATCACACCAGCCGACCGCGCCGGACGCGCCACCGCCTCATCCACCACGGTCCACGCACCCGCCAGACCGACCCGGTCCTCCTCGATGCCCAGGTCGGACAGGTCCAGGGACTCCACCGGCTTCTTCTTCGCCGCCATGATCCCCTTGAACGACGGATACCGCGCCTCACCCGACTGATCCGTCACCGACACCACCGCCGGCAACGACGCCTCAAGCTGCTCCGACGCGGAGTCACCATCACGGCGCCCCGTCACCACACCACCGGCGACCTTCACCTCCGACAACAACGTCACCTGCGGCACACCCAACCGCTCCGCCAGCAACGCCGGCACCACACCCGCCGTGCCATCCGTCGACGCCATCCCCGTCACCACCAGATCGAACCCCGCGTGCTCGACCGCCTTCGCCAGCACCAGCGACGTCGCCATCACATCACTGCCGTGCAACCCCTCGTCCTCGACATGCACCGCCCGGTCCGCACCCATCGACAACGCCTTGCGCAACGCGTCCTTCGCATCCGCCGGACCCACCGTCACCACCGTCACCACAGCGTCATCCGACGCCTCAGCGATCTGCAACGCCTGCTCCACCGCATACTCATCCAACTCGGACAGCAGCCCGTCCACCGCATCCCGATCCGTCGTCAGATCCCCCGCGAAATGACGATCCCCCGTGGCATCGGGCACGTACTTCACCGCGACAACGATCCTCAAGCTCATTTGATGTCCCTCCACACTCTCGGTTTGCGGATTACGGCAGGTTGCGGGCCATGACGATGCGCTGGACCTGGTTGGTGCCCTCGTAGATCTGGGTGATCTTCGCGTCGCGCATCATGCGCTCCACCGGGTAGTCGCGCGTGTACCCGTATCCGCCCAGCAGTTGCACCGCGTCCGTGGTGATCTCCATCGCCGCGTCCGAGGCGTAGCACTTGGCCGCCGCGCCGAAGAAGGTCAGGTCCGCGTCCGAGCGCTCCGACTTCGCCGCCGCCGCGTAGGTCAGCTGCCGTGCCGCCTCCAGCTTCATCGCCATGTCCGCCAGCATGAACTGGATGCCCTGGAACTCGGCGATCGCCTTGCCGAACTGCTTGCGCTCCTTCACGTACCCCTTGGCGTAGTCCAGCGCGCCCTGCGCGATGCCGAGCGCCTGCGCCGCGATCGTCACACGCGTGTGGTCCAGGGTGCGCATGGCCGTGGCGAAGCCCGTGCCCTCGGCGCCGATCATCCGGTCCGCGGGGATGCGCACGTTGTCGAAGTACACCTCGCGGGTGGGCGAGCCCTTGATGCCGAGCTTCTTCTCCGGGGCGCCGAAGGAGACGCCCTCGTCGCCCTTCTCCACCACGAAGGCCGATATGCCCTTGGAGCGCTTGTCCGGGTCGGTCACGGCCATGACGGTGTAGAACTCGCTCACGCCCGCGTTGGTGATCCACCGCTTGACGCCGTTGAGCACCCAGGAGTCCCCGTCACGCACGGCGCGCGTCTTCATCCCCGCCGCGTCCGAGCCGGCGTCCGGCTCCGAGAGGCAGTACGAGAACATCCCCTCGCCCCGGGCCAGCGCCCCGAGGTACTTCGCCTTCAGCTCCTCGGAGCCCGACAGCTGCACCGGCAGCGACCCCAGCTTGTTCACCGCGGGGATCAGCGAGGACGAGGCGCACACCCGCGCCACCTCCTCGATCACGATCACCGTCGACAGCGCGTCCGCGCCGGCGCCGCCGAACGCCTCCGGCACGTGCACCGCGTGCAGGTCGTTGGCCTCCAGCGCGTCCCGCGCCTCCTGCGGGAAGCGGCCCTGCTCGTCGACCTCCGCAGCGAACGGGGCGATCTTCGCCTCGGCCAGGGAGCGCACGGCGTCCCGGAGCATGTCGTGCTCCTCCGACGTCCGGAAGAGGTCGAAATTGTCACTCACGTCCGTTACTCCAGTCCGCGTCAGACTTCCATGGCATCGAGTACCCTCAATTATGCACACTCAGTGCCATTGATCGACGGTCCCCCGGTGTTAGGTTCGCCTCCATGACCACCAAGCCCCCGATGCGGGACGCCCTCGTCGCCGCGGCCTTCCGGCTCTTCCTGGAACGCGGCTACGAGGCGACGACGATCGACGACATCGTCACCCTCGCCGGCGTCGGGCGACGTTCCTTCTTCCGCTACTTCCCGTCCAAGGAGGACGTGGTCTTCCCGGACCACGAGCGCGCCCTCGCCGACATGACCCGCTTCCTGGAGGCGAGCGCCGACGCCGACGACCCCGTGACGCGGGTCTGCGACGCCGCGCGCCTGGTGCTCACCATGTACGCCGAGAACCCCACCTTCTCCGTGCAGCGCTACCGCCTCACCAAGCAGGTGCCGGGACTGCGGGCGTACGAACTCTCGGTCGTCTGGCGCTACGAGCGCGCGATCGCCGACTACCTCGGGGCCCGCTACGCGGACCGCCCCGACGGCAAGCTCCGGGCCGACGTGATCGCCGCTGCCGTGGTCGCCGCCCACAACAACGGCCTGCGCACCTGGCTGCGTTCCGGGGCGGAGGGGGACGCCGGCGCGGCCGTGGACCACGCGCTGGAGTTCGTGCGCGCCGCCTGGAACGGGGAGGGCCCCGTGCGCCAGGGCGCCCCCGAGGCGGAGGACGACGTGGTGATCGTGATCACCAAGCGGCGGACGCCCATGTGGCGCGTGGTCCGGGAGATCGAGGCCGGCCTGGCGGAGGAGGGCTCCCCCGCGTAGGCCGGGCACGCGACGTCCCGGCGGGGCACTCAGTGCCTTCCCAAAGTGCACTCAGTGCCATATGGTGTGTGCCATGGATGACCGGACTCTCGACGCGCACGACGCCTCGGTCGACGGCGGGCTGTTGGTCCAGCGCTGCCGTTGGTGCGGCAACACCGCCTTCCAGCGCCTCCTGTGCCCCACCTGCGCCTCCACGGAACTCGACGAGATCCGCAGCGACGGCACCGGGGTCATCGTCAGCTCGATGCGGGACACCTCCCTCGTCGACCTCTCCGACGGCTTCTCGGTACGGGGCCGGGTCGTCGGCGCCTCGCCGACGCAGGTGCGCGACGGCGCCCGCGTCCGGCTGGCCCGCACGCCCGGCGACGAGGCGGGCGGACTCCTCTTCGAGCTCTGCGAACCACCCGCGTCCCGGTACGCCTGGTGACCGCCTGCCGCCGCCCCGGGCACCGCTCGCCGCACGTCAGTTGTGCTCCGGGTGCTGGTACTGGCGGGACTGCAGCAGGTACATCTCGCGGAAGTCGCCGGTACCCGCTCCCGGTCGCATGAGGTCGGCGAAGGCGCCGTGCTCGACGACCCGCCCGCGGTCCAGGACGTAGATCACGTCGGCGTGGCGGACGCTGTGCAGACGGTGCGTGATCAGCACGACGGTCTGCCCGTCGGCGGCGAGTTCCCGGATCAGGTCGAACACCCGCTGCTCCGCCTGGGCGTCGAGGGCACTGGTCGGCTCGTCGACGATGAGGATCCGGGCGTCGCGGTACTGGGCCCTGCTGAGCTGGAGGCGCTGCCACTGGCCGCCGGATATCTCGTGGCCGCCCTTGTAGCCGCGGCCCAGCAGGGTGTCCCAGCCGCGGGGCAGGCCCGCGACGACCTCGTCGGCGCCGGAATAGCGGGCGGCGGCCTCAATACGTTCGTCCGTCAGGGAGGCGCCGGGGCGGCCGATCCCGACGTTGACCCGCGCCGTGAACGGCCAGCGGTAGGCGTCCTGCGAGACCAGGGCGATCCGGTCGGTGATCTGCCCCCGGTCGGCCTCGGCCGCGTCGACGTCGTCCCACCGGATCCGTCCCGAGTCCGGTGCGTACAGCCCGCACAGCAGCTTGGCCAGGGTGGTCTTGCCGCTGCCGTTGCGTCCGACGAGGGCGACGACCCGGCCGACGGGGATGGTGACGTCGACCTCGCACAGGGCCGGCGGCTTCACCAGCGGCGTGCCCGGCGCGGCCGCGGCGGTGACCGGGTAGCTGAAGGTGACCTTCTCGAAGTGGATGGCCTCGACGCGCTCCGGCAGGTCGCGGCCTCCGGACGGGATCACCCGGCGGTCCGCCTCCGCGCACAGCCGCTCCAGGTCGGCGACGAACAGCGCCTCCTCGTGCAGGTAGCCGAGTTGGACCACGAGCCGGTCGAGGGCGGAGGACCCGCTGCGGATGGCGATGACGGCCGTGCCCGCCACGGACAGGGCCATCGTCCCGCTCCACAGCAGCGCGCCCAGCGCGCCGTACGTCGCCGCGGTGGCCAGCCCGGTCCACGCCGACGCGACGAGCCCGGTGCGCGCCGCGAGCCGCGCCAGCCGGGTCTGTTCCCGCTCCCCGTTCTCTGCCATCGCCCTGAAGTGCCCGAGCAGGAACGGCCCGAGGTCGTGGACGCGGACCTCGGGCGCCGCCTGCGTCTCGATCAGCAGCCGTCCCAGCAACTGCCCGGCGCGGGCGTGCTGCACCCAGTTGTGGAAGGAGATGTACCGGCGGCGCGCGATGGTGAGTGCGCTCCAGGCGCTGGGCAGGGTCATCAGGGCCAGCAGCGGGAGCAGCCCCGGATGCAGCACGGTGAGCACACCGGCCGCCGCCGCCAGCGAGATCAGCGCGTTGACCACGGACGAGCAGAAATTGATCATCCGCCGGGCGGAGGCGGCACCCCAGGACGCCGAGTCCAGCAGCTTGTGGAACTCGTCGTCCTCCACGGCCGCAAGCTCCACGCGGGCGACCCGCTCCAGGTACATCTCGGTGGCCGCCCGTTCCACGGTCGGCTCCAGCTTGCCGGTGCCGGCCGTGGAGGCGGAGCGCAGCAGCGCCCCGATCAGCGCGGTGACGGCCACGAGCGCCAGTGCCGGGGCGGCGCCCGTCAGCCGCTCCGCGGTCCCGCCGGGCACCAGCAGCCGGGCGAGCACCCAGTTGACGGCGACCAGGCCGACCGCCTGGGCGACACCGCGGCCCGCCTCGGCCAGCGCCACGACGCGCAGGGCCCGCGGGTCGGACCGGTGGGCCAGGCGCACGGTGGTGGCGACGAGCTGCGGCAGCCGCCGGATCATCGCGCGCAGGCCGAGTTCCAGGAAGGAGCCGTCGTGCTTGTTCCAGCCCATGTCGTACCGCAAGGGCCCGCCGAACAGCAGTCGTTCGGACTCGGACACCTCCTCGGGCGCGAGGGCGTCGGGGTTCCCCGGGGCTTCCTGCCGCTTCCGCGTGGTCATGAGCGTCCCCCTCGGCGGCGGCCGCGGCGCGGTGCCGAGGCGGCCTCCCCACAGGGTGCTCCTCACGGTGGCGCCGTGTGGCCCGCTCCCGTCAGTGCGCCCCGTCCCCGCTCCCGGCGGCCCCGTTCCCGCCCCCGTCGGCGCCGTCCTCCGCCCAGGCGCGGTAGGCCTCGACCGCCGTGGGCAGGGTGGGGAAGATGCGCTCGCGGCCCACCGACTCCGTCAGGCCGTACGCGTCCAGGTCGTCCAGCAGGTCCTGCTTGACGCGGGCGAGCGCGAGGACGATGCCGCGGCCGGCGAGTTCGCGGCGCAGTTCCTCCAGGGCGTCGAGGGCGGTGATGTCGACCTCGACGTTGGCCTCGGTGTTGAGGACGAACCACCGCACCGGGTCGTGCTGCCGGTCGACGGAGGCGAGGGCCCGGCGCCGGAAGTCCTCGGCGTTGGCGAAGAACAGCGGCGAGTCGTAGCGGTAGACGAGCAGGCCGGGGATCGTCCGGGCCTGGGGGAAGTCGTCGACGTCGTGCATGCCGGCGAGGCCGGGCACCAGCCCCTCGACGGCGTCGTGCGGGCGGGCCACCCGGATCAGCATCTCGGCCACCGACAGCGCGACGGCGACCATGACGCCGTACAGGATGTCCAGCGCGAGCACGCCCAGCAGGCACGCGAGGGCCAGGAGCAGTTCGCGGCGCCGGAACGACGCCAGGCGGCGGAAGCCGGCGACGTCGACCAGCCGGCAGGCGGCGAAGACGACGATGGCGCCGAGGACGGTGGAGGGCATCCCGGACAGCAGGGGGTTGAGGAAGAGCAGGACGCAGACCACCGCCCCCAGCGCCACCAGCGAGTACAGCTGCGTCCGGCTGCCCGCGGAGGCGCCGAGCGCGGTGCGGCTGGCGCTGCTGCTGACGGGGAAGCCGTGCAGGACGCCCGACCCGAGGTTCGCCGCGCCGAGGGCGAGCAGTTCCTGGTTGCTGTCCAGGCGGGCGGCGTCCCGGCCGGCGAAGGCTCGTGCGGTGAGCACGAAGTCGGTGTAGCCGACGAGCAGCACGCCCACCGCGGGCAGCAGCAGGTGGGCCAGGTCGCCGGGGGCCGGCAGGGCCGGCCGGGGCAGCCCGGAGGGGACCTCGCCGATGACCGCGATGCCGTGCCCCTCCAGCCCGAAGACCCCGACGACGACCGTTCCGGCCACCACGGCGAACAGCGGCCCGGGGGCGCGGGGGGCGTACCGCTGGACGAGGAGGAGGAAGAGCAGCGCGCAGGCGGCGAAGGCCACCGTCCCGGCGTGCGCCTGGGGCAGGTGCGTGACGAAGGAGACCAGCTGGGGGAAGAACTCCTCACCCTCGACGGGCACCCCGGTCAGCTTGGGCAGCTGGTCGACGACCATGATGCAGGCCACTCCGGCGAGGTAGCCGACGAGCACGGGCCGGGACAGCAGGTCGGCGACGAAGCCCGCCCGCACCGCCCACGCCACCACGGCCAGCAGGCCGACCACGACGGCGAGCGCCGCCGCGAGCACGGCGTAGCGGCCGGGGTCGCCCGCGGCCAGCGGCGCGATCGCGGTGGCGGTCATCAGCGCGGTGGTGGACTCGGGGCCGACCGACAGCTGCCGGGACGAGCCCAGCAGGGCGTACAGCGCGAGCGGCGCGAGCACGGCCCACAACCCCGTCACCGGCGGCAGCCCGGCCAGTTCGGCGTAGGCCATGACCTGCGGCACGAGGTAGGCCGCCACCGTGACGCCGGCGAGCAGGTCGCCGCGCAGCCACTCCCTGCGGTAGCCGAGGAGGGTGGTGAGGCCCGGCAGCAGTGCGTGCCGGCCGCGCCCGACGGCGGGCCTCCTGGGCGGCGGGGCGGGCTTGGAGACGGCGGACGGCATGGGCCCATCCTCCCCGACGACCCCGCGTTGGGGCCGGACGGCCCCTCCTCGCGCCGCCGGGTGGCGGAGCACCCTGGAGGGGAGGGCGTACCGGACGAGAGGGAGGACGGCGATGACCACCACCACGACGGGCCTGCTCGACGCGCTGCCACCGGAGACCCGCGGACGGCTGCTGGAACTCGCGCGCGACGTGTCCTTCCCGGCCCGGGCCCGGATCTTCGAGGAGGGTCACCGGGCGGACCGCTTCTGGATCATCCGCACCGGCTCGATCGCGCTCGACCTGCACGTGCCCGGGCGGCAGCCCGCCGTCGTCGAGACCCTGGGACCGGGGGACCTGCTGGGCTGCTCGTGGCTCTTCCCGCCGTACTCCTGGCACCTGGGCGCGCGGACGCAGAGCCCGGTGCGGGCCGACGAGTTCGACGCGACGGTGGTGCGGGCGCTGTGCGAGGCCGACGCGGTGTTCGGGCGCGCGGTGGCCCGGCGGGTCGCGCAGATCGTGGCGCACCGGCTGCAGGGGGCCCGCACCCGGCTGCTCGACCTGTACGGTCCGCAGGGCAGCGGCAGCACGGTCCACTGACGGACGCGGTGCCCGGCCACGGACCGGGCGGGTACCGGTGGCGGCGGCGTGCGCGGGCGTGTCTGCTGGACGTCGGCGGGGCGCGGCCGCGCGATCGGGAAATCGGGAAATCGGGAACGGATGCCCTGGGGGCCGGGATGAGCGAGGCACGGGAGTCCGGCGAGCGGGCGCCGATCAGGGTGTTCCTGGTCGACGACCACGAGGTGGTGCGGCGCGGGCTGCACGACCTGCTCGACGCCGAACCGGACATCGAGGTCGCCGGGGAGGCCGGCACGGTCGACCACGCCCTCGCCCGGGCCCCGGCACTCCGTCCTGACGTGGCGATCCTCGACGTGCGCCTCCCGGACGGCGACGGCATCTGCGTCTGCCGCGAGCTGCGCTCGCGCATGCCGGGGCTGGCGTGCCTGATGCTGACCTCCTTCGACGACGACGACGCGCTGCTGGACGCGATCATGGCCGGGGCTGCCGGCTACGTGCTGAAGCAGATCAAGGGCTCCGACCTGGTCTCCGCGGTCCGCACGGTGGCCTCCGGCCAGTCGATGCTGGACCCGGCGACCACCGCCCGCCTGATGAACAGCCTGCGCGAACAGGAGCAGCCGCCGGAGCCGCAGGACGAGGCGCTGGCCGGGCTGACCCCGCGCGAGCGGGAGATCCTGGAACTGATCGGCGAGGGGCTGACGAACCGGCAGATCGGGGAACGGCTGTTCCTGTCGGAGAAGACGGTCAAGAACCACATCTCCCGCATGCTGGGCAAGCTCGGCGTCGAACGCCGCATCCAGGCCGCCGTCCTCGCCACGGAACACCGCACGTCGGGCGCCACCCCCAGACCCGGCCCCTGAGCCCCCGCGGAGACCCCCGCCCGAGGGCTCCGCCCCAACGGCAGAGCCGTACGCTAGCGACCCCATGGCCGCCGGATGCGACGCCCACGGCATCGCGGACCCGCACCGCCGGACGCCCGCTCGTCCGGCTGTGACCCGCGACGCCAAACTGGGCGCTCGCCACGCAGGGATCCGGCCGAGAAACCGGGACCACAGCCGTCACCGCGTGCCCCGCCGCCAATGCACGGCACCTGGGGCAGCGCGGGCCTGCCCCGGCGGACGCGACACCGGAGTCCCGCGGGGAACCACCCCGCAGCGACGACGCCCCGGCGCCGCGTGCCCCGCTCGCCACGTCCCCGTGCCTGGGGACGGTGCGTGGCCCGGCGCCGGGGACAGTACGGGCCCGCCCCGGCGGGGATGCCGGGGGGCCGCGGACGCGGGATGCCCCGGCGGCCCACGGGGTAGGGCCGGTCGGCCCTCCCCCGTGGGGCGGCGGGGCGTGCAGGGTGGGAGGACGCGGCCGGAGGGAGCGCGCCATGAATCCCACCACACTCAACGGGGCGACCCTGGAGAAGCTGATCTCCGCGGCCGTGGCCGCGCCTTCGTTCCGCGGCAGCCGGCCCTGGCGGTACCGCCTCGATCCGGACACCGGCACGTTCCAGGTGCGTGCCGTCCCCGAGCCGGGGGTGCCGGAGTCGGAGGCGGCGGCGCGCGCCCTGCACGTGTCCGTGGGCGCCGCGGTGTTCAACCTGCGGGTCGCGCTGGCCCACTTCGGGTGGGAACCGGCCGTGCACCTGCTGCCCGTACCCGCCGACCCCGATCTGCTCGCCGCCGTGCGCCCGGTCGGGCCGCGCCACGTGGGCGACGGTGCGTACCAGGACCTGTACGACGCGATCTGGCGCCGCCACAGCTGCCGTACGCCCTACTTCGCGCACTGCCCGACCGGGGCGGTGGTGCTGGAACTGATCGACGCCGCGCACGCGGAGGGCGCGTCGCTGACCCTGCCGCGCACCGAGGAGGCGCTGCGGCTGCTGCGGCTGACCGCGGAGGCGGAGCAGCGGGGCGTGACGGGCGCGGGCCGCCCGGTCGGTCAGGGCGGCAGGGTCCACGAGGACTCCGGGGCCGGCGCGGCAGCCGCCCTCGACCCGGGGCGGCGGCCCCTGGTGGCCGCGCTGTGCACGCCCCACGACTCGTGCGCGGACTGGCTGCGGGCCGGGCAGGCGATGGAGCGCGTGGTGCTCCTGGCGACGGCGAACACCGTGCACGCGACGCTGCTGCACGAGGCGATGGAGTGGCCGGACCTGCGGGCGGCGATGCGCACCACCGACTGCGGGCCGGGCCTGCTGCAGATGCTCATCCGGTTCGGTGCCGCGGCGTCCGGGGACCGGGCGCCGCGGGTGCCGGTGCGCGAGGGCGCGGAGCGGGCCTGATCAGAGCGGCCGGCCGCCGTCCGACGGGACCCGCCACACCAGACGGGTGCCGCCCTGGCCGGGGGTCTCCAGGGTCATCGTGCCGCCGAGGCGGTACGCCCGTTGCGCGAGGTTGGCGAGTCCGCTGCGGTGACCGTCCTCGGGGACGCCGACGCCGTCGTCGCTGACGGTGAGGGTCAGCGTGCCGGAGCCGACGACCAGGGAGACGTCCGCGCTGCGGGCCCTGGCGTGGCGGGCCACGTTCGACAGGGCCTCGCCGAGCACGGCCACCACGTGTTCCGCGACCGCGGTGGGCACGTCGGTGTCGATCAGTCCCTCCATGCGCAGCGACGGGGTGAAGCCCAGTCCGGGCACCGCCTCCTCCACCGCCTTCGCCGTCCGCACCCGCAGTCCCTGGCGGGTGGGCCCGGTGTCGTGGCTGCGCAGCCCGAAGATCGTCGAGCGGATGATCTTGATGGTCTCGTCCAGGTCGTCCACGGCCCGCAGCAGCCGTTCGCTCGCCTGCGGGTGGTCGACGAAGCGCACCGCGCTCTGCAGCGTCATCCCGGTGGCGAACAGCCGCTGGATCGCCAGGTCGTGCAGGTCACGGGCGATCCGGTCGTGGTCCTCCAGGAGCACCAGCTGCTCGGCCGACCGCCGCCGTTCGGCCAGCTCCATCGCCAGGGCCGCGGAGCCGGCGAAGCCCAGCAGCGGCGCGGTCTCCACGTCCGTGAAGGGTGCCTCCCCCTCGGCACGGGCCAGCAGCAGCGCCCCGCGCACCCCCTGCGGGGTCGCCATCGGCACGGCCACCGCGGGGCCCAGGCCCTCGAACCGCGGCGGGCCCGCCACCACGCGCGGGTCGCGCTGGATGTCGGCGCTGGTCAGCGGCTCGTTCGCGGCCATGGCCGCGCCGGTGAACGATCCCTCGCACGGCAGCGTCAGCCCCCGGTGGGCGTCGGCGTCGATGCCCGTGGCGATGGCCATCGTGATGCCGCCGCTTCCGGCCGGCAGGGCGAGCACCCCCAGGTCCGCGCCGAGGATGCGCCGCGCGTGCTCCACGATGAGCTCCAGCACCGCGTTCTCGTCGATGCCCGACAGCAGGCCCCGGGTGATCTCCGCGTTCGCCTCCAGCCACCGCTGGCGCGACCGGGCCTCCTCGTACAGCCGGGCGTTGTCGATGGCGACCCCGGCCGCCACGGCCAGGGTGGACAGCACCGTCTCGTCCTCGCCGTCGAACTCCTTGCCGCCCCGCTTCTCCGTCAGGTAGAGGTTGCCGAACACCTCGTCGCGGACCCGGATCGGCACCCCCAGGAAGGAGTGCATCGGCGGGTGGTTCGACGGGAAGCCGTGGGAGGCCGGGTGCCGGGCGATCTCCTCCAGCCGCAGCGGGGCCGGGTGACGGATCAGCTCGCCGAGGATGCCGTGCCCCGAGGGCAGCGGGCCGATCGCCTCGATCTGCTCGTCGCTGACGCCCACCGTCAGGAACTGTGCCAGCCGCGCGTCGTCGCCGATCACGCCCAGCGCCCCGTACTCGGCGTCCACCAGCAGGACCGCGGCCTCCGCGATGCGCCGCAGCACCTGCGGCAGGTCCAGCTCGCGGCCGACCGTCAGCACGGCCTCCAGCAGGCTGTGCACACGGTCCCGCGTCCCCCGCACCGCGTCGATGCGCGACTGCAGCTCGTCCAGCAGGGCGTCGAGCTGCAGTCGTGGCAGGCCTTCGGCGTCCTTGCCGCCGCCAGTCCCCACCGGCACCTCCGTCCGCTGTGGCGGCCCTCGTGGGGCCCCCTCTCAAAGTAGCGCCACCCCGCAAGGAGGACGCGCGGAACGGCACTGCTACTCGGGGCCTCGCTCCGCGGGCGGCACCGCCGCCCAGTGCTCGATCTTCTCGTCGGGCGCCAGCCGGGACAGCGCCTCGCCGAGCCTGCGGCAGACCTGCTCGATCTCGCGGCGGGTGTGCTCGCGTTCGGTGACGGTCGCCGACAGCAGCAGGGCGGTCAGCGCGGCGGACCCGTTGAAGGCCTGGAGGGTCACCATCTTCGCGAAGAGGTCGTGCCCTACGAACGGGCCGGACCCGGCCGCGGCGGCGTCGATCGCGATGAGCGAGGTGATCAGGGCGCAGGGCGCGGCCCCGGCCAGCTGGAAGCGGAAGGCGGCCCAGATCAGCAGCGGGAAGACGAGGAAGAGCAGCCCGGGCGTGCTGTGGGTGGCCCCGAAGGTGACGAGCGCGGTGCCCGCGAGGAGCGCCGCCGCCTCCGCCCAGCGGTACGCCCGGACCCCGCGCGGGGGCCTGAGGGTGCGCAGGACGAGCAGCAGCGGCGCGATCACCAGCACCCCCATCGCGTCGCCGGTCCACCAGACCGACCAGGTGGGCCAGAAGCCGCCGGGCGGAACGGCCCCGGAAGCCGCCAGCACACCGCTGCCGACGGTCGCGCTGATCAGCATCCCGCCGAGCGCGCCGAGGAAGACCAGGGCGAGGGCGTCCTGCAGCCGGTCGAGTTCGACGCGGAATCCGACCCTGCGCAGCAGCAGGCAGGCGCACACCGGGGCGAGGGTGTTGCCCGCCGCGATGCCCAGCACGGGCAGCAGCGACGGCCCGATCGCGATGTTGACCACGAACGCGCCGACGGCGATGCCCGGCCACAACCGGATGCCGCCGAGCAGCAGGCCGACCAGGGCGATCCCGGTCGGCGGCCACATCGGGGTGACCTGACCGCGCACCAACTGCTGCTCCAGTCCGATACGGGCCCCGCCGTAGTAGGCGGCGGCCATGACCACGATCCACAGGGCCGTCGCCCGGTGGCGCCGCAGGCCCTCGCCGCCGGCGGTCATCGCGGTGCCGTCCCGCGGGGGCCGCCGTGCCCGAGGACGAGCACCGCGGCGTCGTCGCTGTGGCCGGTGAAGTCGGCGACGGAGATCAGCCGGGCGGCCAGCTCGTCGGGGTCGGCGGTGCAGCCGGCGGCGGCCAGTTCCGCCACGCGGGCCAGCCCGTCGTCGATGGGATGGCCGGGGCCCTCCACGACCCCGTCGGTGACCAGCACGAAGGCACCGGTGCCGGCCAGGACACGGCGGGTCGACGGGTACTTCTCGCCGTCGAGGATGCCCAGCGGCAGGCCGCCCTCGTCGAGCACGACCTCGCAGCGTCCGTCGTCGGTGGCCCACACCGCCGGTACGTGCCCGGCGCGGGCGTCGACCAGTTCACGCGTCGCCGGGTCGAAGCGCAGGAAGGTGCACGTCACGAAGAGCCCGGACCCCATGGAGATCAGCAGGTCGTTGGTGCGGGCCAGCACCTCCGCGGGTTCCGTGGTGGCGACGGCGATGGCACGCAGGCAGGTGCGCACCTGGCCCATGTAGGCGGCGGCCTCGACGTCGTGGCCCTGCACGTCGCCGATGGCGCAGCCGACGCTGCCGTCCGGCATGGGGAACACGTCGTACCAGTCGCCGCCGATGTCGAGACCGTCGCGCGCCGGGGCGTAGCGCCCCGCCACGCGCAGCCCGGGGACGGCCGGGAGGGCGGCGCCGAGGGTGTGCCGCTGGAGGGCGGCTGCCAGCTCCACCCGAGCCTGCTGCATCTTGATCCGCTCCAGGATGCGTCCGGTGAGCTGCCCGAGTGTGTTGAGCAGTTCCTCGGCGCTACTGGTGGGAGCGGTGTGACGTCGGGACATGGCACCAACGCTCCGTGGCCTTGGGCACTCGCGCCACCTCTCACCCTACGCCCGCGGGCCCTGCCGCACCCGGTTCAGAGCCAGCCGCGGCGGGCCGCCTGCCAGGCGAGCTGCATGCGGGTCGCAGCGCCGGCGAGCGTCATCATGTGCTGGATGTGGCGCTGGACGGTGCGCCGGCTCAGGCCCATCTGGCTGGCGATGGCCTTGTCGGCGACACCCGCGACGAGCAGCGACAGCAGCCGGCGGTCGGTCTCGCTCAGCGGGTCGGAGTCGTCGGCGCCGTCGGCACCGCTCACC
The DNA here is from genome assembly GCF_040630935.1 of Streptomyces sp. NPDC005722. Lineage (NCBI taxonomy): Bacteria > Bacillati > Actinomycetota > Actinomycetes > Kitasatosporales > Streptomycetaceae > Streptomyces > Streptomyces sp. NPDC005722. The sequence goes on from NZ_JBEXYN010000064.1 coordinate 14,488, forward strand.
GCGCCGGACGCGCTGACGTGCAGCGGCACCGCGTCCTCCCAGTAGCGCTCGAACAGCGCGGTCAGCGCCTCCAGGAGGCTGCTGTCGCGCAGCAGCGCCGCGGTCGGTTCGTTGGGGCTGCCCTGCGGGCCGCCCGGGACCAGGGGGCAGATGGCTATGGTGCGGTCGGCGACCGCGAGGCGCAGCGGCAGGTGGGGCACGGAGCGGGCCATCTCCCCGGCCTGGACGCCCTCGACGACGTTGTCGATGGCCCCGTCGTCGTCGAAGAACGCCCGCTCGTACAGGACGCGGTAGCGCACGCCGCGGGCGAGGGCCTCGTACTCGGCGCGGTTGCTCCCCGAGGGCATGGCGACGTACTGCGCCTTGCAGAACCAGAGCATCTCGTGGCGCGCGTTCTCCTGCATCTGCCGCAGGTGCTGGCGCAGCGCCTCGGCGCCGGTGATGACCTCGATGAGCTGGCCGGCGTCCTGGCGGCGCACGGTGCTGCGGTAGCTGTCCAGCAGGTCGGTGACCGCGGTGCGGGCCTTGTCGAGGGAGTCGGCCTGGCGCTGCAGCCGCGGCAGCAGGGCCACGTCCGGCGGGGTGGCGGCGTACTGCCGGGGGAGGCCGTCGGTGGGGCTGGCCAGCCCCTTGGTGGCGAGGGAGGCGAGGACGCCCTCCGTCTGCCCGGGTGGCAGGCCCGTCTGTGCGGCGACCTCGTCCGCCGACGCGGTGACGGTGGCGACCAGAAGCCGGTAGACGGTCTCCTCGACCGCGGTGAGGCCAGCCACCTCGAGCATGCCGCGTTCCTCCGGGTCCGGGACGGGTCCGCACGACGTACGCACAGGTGGCGTACAAGCCGCACATATCGTTAACGGCCGGACTATACCCGGGGAATGTTTCGCGCCAATGGTGCGGCGGGTGCCGGGGCCCACACTCCCCTGCACCCGCCGCTGTGTCAACGGTGACGCCCCACCGTCACCGTCCTCCGGAGTCCCGTGCGCCGCTGTGCAGATACGCACGGTCCACCGTCTGCCGGACGCTGTTGCCGGCCGCGTCGGTCGCGGTCACGCGCAGCGTCACATAGGCGTCGCCGCGCACCCGCGACGGACGCTCCACGGTGGCGGTGAAGCCGCCACCCTTGCGGGCCGTGGCGGCCCGGGTCCAGGTCCGCCCGTCGTCGTAGGACGTCTCCACCCGCACGGTCACCCCGCGCGGCGCGGCCGTGCCGTCCTGCATGCGCACGTCCAGGCCCAGGGTGTGACGGCGGGCGGGGCCCACCGCGTTGCGGGCGTCGACCGGCACGGCGTAGTCGACCTGCAGCAGGGGCAGCGCCGTCGGCTGCGCCGCGGTGCCCGAGCGGAAGGTCCACGAGGTGCGGGTGCCGGTGGCGAACCGCCAGTCGTCCGAGGTGCGGGCGGTGGTCAGGTCCAGCCGGTACGCGGCGTCGCCCGCGGGCACCTCGAAGTTGCCCCAGGCGCCCGTGTCGGACGCGGCGATCTGCTTCCCGTCGCGGTAGAGCGCCGCGGTGGCGGTGTCGTCCACCGGCAGTCCGTCGCCGGCGCGGGCCGCTCCGGTTCCGATGCCGCCACCGAAGCCGTTCCGCTCGTAGAACGAGTAGTGGCCGGTGCCGGAGTCGTTGAACTCCGGGACGAAGACGGACAGGGTGTCGCCCGTGCGCACCGACGGCCAGGCCGCACCGCGCGGGATCGACGGCCGGACCACGGCCCCGAACCAGCGCTCCGTGGCCTTCTGACCGGGCCGGTAGGTCCGCGGCAGGTCCTGCATGCCTGCCCCGAGCGGGGTGTCCGTGCCGAAGACGACGTTGTGGTGCACGGTGTGGCGCCACAGGGTGTCCCCGCCGCTCACGTACTCCACGCGCTCCTGGCCCGTCGGCACCTCGCGGCTGTACTGGTTCCAGGCGGTGTCCTGGTACGGACGCCACCCGAAGCGCTGCTCACTCGCCCACTGCGAGGCGCCGGTACGGGTGTAGGTGCTGCGGACCACCGCGCTCTCGCGCTCGGAGACGGTGTGCACCAGGTTCTTCGGGACGAAGCCCTTGGACACCTGCATCACGTCGTACAGGTACGGGCTGCGCACCGTGCCGGAGAACTCCACCGTGGTGGTGCGCTTCTTGATGCTCTTGAGGAGCGCGGTGCCCTCCGCCGTGCCCGCACGCATGGTGGGCACGGCCATCCGGTCACCGGTCGGGCTCCACCGCGTCCAGGGGTAGAAGCCCTCCTCCACGACCAGCATCAGCGCCTTGGCCCCGGCCGCCCCGGCCGCCTTGGCGAGCTCCCGGTCGTCGGTGAAGTTCCAGCGGACGACCGCCAGTTTGCCGCGCACGCCGGCCTTCTTCAGGTCGGCCGCGGTGCCGGTGCCGGCGTCGACGGCGGTCAGCTCGGCGCCCTTGTCGTCGAAGGCCGGGGACGCGGGCACGTAGTACGGGGTGAAGGCCGGCGACGTGCCGGAGACCTTCGCCCGCAGTTGCGGGGCCACCAGCTGCCAGCGCGAGGCGAACTCGAAGTCGCCGTCGGTGACGCGCGCGGTGGGGCTGACGTAGATCCGCTTGGCGATGTCGAAGAACATCACGCCCTGGATCAGGCCGTTGCCGTCGATCTTCCGGTACGTCTGGTAGCTGATGATGCCGCGCTGCTCGGCGGGCCGGGGGGTGCGGATCTTCACCTCGGTGACCTTGGAGGCGTCGAGCGTCACCGTGGTGTCCTTGGTGACCTTCACCTCCGGGTTGACCACCTCGCGGAGCTCCTGGCCGTCGGCGGCCCTGTCCAGCGTGCCGAAGCTGAGCTGGTAGGTGCCCTCCTCGACCTCGGCGACGGCGGGCTCGACGCCGCTGTACTGCACGAACCCGTCGGCGCCCCAGATCGTGGGCGCGGCGCCCTCGATGACCTTGCCGTCGGCGTCGCGGGCGACCACGGTCAGCTTGTGCTTGGGAGCGTGCACGTTGAGGCTGACGGTGGTGTGGGCGACGACGGTGCCGTCGGCCGCCGCGGCGGTGACGTAGCCGTAGTACTTCCCGCGCGCGGCGTGGGCCGCGTCGGTGCTCAGCGGGACGTCGGCGGTGGCACCGGGCGCGACGCTCACGGTGCCGGAGCCGAGGGTGACGACCCCGTCGGGCAGCGCGCGCCCGGTTCCGGTGGAGAGCTTGACGGCCAGCTTCAGATCGACCTTCTTGTCACCGGTGTTGGTGTAGCGCACGGTGGCCGCCTGCTGCCGTCCCCCCGTTCCGCCGTTCTGGACCGGGGGCAGCACGACCGTGCCGGTCGCGGTGATCGTGCCGGTGGCGGTGGCCAGGTCGATCCGGCCGCCGCCCTGCTCGGTCACCTTGGTGCCGGGTACCGTGCGCGAGGTGCTGATCAGCGCGTCCTTGATCTGCTGCGCGCCCCAGCCCGGGTGCTGCTGGGCCAGCAGCGCCGCGGCGCCCGCGACGTGCGGGGTCGCCATCGACGTGCCCGAGGCGGCGACGTAGTTCGCGTCGACCGGGTCGCCCATGGTGGTGCCCGCGGCACGGGCGGCCACGATGCCCACACCCGGGGCGGTCACGTCGGGCTTGACTGCGCCGTCGCCGTAGCGCGGGCCGCGGCTGGAGAAGGAGGCGAGGGAGTCGTCCCGGTCGACGGCGCCGACGGTCAGCGCCGCGTCGGCCGCGCCCGGCGATCCCACGGTGGACGGCCCCGGGCCGGCGTTGCCCGCGGCGATGACGAACAGCGTGTCCGTCGACGCGGTCAGGGTGTTGACGGCCTGGCTCATCGGGTCGGTGCCATCGGTCTGGATGTCCGCGCCGAGGCTCATGTTGACGACCTTGGCGTGCTCGCCCGCCGCCCACTCCATACCGTCGATGACCTGGGACTCCGACCCGGAGCCGTCGTCACCGAGCACCTTGCCGACCAGCAGGTCCGCCTTCGGCGCCACACCGCGCCGGGTCCCCGCCGACGCCGCGCCGCTGCCGCCGACGATGGAGGCGACGTGCGTACCGTGCCCGAAGTGGTCGTCGGTGTTCACGCTGTCGGAGAAGTTCCTGGCCTCCGCGATGCGCCCCGCGAGATCGGGGTGGTTCGCGTCGACACCGGTGTCCAGCACCGCGACCTTCACACCCTGGCCCTCGTAGCCGGCCTTCCAGGCGGTGGGCGCGTTGATCTGCGCGGTGCTGCGGTCCAGCACCGCCTTGACCTTGCCGTCCAGCGAGACCCGCGGGGTCACCGCGACCCGGGCGGCGTCCGAGGTCCCGCCGGGGTTCAGCGTCTTCCAGAAGGCGCCGAGTTCGTCGCCGTCGACGCGGAAGGAGCGGGCCCCGATGCTCTCCAGGGTGCGCGAGGAGGTCTGGTCCGCGCGGAGCGCCACCAGCCGGTCGGCGGTCGCCTCGGCGGTCCTCGCCGCCTGCGCGGCGACGCGCGCGCCGTCCCGCACCGGCTCGGGCCGCGAGGAGACGATCAGCGGCAGCGTGGCGGAGTGCGCCTCGTCGAGCCCGGCGGCGACCAGCGCCGTCACGTCGAACAGCCGGCGGTCCAGGGTGCCCGCGGACACCAGTGCCTCGGCGTCGAACGGCAGGACGGTCAGTGACCCGCCGTCGGTCTCCATCGTGCGGAAGGGTATGTGTTCGCGGCCGGGTCCCGGCTGGACCGAGGCGGTGTGCCGCCCACCGGGCACCGACGTCACCGTCACCCGGTCGCCGGTCACCAGCCGGACGGTGGCCGAGGACGTCCCGGCACGGTCGGCGGATCGCGCCGGCCCGTCCGGGGCGGTACCCGCGGAGGCGGCCGTGGTGCCCCCGAGCGTCACCACCAGCACTGTCGATATCGCCGCCGCGAGGCGGAACCTTGCCATCACCCAAACACCTTTCGTACAGCTCCGGGTCACGCGCTGTCCGACAGAATCTGCCGATGCCGGGGAGGTGTCACCGGGTATCAGCTGTCACAGCTGTGACATGTCCCAACGGCGACACGGCGGTTCGGGCAACCTGCGACGACCCCCGCCAGGTCGCGGCGAACCCGCCCGGGACGGTACGAAACGCCCCACGGAGCACAGCCCTCGGCCCCGGAGGAACCCGTGCCCTACGGCACGCGAAGGCCGCCGTCCGGTGCCGGCCTCCCCTGCCGGGTCCCGGCGTTCACGGGGTCGGGCCGGCCGGAGCCGGCAGCGGGGGTCCACCGCCGGTCAGCGACATCGCCAGTCCGGCGGTCAGCCATCGGTGGGCCACCGTCATGTTCAGCACGCGCCCGCCGGTGACCGTGCCGACCAGGCCCCAGTAGCGTTCCAGGCGGGGGTCGAAGCCGGACGACCTCGACACCAGGGCGTGCAGGTACGCGCGGAAGGCGGGGGTGTCCGACTCCCGCCGGGCCCGCGCGTGGGCGGAGACGAAGGCGTTCACCGCGTCCCCGCTGCCGGGCGGCAGCCCCTGGGCCACGGCGGCGGCCGTCAGGCCGGCGACCTCTTCGATCTCCCCGTAGAAGGCCGGGGCGTCCCTCATCTCCTCGTCGTGGTCCTGGGTCCAGCGGGTGAAACTGGGCGTGGAGATGAGCAGATGGAGCTCGGCGTAGGCCAGGACCGTCGTGGGTCCGGGGTCCTGCGGCGGGTCGGGGGCCAGCATGGCGATCATGATGTCGAGCCGGCGCTTGGGCAGGGACCCGGAGAGCTCGCGGTACCAGTGGTCGGTGAGCGTGCGGCGTGCCTGCGGGAGCTGCTGCACGCGGGCGAGGATCCCCAGCCGCCGGAGCCGTTCCTCGCCGGGGCAGTCGTCCAGCGACTCGAGCGTGGCCTGACGCCACCGCAGTTCGGCCAACCGCTCCTGCACCGCTTCGAGTTCGGTCGCCACCAGTTCGTCCAGGGACCGCTCACCGGTGACCACCTGCGTGATGGTCGCGATCGGGGTGTCCAGCGCCCGTAGGCGTCTGATGAGGCGTATCCGCTCCCACGCCTCGGGGCCGTAGCGCCGGTGGCCCCCGCCGCTGCGGGCGGCGACGGGCAGCAGCCCGCTGTCGGAGTAGTAACGGAGGGTCTTGACCGGCACCCCCGTTCCCGCGGCGAGTTCACCGATGCTCCATGTGTCCTGCGTCACGGTGCCTTGAACCTCCAGCGCGGGGGAGGTCCTAGCGTACTGATCACCGGCCGCCCCGGTCCGCCCTTCCCCGCCGCTCAGGCCCCGTTCCGGCCCGGCCGGCGACGTACGACCCCGGGCACCCGAGCGGCCGCGTCCGATCCCGGCCGATCCCGGCCGATCCTGTCCGTACCCCTGCGACCAAGAACGGTGGTCACGCATGTCCCCGATCATCACCGCTCCCCGTCCGTGCCGAAGAGACAGGCTCCGTGCGGTGCTCTTCGCCCTGCTCTGCGCGGTGGCGCTGCTCACGGCGACCGCCGCGCCCGCGACCGGCGCACCGTCCGGTGGCCCGCACTCCGCGGGGCGGGACGGCACCGTCGTACGGACCGACCACGGCCTCGTGCGCGGCGTGTCCCACGGCTCGTACACCACCTTCGAGGGCCTTCCCTACGCCGCGCCGCCGACCGGACCGCTGCGCTGGCGCGCCCCGGCGCCGGCCGCCGCCTGGCGTGGTGTCCGGGACGCGACGACGGCGGCTCAGCGCTGTGTGCAGATGCCGGCACCGGGGGCGAGCGCCGTCGTCGGGTCGGAGGACTGCCTCTACCTCAACGTCACGACGCCGGCGACGAAGCCCGAGCCGGCCCGCAAGAAGCGACCCGTGCTGGTGTGGCTGCACGGCGGTGCGTTCCTCGGCGGTTCCGGCGGTGACTACGACACCGGGCGGCTGGCGGTCCGCGGGGACACGGTCGTCGTCACGGTCAACTACCGCCTGGGGATCTTCGGTTACTTCGGTCACCCCGGGCTCGGCTCCGCCCCGCCGTTCGGGCTGGCGGACCAGCAGGCCGCCCTGCGCTGGGTGCGGGCGAACGCGGCGCGCTTCGGCGGCGACCCGGGCAACGTCACGCTGTTCGGCGAGTCCGCGGGCGCGCTCGGCATCTGCGCGCACCTCACCTCGCCGACGGCCGCCGGGCTCTTCCAGCGGGCGCTGCTCCAGAGCGGTTCGTGCTTCATGTCCTTCCCGCGCGGCGCTCTCGGACCCGGCACACCGGCGTACGAGCCGTTCGCCCCGCAGCGCGAGGTCCAGACGGCAGGCGTGGAGGCCGCCCGGCAACTCGGCTGCACGGCGGACGACGCAGACGCGGTACTGGCCTGCCTGCGCGGGCAGGGCACGGAGCGCCTCGCCACGGCCCCGTTGATGCAGTCCTTCAACCGGCCCGCCTTCGGCAACGGGCTGCTCCCGGTGGCTCCGGACCGGGCGCTGGCGTCGGGGCGCTTCCACCGCATGCCGGTCCTCCTGGGCACCAACCACGACGAGATGCGGATGTTCGTCGGTCTGTCGCTCGCCGCGTTCCCCGTCCTCACCGAGTACGACTACCGCGCCCGGCTCGTCGAGGCCTTCGGGCCCTCGGCCGCGGCTGTCGAAGCGCGGTATCCGGCGGCGCACCACCCCACGCCCGCACTGGCCTGGGCGGCGGTGCTGACCGACCGGTCCCTGACGTGCACCACGCTCGCAGCCGGCCGGGCGGTCGCCGCCCATGCCCCCGGCGTCCCGCTCCACGGCTACCAGTTCAGCGATCCGGACGCCCCCGTCCTCAGCGGTCTGCCGGCGAACCCGGGCTTCCCCTACGGGGCGGCGCACGGCTTCGAAATGCCCTTCCTGTTCCCGCCCTTCCCCACCGAAAGGCCGCTGACCGATGAGCAGCGCGCCCTGTCGGACCGCATGGTCGACTACTGGACGCACTTCGCGCGCACCGGCGACCCGAACTCTCCCGGCGCCCCGGTCTGGCCCGTCCTGCGCCCCGCGTCGTCTGGCGCGCCGTCGGTGCAGTCGCTGGCTCCCGGGCCGGGCGGGATCCGTCCCGTCGACGCGGCGTCCGCGCACCACTGCTCGTTCTGGGACCGCCTGCCGCGGTGAGCGCGCCCGCGTGCGGGGCCGGGACGGGGCGGCGCGAGCGCCGGCCCCGTCAGCGGTCCCGCCGCTCCGCGTCGCGCGCCGCGCGGGCCCGCACCGCGTCCGCGTCGGGCGCGCCGGACGCCGACCACTGCAGGAGGAAGCGCAGGGCGTCCCCCGAGGGGGTGCCGGGGCGGGCGGTGTAGGTGATCAGGGACTGGCCGGTCTGGCCCTCGACGGTGAGCTGCTGGACGTCCAGGGTGAGGGGCCCGACCAGGGGGTGCTGGTAGGTCTTGCTGCGGGGCCGGGCCCCGCGTACCCGGTGGCTGCCCCACCAGGCGCGGAAGTCGGCGTCCTTGACGCTGAGTTCGCCCACGAGGGCGGCGAGCGCCGGGTCCTCGGGGTAACGGCCCGCCTCCATGCGCAGGGAGGCCACGCACTCCCGGGCGATGCCCGCCCAGTCGTCCCCGTACAGCGCGCGGTAACCGGGGTCGAGGAAGGTCAGCCGGATGACGTTGCGGTGCTCGGGCGGCAGGGCGCCGAAGTCGGTCAGGAGGGCCGCGGCGGGGGCGTTCCACGCCAGGACGTCCTGCCGGCGGCCCAGCACCAGCGCCGGGACGTCGCGCATGCCGTCCAGCAGTTGCTGGATCTGCGGCAGCACCCGTTGCGCCGGGGCCGGGCGGGACGCCTTCGGCTGGGTGACGTCGGCGATGGCGAAGAGGTAGGCCCGCTCGTCCGGGGCCAGTTCCAGGGCGTCGGCGAGCGCTTCCAGGACGCCTTGGGACACCCGGCGGGTGCGGCCCTGCTCCAGGCGCACCACGTAGTCGACGCTGACGTGGGCACGCTCGGCGAGTTCCTCGCGGCGCAGCCCGGGGACGCGGCGGTGGCGGCCGTCGTCCGGCAGGCCGAGGCGTTCGAGGTCGACCGCGCCCCGCCGGGCGCGCAGGAAGTCCCCGAGCGCGTTGTCGGGGCGGTGCGGGCGGTCTGCGGAAGGCATGCCCCCATTCTCGGCACCGGACGGGACGCGTGCCTGGTACGGGCAGTCCCAGGGACACTCCGTCCCTGGCCGGCCCTGTGGCGCCGGGCGGAGCGTGGAGCGGACGCCGGCCGGTACCCGCCGTGCCGGCGCCGACCCCCTCCGTGAACGACCCGAGGATTCCTGATGATCACGTATGACCGGCTCTTCATCGGCGGCCACTGGACCGCCCCCGCCGCACCGGACCTGATCGAGGTCCGTTCCCCCCACGACGGCTCGCTGGTGGGCCGCGCCGCCCAGGCCGGCGCGGCGGACGTCGACCGCGCCGTGGCCGCCGCCCGCGCCGCCTTCGACGAGGGCCCGTGGCCCCGCATGAGCCCCGAGGAGCGGATGCGGGTCGTGGCCCGCTTCGACGAGCTGCACCTGGCCCGGGCCGCCGAGATCGCCGCGCTGATCACCGCCGAGAACGGCTCCCCCCACTGGTTCACCTCGATGCTGCAGCCGGCCGTGTCCGTGCAGACCCAGGGCTATCTGCGGGCCGCGGGCGAGCTCGCCTGGGAGGAGCGCCGTCCGGCCGCCGGCGGCGGGCAGACCGTGGTGCGCCGCGAGCCGGTGGGCGTGGTGGCGGCGGTGATCCCGTGGAACGCCCCGCACCAGTCGGCACTGGCCAAGCTGGTCCCGGCACTGCTGGCCGGGTGCACGGTGGTGCTCAAGCCGTCCCCCGAGACCGCGCTGGACGGTCTGCTGCTCGGGGAGCTCTTCGCCGAGGCGGGCTTCCCCGACGGGGTGGTCAGCATCCTGCCCGGCGGCCGCGAGGCCGGCGCCCACCTCGTCGGCCACCCGGGCGTCGACAAGATCGCCTTCACCGGGTCCACCGCCGCGGGCCGCGCCATCGCGGGCGCCGCGGCGGAGACCTTCAAGCGCGTCACCCTGGAGCTGGGCGGCAAGTCCGCGGCGATCGTCCTGGAGGACGCCGACCTGGACGAGGTCGTGGCGGGCCTGAGGTACAGCTCCTTCGGCAACAACGCCGAGGCGTGCGTCGCGCAGACCCGCATCCTGGCCCCGCGCGGCCGCTACGAGGAGGTCGTCGCGGCGGTGGCGGCGCTCGCCGACGACCTCACGGTGGGCGACCCGGCGGACCCGGGCACCTTCCTCGGCCCGATGGTCCGCGCCGACCAGGCCGAGCGGGTCCGCTCCTACATCGAGCTCGGCGTACGGGAGGGCGCGCGGCTGGTGACGGGCGGTCCCGGCGTCCCGGAGGGCCTGGAGGGCGGGCACTACGTGCGTCCCACGGTCTTCGCCGACGTCGACAACGCGATGCGGATCGCCCGCGAGGAGATCTTCGGGCCGGTGCTGGTCGTGATCCCCTTCGACGACGAGGACGAGGCCGTCCGCATCGCCAACGACTCCCCGTACGGCCTGGGCGGCGGGGTGTGGACGGCGGACCGGGAGCACGGTCTGGAGATCGCCCGGCGGGTCCGCACCGGCACCTTCCACGTCAACGGAGCGGCGCCCGACATGGCGGCCCCGTTCGGCGGGTTCAAGGCGAGCGGGATCGGCCGCGAGTTCGGCGCCGCGGGGCTGGCCCACTACACCGAGCTGAAGGCCATCGCGATCTGACCCGCGCGTGTCCTCCCCGGCGGCCGGGCGCCTTGCTCAGCCGCCGGGGGAGGACTCCGCCAGCGCCGCTTCCACGGCCTCGACGGCCTCCTCGGCGGAGTCGGCGCGCAGGAACGTCTCCCCGGGCCCGGGTCCCCGCACGTCCCAGCCGCCGACCACGACGACGGGCTTGCCGGCCCGCAGGGCGAGCGCCACCTCGCTCAGCGTTCCCCAGCTGCCGCCGACCGCCACCACGGCATCGGAGGCGGCGACGACGAGGCCGTTGCGGAGTTCGCCGAGGCCGGTGGCGATCGTCACGGAGAGGGACGGGTCACCCGCCCGGCGGTCCCGGCCCGGGAGGAGTCCGACGGAGGTACCGCCCTGTGCGCGGGCTCCCTCGGAAGCGGCTCCCATCACCCCGCCGAGCCCGCCGCAGACGACGACGGCCCCGCGCCGGGCCAGGAGTTCACCGACCGCGCGGGCGAGGTCGCGCTCCCGCCCGGTGGCCTCGGCGGGACCCACCACGGCGACATAACGGCTCGTCACGGCCCCTCCCGCGGGCTCCGGCTCCGATTGACAGGGACGACGCCGAGGATATTCGCTGCAGGGGTGACCTCGTACGTGCTCACGCCCCGACGCGTGTCCCTCGCCCTGCTGGTCTCGACGCTGACCCTCGCCGCCTGCCAGGGCACGCCGTCCGCCCCGGAGTCCATGGTCGCCACGGGCCGCGCGGCGGTCCCCAAGGCGTCCTGTGCGGACCGCGTCCTGGCGGCGATGAACGACACGCAGCGCGTCGGCCAGCTCTTCATGGGCGCGGCCCAGCTGCCCACGCCGCCCAAGGCCGACGTGGACGCGATGCGCTCCTACGCCGTCGGGTCGGTGTTCCTCGCCGGCCGCAGCACGTCAGGGGTGACGAAGACCCGGACGCTCGTGGACGGGCTGCAGAAGTCCCTGGGGCAGACCGCGGCCGGGCAGCGGGTCGGCCTGCTGGTCTCCACGGACCAGGAGGGCGGCCAGGTGCAGGTCCTCAAGGGCACGGGCTTCTCCACGATCCCCAGCGGGAAGACCCAGGGCACGTACTCCACGGCCACGCTGCGCTCGCGGGCGGAGGGCTGGGCGAAGGAGCTGAAGAAGGCGGGCGTCAACGTCAACCTGGCGCCCGTCGCCGACATCGTCCCCACCTCGATCGGCACCGCGAACGCCCCCATCGGCCGCTACGGCCGCCAGTTCGGCTCGACCTCCGGGGTGGTGTCCCCGCACGTCACGGCGTACGTCCAGGGCTCGAAGGCGGCCGGGGTGCTGACCACGCCCAAGCACTTCCCCGGCCTCGGCAGCGTCAAGGGCAACACGGACACGACCGCCTCGGTGACGGACACGACGCTGACCCGGACGGGCAGCAACATCGCCCCCTTCCGCGCGGGCATCTCCGCGGGCGCGGGGCTGGTGATGGTGTCGCTGGCGACGTACCAGCGCATCGACCCGAAGCACAAGGCCGTGTTCTCGTCGCTGATCGTGGATCAGACCCTCCGTCGCGACCTGGGCTTCAAGGGCGTCATCATCTCCGACGACCTCGGCAAGGCGGCCTCCGCCCAGTCCGTGGCGCTCGGCCAGCGCGCCCTGTCCTTCCTGCGCGCCGGCGGCGACCTCACCCTCACCGTCTCCCCCAAGGGCATCCCCACGATGGCCGAGGGCATCCGCTACGCCATGCGCCACGAACCGAAGGTGCGGACGCTGGTCGCGAACAGCGTGCGGCGTGTGCTGACCGCCAAGGAGGCGGCCGGGGTGCTGCGCTGCACCGGCTGACGCCGCCGCGCGGGCGGAGACCACGGTGTCCTCGAACCGGTCGTACGTGTCGCACAGCTCGAACGCACCGTCGGCGTGTACGCGCACGAACGCCGTCGTGGTGTTCACCGAGGTCCGCGGGGACTCCCCGGACCTTAGGGGTGTCGGTGACGGCGTACGGGGTCCCCTGCGGGACGTCCGGACGAACGTGGCACCGGGGCCCGAGGGCCGGGGCCGCCACCCGGGGGCACGGCAGGGATGGCGGGCCGGGGCCGTGCGGTGGCACTGTCGGAGGCATGGAGCACCTCTCCCGGAGGCACGTCGCACAGCGCTGGCTCGCCCGCCTGGCGCTGACCGCGGCGGGGGCGGCCGTTGCGCTGCCGCTGGTGGTCGCGGGGCTGCGCAGCATCGCGCTGGTGGCGACCGCGCTGGGCGGCACCGCGGTGACCGCCGCGGGGGCGTGGTGGGTGCTGACCCGCCGCGGTGTGGTGCGGGCGCTGGCCGTGGCGCTGACCGTGGTGACCCCGCTGGCCGTCCTCGCCTACTACGACCGGGCCAACCTGCTCTGGGTCGTGGTCACCTCGCTCGGCCTGTGGGCGCTGGCCGTCGTCGCCGGGCGCACCGCCGTGCGGGCCACCCGGGCCCACGAGGCGCGGCTGCGGGAGCGGATCGCGGGCCGGCCGCGGCGGCCGTTCCTGATCATGAACCCGCGGTCCGGCGGCGGCAAGGTCGGCGCCTTCGGACTCAAGGAGAAGGCGGAGGCGCTCGGCGCGCGGGTCGTGCTCCTCGACCCCGACCGTCCGCAGGACGTCGCCGAGCTCGCCCGGCGGGCCGCGGACGAGGGAGCCGACCTGCTCGGGGTGGCCGGCGGCGACGGCACGCAGGCACTGGTCGCCGGGGTGGCCGCCGAACGGGGCCTGCCCTTCCTGGTGATCTGCGCGGGCACCCGCAACCACTTCGCCATGGACCTGGGGCTGGACCGCGCCGATCCCGCGGCCTGCCTGGACGCGCTCCGGGACGGCGTGGAGCTGCGGGTCGACCTCGGCTACGTCGGCGACAGACCCTTCGTCAACAACGTGTCCTTCGGGGCGTACGCGGCGGTCGTGCAGAGTCCCGCGTACCGGGACGACAAGGTCGGCACCATCCTGGAGCTCCTGCCCGACCTGCTCACCCACCGCGCCGGACCCCGGCTGACGGCGACGGCCGGGGACACCGTCTTCGAGGAGCCGCAGGCGGTGCTGGTGAGCAACAACCCGTACCGGACCGACGACCCGGCCGGGCTCGGCCGCCGGGACCGTCTCGACACCGGTCTGCTGGGCGTGCTCGGCGTCAAGGTCGACAACGCCGCGCAGGCCGCCGGGCTGCTGATGGGACCCCGGGTCGCCTCCGGGCTCACGGTGACGACGGCGCGGGAGGTGGTGACCACGGCCGACGCCGCCGAGATCGACGCGGGCGTGGACGGCGAGGCACTCGTCCTGCCCACCCCCGTGCACTGCCGCATCCGTCCCGGGGCGCTGCGCGTCCGGGTACCCCGCGACCGGCCCGGGGTACCGGCCACCGGCGTCCGCACGGACTGGCGCCGGCTGCGCAAACTCGCCCTGACCATGGGCCGTACGGCAGCCGGGCGTCCCACGTCCTGATCCGCCCCCGGCCCACGCGTGCGCGGCGGGACCACGGTCGACGGGGCCGGCGACCGGTCAGCCCGGCGGCTGGTCCCGGCGCCCGATCCGGGCGGCGGGGACCTCGAGGACGAGTTCGAGGCCGTCCACCTCGTCCCACTGCTCCCCGACCTCGACGAAACCGAACCCGGAAATCGTGGCGAGGGACGCGGTGTTCCCGGGGCTGATCGTCACCCGCACGGTCCTGACCGCGGCTTCGGCGGCGGCGCGACGCATCAACTCCGTCAGCGTCGCCCGGGCGTACCCCTGACGTCGGTGGCCGGGGGCCACCGAATAGCCGATCTCCACCATGCCCGCGCCGTCGGGCGGCCCGTGGAACCCGGCGTACCCCACGACGACGCCTTCGGGCTCGGCCACCACGGCCCGGGTGAGCCACCCCGCGCTGCCCGGGTCCGAGGCCAGCTGATCGAGCCGGTACCGCCAGACCCACTTCGCCCGGTCGGTGAGGAAGTAGTCCGTGAGCGCGACCCCGGCCGCAGCACTGGCCCGGGCGAGGTCGTCGTCCAGCAGGGCGGTCATGGCCGTGCCCGGGAGATCGACGAGTCCCACCGACCTCTGACCGGTCGGGGCCGGGGACCTGTGGGCGGGTTCATCCGTCACAGCGCGGATGCTCGCGCGGCACCCCGGCGCGTGTCCAGCGCTTTTCGCAGTGGGCGACGCCCGAACGGCTCAACGCACTCAGGCGGCCGCCGGACCGCGTCAGCCCCGCCATCAGCGGACGCCCGAACGGCGGCGCCCCGGCCGGGCCCGGCCGGGGCAGCGTCAGCGACGGATCAGGCTGGAGTCACGCACCACCAATTCCGGCCGGGGCACGACCCGACGACGCCGGTACTCCCGGGCCTGCGACCCGGTCGGCCCGATGACCCCGGCCCGCCGCCGCACCGCGCACACCCGCGCCGTCGCCGGACGCCCGGCCGGCACGGCGTCAACGACGGATCAGGCTGGAGTCGCGCACCACCAGCTCCGGCTGGAGCACCACCCGACGGTGCCGGTGCTCCCGGGCCTGCGGCCCGGTCTCCTCCAGGAGCATCCCGGCGGCCAGCGCGCCCATGTTCGCGGCGGGCTGCCGCACCGAGGTGAGCGGCACGGCCGCCGCGGCCGCGAACTCGATGTCGTCGTAACCGACGATGGCCATCTCGCCGGGGACGTCCACCCCCGCCGCGTACAGCGCCTGCAGCACCCCGAGGGCGAGCAGGTCGTTGGCGCAGAACACGGCGGTCGGCCGCTCCGGGAGGCCGAGCAGCCGGTGGCCGGCGTCCCGTCCCGCGGCCACGTCCAGCCGCTCCGTGGGCAGTTCGCGCAGGGTTTCCGGCGGCAGCCCGGCCTCCGCCAGGGCGGCGAACGCGCCCTCACGCCGGTCCCGGACCTGGTGCAGGTGCCCGGGGCCGGAGACGTACGCGATCCGGCGGTGCCCGGCGGCCGCCAGATGGCCGACGGCCATGCGGCCGCCGGCCACGTCGTCCACCGACACCGAGCACTCGGAGGTGCCCGCCGCGACCCGGTCGACGAGGACGAAGGGGATGCGGTGCCGCCGGAACGCGGCGAGGTTGCCGCCGTCGGCGTCGGCCGGCGTCACCAGCACCCCCCGTACCCGCTGCTCCGCGAAGAGCGACAGGTACGCGGCCTCCTCCTGCGGGTTCTCGGCGCTGTTGCAGACCATCACGCCGAGCCCCGCCTGCCGGGCGGCCCGTTCCGCGCCGCGTGCCACGTCGACGAAGAACGGGTTGCCCATGTCGAGCACGAGCAGGGCCATGATCCTGCTGCGGCCCGCCCGCAACTGCCGGGCGGACTCGCTGCGTACGTACCCCAGCCGGGCGATGGCGCGCTGCACACGGACCCGGGTCGCCTCGGGGACCGCGTCCGGCCTGTTGATCACATTGGAGACCGTGCCCACGGACACGCCCGCCTCACGGGCGACGTCCTTGATCCCCACCGTGCGGCCCTTCTCCGCCACGCCCGGACTCTCAGAACTTGAACTGGTCGATGTTGTCCTTGGTGAACACGGTCGGCTTGCCGAGCACCACGACGCCGTCCTTGCCGATGGTGTAGCTGCCCATGTCACCGGCCTTGAAGCTCTGGCCCTCCGTGCCGGAGATCTGGCCGGAGGCCAGGGCGACGGCGGCGTACGAGGCGAGCGCGCCGAGCTTGGCCGGGTCCCACAGCTCGAAGGCGTCGACGGTGCCGTTCTTGACGTAGGCGCGCATGTCGTTGGGCGTGCCGAGGCCGGTCAGCTTGACCTTGCCCTTGTACTTGGAGCCCGCCAGGTACTGGGCCGCCGCCTTGATGCCGACCGTGGTCGGGGAGATGATGCCCTTCAGGTTGGGGTACTGCTGCAGCAGGCCCTGGGTCTGCTGGAAGGACTGCTGGGCGTCGTCGTTGCCGTAGGCGACCTTGACCAGCTTGACGTCCTTGTACTTGGGGTCCTTGAGCTCGTCCTTCATGAAGTCGATCCAGGTGTTCTGGTTCGTGGCGGTCTGGGCCGCCGAGAGGATCGCGATCTCGCCCTTGTAGCCGATCTGCTCGGCGAGCAGCTGCACCTCGGTGCGGCCGAGGTCCTCGGAGCTGGCCTGGGAGACGAACAGGTCGCGGCACTCGGGCTTGGTGTCCGAGTCGTAGGTGACGACCTTGATGCCGTTCTTGCGGGCCTGGTTGAGCGAGGTGCACAGCGCGCCCGGGTCCTGCGCGGAGACGGCGATCGCGTCGACCTGCTGCTGGGTCAGGGTGTTGACGTAGCTCACCTGGCCGGCGGTGTCGGTGCCGCTGCTGGTGCCGACCTCCTTGTAGGAGGAGCCCAGCGCGTCCAGGGCCTGCTTGCCGCCGCCGTCGGCGATGGTGAAGTACGGGTTGTTGACCTGCTTGGGCAGGAAGGCGACGGTCAGGCCCTTCTTGGTCGCCGCGTTGGGGTCGGCCGACGCGGTCGCCTTGGCGCCGCCGCCACCGCTGTCCTTGGAGGAGTTCTTCGTGGTGCCGCCGCAGGCCGTGGCGCCGAGCGCGACGGCCGCGGTCACGGCGACGACGACGGTGGCACGACGGGTGAGGGTTCTGGACATGGTGATCCTTTCGCTGCCGGAGCGCGCGCCGGAGTGGGGACGGGAGGGGGTGCGGGGGGCGGTGGTGCCGTGGGACGTGTGCGGGGGGAGGTGGGGGTTCACGAGGCGGCGAGCGCGGCCGGGGCCTTGTCGGCCGACCTCCTGCGCGCCCTGGCCTGCGCGACCTGGCGGCCGATCCTCGGGGCGAGGACGGAGATGACCAGGAGCACGCCGGTGACGACGATCTGGGACTGGGCCGAGACGTTGAGCAGGCTCATGACGTTCTGGCCGGCGCCGAGCAGGAACACACCGGCGATCGCGCCGCCCAGGGTGCCCTTGCCGCCGTCGAAGTCGATGCCGCCGAGCAGGACGCCCGCGATGACGGACAGCTCCAGGCCGGTGGCGTTGTCGTAGCGGGCGCTGGCGTAGTGCAGCGCCCAGAAGATCCCGGTGAGGGAGGAGACCAGACCGGTCGTCACGAACATGGCCAGCTTCAGCCGCCGCACCCGCACTCCCGCGAACCGGGCCGCCTCCTCCGAGGCGCCGACCGCGAACAGGGAGCGTCCGACGGGGGTCGCGTGCAGCACCAGGACGGCGATCAGCAGCAGCACGGCGAAGGGGATCGCCGCGTACGGGATGAAGGTGCCGTCGATCCGGCCGGCGCCGAAGTCGAGGTACGGCTGCGGGAAGTCGGTGACGGAGTCGGCACCGAGCACGATCTGCGCGATGCCGCGGTAGGCGGCCAGCGTGCCGATGGTGACGGCGAGCGAGGGCAGGCCGAGCCGGGTCACGAGCAGGCCGTTGACCAGGCCGCACAGGGCGCCGAGGAGCAGGCAGAGCGGGATGATCGTCTCGATCGCCATGCCGCCGTTCCACAGCGCGCCCATGACGGCGCCGGACAGTCCGGCGGTGGAGCCGACGGACAGGTCGATCTCGCCGGAGACCACGAGCATGGTCATGGGCAGCGCGATGAGCGCGATCGGCAGGGTGTTGCCGATCAGGAAGGACACGTTCAGGGCGTTGCCGAAGTTGTCCACGAAGGAGAAGGAGCAGATCAGCAGGACGACGAGCAGGGCGCCGACCGCGGTGTCCCAGCGCACCGCGCCGCCGAGGCGGGCGAGCGGGGCGGGGGCCCGGGTGGTCTCAGGCATGGTGGGCACTCCTCATCTGTGCGGCCCGCTTGCGGAGGACGGCGGCCACCCGCAGCGCCACGATCCGGTCGACGGCGATGGCGAGCAGGAGCAGGACGCCGTCGATGGCCAGCACCCACACCGAGCTGACGCCGATGGAGGGCAGGACGCTGTTGATCGAGGTCAGCAGCAGGGCGCCGAGCGCGGCGCCGTAGACGGTGCCGGAGCCGCCGGTGAAGGCGACGCCGCCGACCACCACGGCGCTGACGACGGTCAGTTCGTAGCCGTTGCCGGTGCCGGAGTCGACGTTGCCGAAGCGGGCGAGGTACAGCGCGCCGGCGAGACCGGCGAGCGCCCCGCACACCACGTACGCGGTCAGGATCCGCTTGCGGACCGGCACGCCGGCCAGCCGGGCGGCCTCCGGGCTGGAGCCCAGCGCGTACAGGTCGCGTCCGCCGCGGTAGCTGCGCAGGTAGTAGCCGGCCACGACCAGCACGAGCAGCGTCAGCAGCGCGAGGTAGGGGATCACCGACAGGCCGTCGTGGCCGAAGTCGACGAAGCTCGCCGGCAGGTCGCCCGCGGTGATCTGCCGGGAGCCGACCCAGATGGAGTCGATGCCGCGGATGATGTAGAGCGTGCCCAGGGTCACCACCAGCGCCGGGACCTGACCCAGGCTCACCAGCAGGCCGTTCAGCAGGCCGAAGAGCACGCCGAGGGCGACCGCGATGAGCACGGCGACGAGCGGGTTGCCGCCGCCGTGCAGGTAGGTGCCGGAGGCGAAGGCCGAGATGCCGAGCACCGAGCCGACCGACAGGTCGACGTTGCGGGTGATGACGACCATGGCCTGGCCGACGGCGACGAGCACGAGGATGGTCGCGTTCAGCAGGAGGTCCTTGACGCCCTGCTGGGAGAGGAACTCGCTGTTGTAGATCTGGGTCGCGGCCAGCATGACCACGAGCACGGCGAGCACGGCGAGCGCCCGCAGTTTCAGCACCCGGTCCAGGAAGCGGCGGGGCGCGGTCGGTTCGTCCGCGGCGATCTGCTGCGGGGTGTCGGCGGTCACGGTCACGCCGCCCTCCTCACGCGGCCGGTCGCCGCCGCCATCACGGATTCCTCGGTCGCCTCCGACCGGGGGATCTCGGCCGTCAGTCGTCCCTCGTGCATCACCAGGACGCGGTCCGCCATGCCGAGGATCTCCGGCAGGTCGGAGGAGATCATCAGTACGGCCACGCCCTCGGACGCGAGCCGCGACAGCAGCCGGTGCACCTCGGCCTTGGTGCCGACGTCGATGCCGCGGGTGGGCTCGTCGACGATCAGCACCTCGGGCGCGGTGGCGAGCCACTTGGCGAGGACGACCTTCTGCTGGTTGCCGCCCGACAGGGTGCCGACGACGTCGGCCAGCCGGGCGTACTTCACCTGGAGCCGGACGGCCCAGTCCAGGGCGCGGCTGCGCTCGGCGCCGCGGTTCATCAGTCCGCCCTTGGTGGTGGCGGAGAAGCCGGTCAGGCCGATGTTGCGCTCGATGGACATCTCCATCACCAGGCCCTGGGCCCGGCGGTCCTCGGGGACCAGCGCGATCCCCGCGGCCATGGCCAGGCTGGGCGCGCCGCCGCGCAGCGGCTTGCCGCCGACGACGACCTCGCCGGCGTCCCGGCGGTCCACGCCGAAGACCGCCCGGGCGACCTCGCTGCGCCCGGCGCCGACCAGGCCCGCCAGGCCCACGATCTCACCGCGGCGCACCTCGAAGGAGACGTCGGTGAAGACGCCCTCGCGGGTCAGCCGGCGCACGCTGAGGGCGACTTCGCCGATCTCGGCGTCCTGCTTGGGGTAGAGCTCGTCCAGGTCGCGGCCGACCATGCGGCGCACCAGGTCGTCCTCGGTGAGCCCGTCGAGGGGCTCGCTGGCGATCCACGCGCCGTCCCGCAGGGTGGTGACCCGCTGGCAGAGGGCGAAGATCTCCTCGAGGCGGTGGGAGATGAAGAGCACCGCGGCGCCCTGCTCGCGCAGGGACCTGACGACGCCGAAGAGCCGGGCGACCTCGCTGCCGGTGAGCGCGGCGGTCGGCTCGTCCATGATCAGGACGCGGGCGTCGAAGGAGAGCGCCTTGGCGATCTCCACCAACTGCTGGTCGGCGATGGACAGTCCGCGGGCGGGCTGTTCCGGGTCGAGGTCGACGCCGAGGCGGCGGAAGAGCTCGGCCGCGGCCTCGCGCACGGCCTTGTGGTCGACCCTGCCGAGCGAACGGCGCGGCTGGCGGCCGACGAAGATGTTCTCGGCCACCGACAAGTCGGGGAAGAGCGTGGGCTCCTGGTAGATGACGGCGACCCCCGCGTCGCGGGCCTCCCCCGGGCCGTGGAACTCCACGGGCCGGCCGTCGAGCAGCACCGTGCCGGTATCCGGGCGGTGCACACCCGCGAG
Organism: Streptomyces sp. NPDC005722; assembly: GCF_040630935.1. Taxonomy (NCBI): domain Bacteria; kingdom Bacillati; phylum Actinomycetota; class Actinomycetes; order Kitasatosporales; family Streptomycetaceae; genus Streptomyces; species Streptomyces sp. NPDC005722. The sequence goes on from NZ_JBEXYN010000064.1 coordinate 35,026, forward strand.
GGTCTTGATCAGTGTCGACTTGCCGGCGCCGTTCTCACCCGCCAGGGCGTGGGCCTCGCCGGCGTGGAGCCGGAGCGACACATCGCGCAGAGCGCGAACGGCACCGAAGGACTTGCTCACCCCCTCGAGCGCGAGCACCGGAGTGGTCTCCGGTTCGGGGTGCGTCATTGCGCCCTCCTGCTATGAAATGTTTCAACGGAGTTGCCGGGAAGCTAGCCCCGCCCCGCGAACGCGTCAAGAGCTGTCGCCTCCCCCTCCTGACCTGCACCCTCGCGAAACCCGCAGGTAACAGCACCGGCAACACCGCACGAACAGCGACAACGCGCCTTCCTGGTACGGATGACACGATTCAATAACGGGGATCGGGACCGGCAGACCCCTTGACGGCCACCGGTGGACGTGGATAGCTTCACAGCCGAATGAATCGATTCACTGGAGCCGGTTCACTGAGCCGATTCACCGAGCCATCCGAGGTGGACATGCCTGACATCGCAGCCGTCAAGGCCGCACTCACAGCCCAGCGGATCGAGACGCCGTCCTGGGGTTACGGCAATTCCGGCACCCGTTTCAAGGTCTTCGCCCAGGCCGGGGTGCCCCGTGACCCGTACGAGAAGCTCGACGACGCGGCCAAGGTGCACGAGTTCACCGGCGTCGCCCCCAAGGTGGCCCTGCACATCCCGTGGGACCGGGTCGAGGACTACACCGCGCTCGGCGCCCACGCCAAGGAGCGCGGCCTGGAGCTCGGCGCGATCAACTCCAACGTCTTCCAGGACGACGACTACAAGCTCGGCAGCGTCTGCCACCCCGACCCGCGGGTCCGCCGCAAGGCCACGGACCACCTGCTGGAGTGCGTCGACATCATGGACGCCACCGGTTCGAGCGACCTCAAGCTCTGGTTCTCCGACGGCACCAACTACCCCGGCCAGGACGACATCGTGGGCCGTCAGGAGCGTCTCGCCGAGGCCCTGGCCGAGGTCTACGAGCGTCTCGGCGACGACCAGCGGATGCTGCTGGAGTACAAGCTCTTCGAGCCGGCGTTCTACACCACCGACGTCCCGGACTGGGGCACCGCCTACGCCCACTGCCTCAAGCTCGGCCCCAAGGCGCAGGTCGTCGTCGACACCGGCCACCACGCGCCGGGCACCAACATCGAGTTCATCGTCGCCTTCCTGCTGAGCCAGGGGAAGCTCGGCGGGTTCGACTTCAACTCCCGCTTCTACGCCGACGACGACCTGATGGTCGGCGCCGCGGACCCCTTCCAGCTCTTCCGGATCCTGCACGAGGTCGCCAAGAACCGCGGCTTCGAGACCGAGACCAACGTGGCCTTCATGCTCGACCAGTGCCACAACATCGAGGCCAAGATCCCCGCCGTCATCCGCTCCGTGATGAACGTCCAGGAGGCCACCGCCAAGGCACTCCTGGTGGACCTCGACGCCCTCGGCGAGGCGCAGCGCTCCGGTGACGTCCTCGCCGCCAACGCCGTCCTGATGGACGCGTACAACACCGACGTGCGCCCCCTGCTGCGCGAGGTGCGCGAGGAGCGCGGGCTGGCCCCCGACCCCGTCGCCGCGTACCACGCCTCCGGCTGGCAGGAGCACATCGTCGCCGACCGCGTCGGCGGCACCCAGGCCGGCTGGGGCGCGTAGGCCACGCCGCCCCCGCACCTCCTCGTTCCTCCCCTCCCGAAGGACACCCCATGGCACCCGCCACCCATCCGGAAGTCGCCGCGCTGCTGGAGCGCGCCCACCGCCTGGGCGCCGACCCGCGCAACACCAACTACGCCGGGGGCAACGCCTCCGCCAAGGCCACCGCCACCGATCCCGTCACCGGCGGCGCCGTGGACCTGATGTGGGTCAAGGGCTCGGGCGGCGACCTGGGCACGCTCACCGAGGCCGGCCTCGCCGTGCTGCGCCTGGACCGGCTGCGCGCCCTGACCGCCGTCTACCCGGGCCCCGAGCGCGAGGACGAGATGGTCGCGGCGTTCGACTACTGCCTGCACGGCAAGGGCGGCGCCGCCCCGTCCATCGACACGGCCATGCACGGCCTCGTCGACGCGGCCCACGTCGACCACCTGCACCCCGACTCGGGCATCGCGCTGGCCTGCGCCGCGGACGGCGAGAAGCTCACCCAGGAGTGCTTCGGCGACAAGGTCGCCTGGGTGCCGTGGCGGCGTCCCGGCTTCCAGCTCGGCCTGGACATCGCCGCCATCAAGGAGGCCAACCCGCAGGCCGTCGGCGTGGTCCTCGGCGGTCACGGCATCACCGCCTGGGGCGACACCTCCGAGGAGTGCGAGCGCAACGCCCTGTGGATCATCCGCACCGCCGAGGAGTTCCTGGAGCAGCACGGCAGGCAGGACCCGTTCGGCGCCGCGCTGCCCGGCTGGGAGCCGCTGCCGGAGGCCGAGCGCCGGGCCCGGGCCGCGGCCCTCGCCCCCGTCCTGCGGGCGATCGCCTCCCAGGACCGCCCGCAGGTCGGCCACTTCACCGACTCCGCACCCGTGCTGGACTTCCTCGCGCACGCCGAGCACCCCCGGCTGGCCGCGCTCGGCACCTCCTGCCCGGACCACTTCCTGCGCACCAAGGTCCGCCCGCTCGTCCTCGACCTGCCCCCGACGGCGCCGCTCGAGGAGGCCGTGGCCCGCCTCGAGGAGCTGCACGCCGGCTACCGCGCCGACTACCAGGCGTACTACGACCGGCACGCCACCGAGGACTCCCCCGCCATCCGCGGCGCGGACCCGGCGATCGTCCTCGTCCCGGGCGTCGGCATGTTCAGCTACGGCAAGGACAAGCAGACCGCGCGCGTGGCGGGCGAGTTCTACGTCAACGCGATCAACGTGATGCGCGGCGCCGAGGCCGTCTCCACCTACGCGCCCATCGACGAGGCGGAGAAGTTCCGCATCGAGTACTGGGCGCTGGAGGAGGCCAAGCTCCAGCGCATGCCGAAGCCCAAGCCGCTGGCGACCCGCATCGCCCTGGTGACCGGGGCGGGTTCGGGCATCGGCCGGGCCATCGCGCACCGCCTCGCGGCGGAGGGCGCCTGCGTGGTGGTCGCCGACGTCAACACCGACGGCGCGCGGACCGTCGCGGAGGAACTCGGCGGTCCCGACCGGGCGGTCGCGATCACCGTCGACGTGACGAGCGAGGAGGCCATCCGGGCCGGCTTCGACGAGGCCCTGCTGGCCTTCGGCGGGGTGGACCTGGTGGTCAACAACGCGGGCATCTCCATCTCCAAGCCGCTGCTGGAGACCACCGCCCGCGACTGGGACCTCCAGCACGACATCATGGCCCGCGGCTCCTTCCTCGTCTCCCGCGAGGCGGCCCGCGTGCTCGTCGCGCAGAAGCTCGGCGGCGACATCGTCTACATCGCCTCCAAGAACGCGGTCTTCGCCGGCCCCAACAACATCGCCTACTCCGCCACCAAGGCCGACCAGGCGCACCAGGTCCGGCTGCTGGCGGCCGAGCTCGGCGAGCACGGCATCCGCGTCAACGGCGTCAACCCCGACGGGGTCGTCCGCGGCTCGGGCATCTTCTCCTCCGGCTGGGGCGCGCAGCGCGCCGCGACGTACGGGGTGCCGGAGGAGAAGCTCGGCGAGTTCTACGCCCAGCGCACGATCCTCAAGCGCGAGGTGCTCCCCGAGCACGTCGCCAACGCGGTCTTCGCCCTGACCGGCGGCGAACTGACGCACACCACCGGCCTGCACGTCCCGGTCGACGCCGGCGTGGCCGCGGCGTTCCTGCGCTGACGCCGACAGCACCGTGCGGGGGAGCCGGGCCGGCGGCGGCCCCCCCCCCCACACCCCCACCGAAAGGGAGAGAGGGCA
>NZ_JBEXYN010000065.1:0-38735 GCF_040630935.1 Streptomyces sp. NPDC005722
TAATACCGTTTGGTTGGGTGTGTGAGGGTCTGCCCGCGGTGGCCCCCACCTCTCCCCGCCCGGGGGCCGCCCCCCCGGCCCCGGGCCCGGGCGCGCTCCCAGCGCGCCACGTCTCCGCCGCCCATCATCGGCGCGAACTGCTGCTGCAACTCGTCCGCCTCGAAACGGGTGTACCAGACCTGCAGGTTGCCCATCCCCGCGAAGCCGCGCATCCGGCGCCGGTAGGCGCCCACGGCCGCCCGCACCACCCCCGCGCGTTCCGCCGCCGAGAAGCCGTTGGCGCGGCCCGCGACGACCAGGCTCGCGGCCAGGCGCTTGACGTCCCACTCCCAGGGGCCCGGCAGGGTCTCGTCGAAGTCGTTGATGTCGAACATCAGCCGCCGCTCGGGCGAGGCCAGCAGCCGGAAGTTCAGCAGGTGCGCGTCCCCGCACAACTGGGCCCGCAGGCCCGAGCGCGGCGTCCCCGCCAGGTCCCCGGCCATGATCGCGGCGGCCCCGCGGTAGAAGCGGAACGGCGACTCGGTCATGCGGCCGTAGCGGATGGGCACGAGCTCCGGCACGCGCCGCGCCGACTGCTCCTCCACGACGTCCACCGGGTCGGGCCGGTCCGCCGCGGGCGCGTACTCGGCGTGCGCGGACCGCGGCGCCGCCTTGCGGGCCGCCTTGCCGTGCGCGGCCCGCTCGCCGGGGGGTACGCACCGGGCGTCCACGGTCATCGCGGTCACCGTCCTCCGGGCCGCACGGCCCGCGGGGAACGGGCGGGTGCGCGGGCCCCCTCAAACGTAAGCCCGGCCCGTGGGCCCGGCGAATCGGGCCCGGACGCGGGCCGCCTCGGTCCCGCGACGTGCAGGCCACCCCCGACGCCGCCGCGTCCGGCCGCTGATGACCCCCGGTCAGGCGTTCCCGCCGACGACGGTGAAGCTCATCCAGGGCTCCGCGTCCGGGACGCCCGGGTTGCTGGTCTTCGTCGCCAGGTAGTAGCTCTCCGTGCCCTCCAGGTTCTTGCAGCCGGGGCCGGTGTGCAGGACCACGTCGTTGAGCGTCTTGTTCATGATGGACCGGGCACCCGTGGGCGGCAGCTGGTGGCAGCCGTCCACCGAGGGGTTGTCGATCTGCACCACCTTGTTGTCGGGGGTGGTGTACACCACCGAGCCCACCGCTGTGGGGGTCACGCCGGAGCAGCTCGCGGCGCCGAGCAGGAGGAACAGTGCGCCGGCGCGGATGCCGTGCCGCCGGGGATCGGCCATGGTGAGCGTCCTCGTCTGTGCGGAGAGCGGTGCGAGGGCAACGCTGCCCCCGGCCGCCGGCGGTGTCATGCCGGGCGCGACCAGTCGGCCGATCGTCCGCCGCCCCTTTCACCTGCCCGGGTGACCGCGGGGCGGGCGTCCCCACCGGGGAGAGGTCCCGGACGCCGCGAACGCCTGTGGGCGGCACCGCCGGTCTCCCGGTCGTGCCGCCCACAGGCGTCTGCGTGGTGTCCGAGGGGGGACTTGAACCCCCACGCCCGATAAAGGGCACTAGCACCTCAAGCTAGCGCGTCTGCCATTCCGCCACCCGGACAAGGTGTTCGCCGCCCGGCACTCGGCCCGGCGACGTGGAAAACAATAGCAAACATCCGGAGGTCCCCGATCACACGCCTGCCGTGACGGGAGCAGGGCGGCCGGCCCGGGCCCCTCGCGGGCCGCGGAGGGGGCGCGGGAGGATGGCGGGGACCGACGAACGAAGGAGACAGCGTGAGCGAGTCGAACTCGGCCGCCCGTACGACCACCGCAGAGGACGAGGTCGTCGACCTCTGCCGGGACCTGATCCGGATCGACACCAGCAACTACGGCGACCACTCGGGGCCGGGTGAGCGGGCCGCCGCCGAGTACGTGGCGGAGAAGCTCGCCGAGGTCGGCCTGGAGCCGCAGGTCTTCGAGTCCCACAAGGGACGGGCCTCCACCGTCGCCCGCATCACCGGCGAGGACCCCTCCCGCCCGGCCCTGCTGATCCACGGCCACACCGACGTCGTCCCCGCGAACGCGGACGACTGGACCCACCACCCCTTCTCCGGCGAGATCGCCGACGGGTGCGTCTGGGGCCGCGGCGCGGTCGACATGAAGGACATGGACGCGATGACCCTGGCCGTCGTGCGCGACATGCTGCGCAGCGGCCGCCGGCCGCCCCGCGACATCGTGCTGGCCTTCCTCGCCGACGAGGAGGCGGGCGGCGTCTACGGGGCACGGCACCTGGTCGACCGGCACCCCGGGCTGTTCGAGGGCGTGACCGAGGCCATCGGCGAGGTCGGCGGCTTCTCCTTCACCGTCAACGATGACGTCCGGCTGTACCTGATCGAGACCGCCCAGAAGGGCATGCACTGGATGCGGCTCACCGTGGACGGCACCGCCGGCCACGGCTCCATGACGAACACCGACAACGCCATCACGGAGCTCTGCGAGGCGGTCGGGCGGCTCGGCCGGCACGAGTTCCCGGTACGGGTGACCAAGTCCGTGCGGGGATTCCTGGACGAACTCGGGGACGCCCTCGGTACCGAGCTCGACCCGGAGGACATGGAGGCGACGCTGGCCAAACTGGGCGGCATCGCGAAGATCATCGGGGCCACGCTGCGCAACACCGCGGCCCCGACGATGCTGGGCGCCGGCTACAAGGTGAACGTCATTCCCGGCCAGGCCACCGCGCACGTCGACGGGCGCTTCCTGCCCGGGCACGAGAAGGAGTTCCTGGCCGACGTCGACCGGATCCTCGGCCCCCGGGTCCGGCGCGAGGACGTGCACTCCGACAAGGCGCTGGAGACCAGCTTCGACGGTGCCCTGGTCGAGGCCATGCAGGCGGCGCTGAAGGCCGAGGACCCGATCGCCCGCGCGGTGCCGTACTGCCTGTCCGGCGGGACCGACGCCAAGTCCTTCGACGACCTCGGGATCCGCTGCTTCGGGTTCGCCCCGCTGCAATTGCCGCCGGAGCTGGATTTCGCGGGGATGTTCCACGGCGTGGACGAGCGGGTGCCGGTCGACGGACTGAAGTTCGGCGTGCGCGTTCTCGACCGTTTCCTTGCGAACTGCTGAAACGACGCTCGCATCATCGACATTTCTTGCCGCTTAGCCGAAAAGAGTGAATGAATCCCGGCGGCAGTAGCGCGCCTCCTCCCTGGTCGTTGGTTCGTGTGCGGTCCGAGGTTGGGGCCGTTTTGCCAACAAGGAGGAAAAATGATCAAGAAGGTCGTCGCTGCTGCCGCTGTCACCGGTGGGCTCGTGGCTGCGGGTGCCGGCGTGGCCGTCGCCGACTCCGGCGCTCAGGCTGCCGCCGTCGGTTCCCCGGGGGTCCTCTCCGGCAATGTGATCCAGGTGCCCGTCAACATCCCGGTCAACCTGTGCGGCAACACGATCAACATCGTGGGGCTGCTGAACCCGGCTCTGGGCAACGCCTGCTTCAACAACTGACGCCGCGGCGGGCCGCACTGCTGCAGGCCTGATCCCGGCGGCCCCGGAGGCGCCATCTCCGCGTTCCGGGGCCGCCGCACCGGCTAGGGGTGGGACACCGGTCATCCGGCCCCGGGGGGTCATTCATTCCCCCGGCGGGCGACAGTCCGCCGGTTTCCGTATCGGAAAAGCAAGAGGCAAGGACATTCAATGCGACAAGTCGCGAAAAAGGGGCTGCTCACCGCAGTCGCGACAGGCGGCGTGCTCGCCGTCACCACCGGCGGTATGGCCTTCGCGGACTCCACCGCGTCCGGGGTCGCCGCCGGCTCTCCGGGCGTTCTGTCCGGCAACACCATCCAGGCGCCGGTGAACATTCCGATCAACGCCTGCGGCAACACCGTCAACGTCGTCGGACTCCTCAACCCGACGGCGGGCAACACCTGCGTCAACGGCTCCATCGACCACGGCAAGGGCCACGGCTACGGCCAGGGCAAGGGCTACGGGAAGAAGGAGAGCGGCGGCTACGGCGGCGGCAAGAGCGGCGGCTACGGCCAGGGTGGCGGCAAGGGCGGCAAGAGCGGCGGCTACGGCGGCGGCAAGGGCTACGGCCAGGGCGGCAGCAAGGGCTACGGCGGCGGCAAGGGCTACGGCAAGGGCCACGACGGCGACGAGGGCTACGGGCACCGCGGTGGCGGCGCCTCGGCCCGCGCCGCGGCGGTCGGCTCCCCGGGCGTCCTGTCCGGCAACGTGATCCAGGCGCCGATCAACATCCCGGTCAACGTCTGCGGCAACACGATCGACGCCATCGGGATCCTGAACCCGGCGGCGGGCAACACCTGCGCCAACACCGGTGGCTACTACCACCACGAGGGCAAGGGTCACCACCACAAGCCCGGGCACCACGGCAAGCCCCACAAGCCGGGCAAGGAGAACGAGGGTGGCGGCGGCGGTGGCGGCGGTGGCGGCGGCGGCGGTGGCAACCAGCCGCAGTCCATGGGCCACGGCGGCGGTCCGTCCCTGGCCCGCACCGGTGCCGGCGACATCGCCACGGGCCTGCTGACCAGCGCCGGTCTCCTGCTGGGCGGTGCGGTGCTCTTCCGCCGCGCCCGCGCGGTCAAGAACTGAGCGTCACGGTCTCACCCCTTCGGGGCCCCGCGTTTCGCGGGGCCCCGTTCCGCGTCCGGGCGCGACCTCACCAGGTGGCGCGTATCTGCCGGATGATCCGTCGGCGCAGCCGCACCCGGCGGCTGCCGTCCGGGTAGAGGCGGAGCCGGTCGAGCTCCCAGTGACCGTACTCGGCGTGGTCGGTCAGCAGGCGCTGAGCCTCCTTGCGGGAGACTCCCCGTGGCACGTACACATCTCTGAATTCGTATTCGGGCATCGCATCTATTGTGCGGGGAGCGCCCCGGTACGGATAGCGTCTTCTGCATGTCTGATGCCGCGCAGCCCACCGTTGCCGAGGTACGAGCCGCCGTCGAGGCGGTGAAAGCCGCGCTGGACCGCCACCTGGACGCGATCGAGAACCGCACCGGGGAGGACGATCCCGCGGTCTACCGGGCCTTCGAGGGCCTCGCCTCGGCCGCCGAGGCCTACGACGAGCTGCTCTACGACACCTACGACGAGGTCACCCCCTTCGAGGTGCCGCTCGGGGACACCCTCCCCGACTACGCCGGGCCGGGGGAGCCGGGCGCGATCAGCGTCCTGATCCGCCGGGACTACACCGTGGCCGACCCCCAGCGGCTGCGCCGGCAGGCGGAACGGGTCTCCGGCTCCGCGGCGGAGGACGGCGGGGACATCGGCGCGGCCGTGGGCGCCCTCTTCGGGGAGTACGAGCCCGACGAGATCGCCGAGCGCCACAAGGAGTTCGGTCTGGAGGAGGGTGACTCCACGCTCTGGGTGACCGCGGCGGGGCATGCCGAGCCCGGCGAGTGGCTCTCCGCGCCCTTCGACCAGGCGGACCCGCGGCACCTGCTCTGCCGCTTCGACGTCAGCGCCGTCTACGACGACGAGGCCGAAGCGGACGAGCTCGACCGGCTGGCCTGATCCGGCTCGGACACGGCCCGGCCGCGGGCCCGGGGGAGCCGCCCCGGGCCCGCGCCCCGGGTCACTCCGCGGCGGCGGCGGCCGCCTGCTCGCGCAGGATGTCCCGCAGACGGGTGGTCCGCTCCCGGGCGGGGACCTCCGCCACGGCGTGCGGGAGCGCCTGATCGACGCCCTGCACCACGGACAGATGGCGTTCCCCGCGGCTGAAGGCGGTGTAGACCCAGGCCCGGGTCAGGTCCTTCGCGGCGTCCCCCGGCAGGACCACGACGGCGGCCGGCCAGCGGCGGCCCGCCGCCTGGTGCGCCGTGACGGCCCAGCCGTGCCGCACCTCGCCGGGAACGGCGTCGGGCGCGACCACGACCTGCGTGCCCCCGCAGTCGAGCCGGAGCCCCTCCGCGCCGGCGGAGACGACGGTGCCCGGCACGGCCGTCCCGGGGGCCGGGGCGTGGACGATCCGGTCACCCGGGTCGAAGCCGCCGAAGCGGCCGGGCCCCGGGTTGAGCCGCTCCTTGAGCGCGGCGTTGAGCGCGCGGGTGCCGGCGGCACCGCCGTGGCCCGGGGTGATCACCTGGGTCTGCTCCGGGGGGACGCCGATGACCCGCGGCACGGAGTCCGCGACCAGCTGGACCGTGCGGTGCACGGCCTCGCCGGCGTCCCGCACCGGGACGATCACGACCTCCTTGCCGGGGGCGTCGACGGTGGCCAGCTCGCCGAAGCCGATCCCGGAGACCAGTTCGCCGACCGGGCCGGGGTCGGGCGTGCGCGAGGCGACCTGCGGGCACACCTTGGCCGCCAGCAGGTCGGCGAAGACCCGGCCGGGCCCCGGGGACCACAGCACCGCCGGGTCACCGGAGAGCACCAGGCGCGCGCCGTCGGGCACGGACTCGACCAGGGTCGCCGCCGTCTCCACGTCGAGCTGGGGCGCGTCCAGCACCGCCAGCACGTCCAGCGCCAGGGCGCCGTCCTCGTCCCGGCCGGGGCCCTCGTGGCCCGAGAGCAGCCCGGCGAGGGTGGCGGTGGCCTCCGCGTCCACGGACCCGGCCAGCCGCCGCCTGCCGTCCTCGGTGGCCGCGACGGCCCAGGCCCGCAGCCCCAGGGAGCGGGCGGCCGCCACGAGCGCCGCCGGCTCCCCCCGGGCCGCCTCCGCGCCGGTGTGGACGACCAGACCGCTGCCGGCCGCGGCCCGGACCAGCGCCGCCGCGGACGGGGACGGGGCCGCGGCCGCCGCGCCCTCCCAGTCCTGGGACGCGTCCGCCTCGAAGGTGTTGAGGAGCCTGCCCAGGCCGTCCGCGAGGCTCTCCTCGGCGAGCGCGTAGCGGTCCAGGCCGAGGAGCAGCCGCACCGGCGCCTCCTCGTCCTCCTCGCCGGCCGCCGGACGGGCGCCGGCGCTCTCGTCCGGGACGTGGAAGACCAGCACCAGGCCGTCCGCGACGGCGGCCTTCAGGGTCTCCTCGGCGCCGGTGACCCCGTTCTGCCCGAGTGCCGCGCCGAGCGTGCCCCACTCGAGCGCGGTGTGGCCCCGCTCGGCGGCCCGCTCCAGCAGCCAGACGACCAGCGCGCGCACCCGGCGCGCGTCGTCGGGGCCGGCCTCGCCGCCGAGCAGCGTCTTGGCGAAGCCGTCGGCCTGGTCCACCCGGACCCCGGCGAGCGCCAGCACCTGCCACGGGTCCTCGCGCAGCGTCTCACCGGCCCGTTCGCCCAGCGCCGTCACGGCGGCCTCGGCCATGCCCTCGGGGGCCCCGCCCGCCGCCAGCACCGTCCGTGCGGCCGCGACCGCGTCTTCGCTGAGCCGGTCGGGCAGCGCGGGCCGCGCCACGGGGGCGGGCGCCGGGGCGGGCGCAGGGGAGGGGGCGGCCGCGGGCGGCGCCGCGGCGGGACGTACGGGCCCGCCGCTCCTGGCGGGCGCGGTGGGACGCTCGCCGCGCTCGATGGCCCGCACCGCCGCGGCCAGGTCCGAGAGTTCGGCGGGGAGCTGCGAACCGACGCCCTCGGTCGAGGGCCGGGGCCGCCGGGGAGCCGCGGACTCCTCGGCGGCGGCCTCCTGCGGCTCGGCGCCCTCCTCGCGGGCGCCGTCCTCGCGGTCGTCGCGGTCCTCGGTCACGGTGGCCTCCGTTGTACGGCGGACTACGGCCGGGGCCCGATCACAGCGTGCTCCAGTCGTGGTCCGGATAGCGGTGCACCGGCGCAGAGACGTCGTCCAGCGCCTGGCAGATCTCATCGGGAAGACTAAGGGTCTCCACTGACAACGCGGCAGCGAGCTGCCGGGCGTTGCGCGCCCCGACGATCGGGGCGACGACCCCCGGGCGGTCCCGCACCCAGGCGAGCGCCACCTGCAGGGGGCTGGCGGCCAGCCCGTCGGCCGCTATGGTCAGCGCGTCCACGATGAGCCTGGCCGTCTCGTCGAGGTAGGGGGCGACGAAGGGCGCCATGTCCTCGGAGCCGCCGCGGGAGTCCTGCGGGGTCCCGTGCCGGTACTTGCCGGTCAGCACCCCGCGTCCCAGCGGCGAGGAGGGCAGCAGCCCGACCCCCAGGTCCAGCGCGGCGGGCAGCACCTCGCGCTCGATGCCGCGCTGCAGCAGCGAGTACTCCATCTGCGTGCTGGCCAGCGGCGTGCGCGTGGGCAGCGCCTGCTGCCAGGTGGCCGCCTTCGCCAGCTGCCAGCCGCAGAAGTTGGACACCCCGACGTAGCGGGCGCGGCCGGAGCTCACGGCGAGGTCGAGGGCCTGCAGCGTCTCGTCGAGCGGGGTGGTCGCGTCGTACGCGTGCACCTGCCACAGGTCGACGTGGTCGGTGCCGAGCCGCTGCAGGGAGGCGTCGAGTGCCGCCAGCAGGTGGCCGCGCGAGGTGTCGAAGCGGCGGTAGGGGTCGGGGACGCTGCCGGCCTTGGTGGCGATCACCAGGTCCGAGCGCGGCACCAGGTCCTCCACCAGCCGGCCGAGGAGGTACTCGGCCCCGCCGTCCCCGTACACGTCGGCGGTGTCCACGAGCGTGCCCCCGGCCTCCCAGAAGGCCTTGAGCTGGTCGGCGGCGTCGAGTTCGCCGGTGTCGCGCCCCCAGGTCAGCGTGCCGAGCCCGAGCCTGGACACGCGCAGTCCCGTACGGCCGAGGTGCCTTTGCTCCATGAGGGGTGAGATTACTGGTCGTCCGGGACCTTTGGGCAGGAGTGACGTACCCGACAGGCGCCGGCGCGCGCCCGGAGCGATAAGGTCCGGGGAACAAGGACGTTACTCATCGGTAAGGGGATCGCCATGCGGCTCGGGATCAACCTCGGCTACTGGGGCGCCGGGATGGACGCCGACAACCTCGCCGTGGCGCAGGAGGCGGACCGCCTCGGCTACTCCGTGTGCTGGGCGGCCGAGGCCTACGGCTCGGACGCGCCCACCGTGCTGTCCTGGGTGGCCGCGCAGACCGAGCGCATCGACGTCGGCTCCGCGATCTTCCAGATCCCGGCCCGTACGCCCGCGATGACGGCGATGACCGCCGCCACCCTCGACTCCCTGTCGGGCGGCCGCTTCCGGCTGGGCCTGGGCGTGTCCGGCCCGCAGGTCTCCGAGGGCTGGTACGGCGTCAGGTTCGACAAGCCGCTGGCCCGCACGCGCGAGTACGTCGAGATCGTCCGCAAGGCGATGTCGCGGGAGCGGCTCAGCCACGAGGGCGAGCACTGGACGCTGCCGCTGCCCGGCGGCCCCGGCAAGGCGCTGAAGCTGACGGTGCACCCGGTGCGCGAGCGCGTCCCGCTGTACATCGCCGCGATCGGCCCGAAGAACCTGGAGCAGACCGGCGAGATCGCCGACGGCGCCCTGCTGATCTTCCCCTCGGCCGACCACCTGGAGGACACCGCGCTCCGCCACATCCGGGCGGGCCGTGAGAAGGCCGGGAAGACCATGGACGGCTTCGACGTCTGCCCCACCGTGCCGCTCGCCGTCGGCGAGGACGTGGACGCGCTGGCCGACCTCTTCCGCCCCTACACCGCCCTGTACGTGGGCGGCATGGGCAGCCGCGAGCAGAACTTCTACAACCGGCTCGCGCAGCGCATGGGGTTCGAGAAGGAGGCCGCCGAGATCCAGGACAAGTACCTGTCCGGCGACAAGGACGGCGCCGCCGCCGCGATCCCGCGCGAACTCATCGACTCCACCACCCTGCTGGGCTCCGTGGAGCGGATCGCCGACCGGATGCAGGCGTACGCGGGCGCCGGCGTCACCACGCTGACCCTGGCCCCGGCCGGGTTCACCCTGGACGAGCGGGTCGCCGCGCTGCGCGCGGGCGTCGAGGCGCTGGAGCGCGCCGGACTCGCGGAGTAGGGGCCACGGGCCCACGGCGCCGGTCCCGGCTCAGCCCGGGACCAGGCGCCCCATCATCCGCCCGAAGGCGATCAGGCGCGCTATCTGGCCGGCCCCGCCGTCGTCGAGGGACTTGCTGAACCGGAAGGCCTCCGGGCGGAAGCGGGCGGAGGCGATCTGGCCGTCGGCGTCGCCGCGCACCGCGCTCAGTTCCTGCGGCGTGGCGGTGGCCAGCACCACGTACACCCCGCGGTCGATGCGCCGGCCCTGTTCGTCGCGGCCCACCAGCGTGCGCATGCCGACGTGGCCGATCGCGTCCAGGGGCAGCACCTGCAGCGAGGAGTCCAGCACCCGGCCGCCCGGCGCGTCCTCGTCGGCGACCTCCTCGCTGTGCCACAGGATGAGCCGCCGGCCGTCGCAGACCGCGGCCTCCTGCCACACCGAGGTGCCGGCCTCCGTCAGGTCGACGACGCGTTCCAGGGTGAAACCACGCACTCGCCGCCGGCCCAGGATCCCGTCGATCGCCTCCAGGGCCACGTCGGCGTGGAGGAAGTAGGCGCGTGCCGCGTCGTCAAGGCGCGCGTAAGGGGCCCAGTCCGAGCCCGCCGGGCCCACGGGGCGTGCCGTCGTCCGGCTGCGCGTCGCCTTGCTGAACATGTCTTGGTCGTGACCCCTCCGAGGGGCTATGAAATCACGGGCACTTCGGCCGGCGGCAGCGCCCCTCGGTTTCCGCGGCCGTGGTGGGGGCTCGGGGGTCTTCCCCGCCACGGCCGTCACCAAACTCAACGCTCGAGGGCGCCAGGGGTTACGTGTCCGGTGCCGGACGGCCCTCATCCGTTCGGCCGAGTTGACGCCCGGGCCTGTTGCCTCCCGCATTGCGGGCGACTTGACTCGTCTTTTGCGTATGCCCGATTCGCGCAGGAGGTACGTCATGCTCTCCGCCCGGAGTCTGTTCCAGGAGATCCTCGACAACGACGACTCCTTCCGGCTGTTCTGCTCCATCGCGGCCAGCGGTGAGGCGCAGGGCGGCTGGGAGAACGGCAGGATCGCCGCACTGGTCCCCGAGTCCCAGCGTGAACTGGCCCCCAAGATCGCCCGGCACGGCGCCGACGAGGACAAGCACGGCCGGATCTTCCACGCCCTGATGCGCAAGCGCGGCCTCGAACCCGTCCCGGTCCCCCCGGACACCGACTACACCATGCTCCTCGAACGCGGCGGCATCGGCCTCGCCCACGACAAACTGCGCCGCGACGAGCCCCTGACCGTGCAGGACGTCGTCACCTACCTCGCCCACAGCCGGGTCACCGAACAGCGCGCCTCCGAGCAGATGGCCCTGCTCACCAAGTACTTCGCCGACCACCCCGACATCGGCAGGGCGGTCCGCATGATCTCCGCCGACGAGGACAACCACCTCGCCTACTGCCACGAGGAACTGCTGCGCTTCGCCGGCACCGGCCACGGCGCGGCCATCGAGCGCGTCCTGCGCGAGTGCGTCCGCGCCGAGATCCGCGTCTACCGCGACGTCAGCCTCGCCGTCATGGCCCACATGGGCCGGATCCTCGGCTGGTCCGCCGCGAAAGCGGCGGTGCTGCGCGCCGGCATCCACGGGGCGTACGCGTACGAACGCCTGGGCGGCTGGCGGCGGATGGTACGGCTCGCGATGCCCCAGCGCCGCGACGCGCTCGGCGGCCCCGAGCCCGCGGCCGAACCCGCGGTCTGAGACGCCTCCCGGCCCCGCCCGCACCGTACGGACCCCGGGCGGGGCCGGGGACCGCTCAGAGCCAGCCGTGCCGCTTGAACATCCGGTACAGCAGGATCTCGGACACGGCGATGACCGCCAGGACCGCCGGGTAGCCCCACACCTGGTGGAGTTCGGGCATGTAGCGGAAGTTCATGCCGTAGATGCCCGCGATCATGGTGGGCACCGCCGCCATGGCGGCCCACGACGAGATCTTGCGCATGTCGTCGTTCTGCCGCACCCCCACCTGGGTCAGATGGGAGCTCAGCACGTCGCTGAGCAGCCGGTCGAGGCTGTCCACCAGCTCGTTGGCCCGGGTCAGGTGATCGGCCACGTCGCGGAAGAAGGGCCGGGTGCCGGCCGCCACGTGCGGCACCGTGCCCGCCGAGAGCCGGATCATCGGCTGCATCAGCGGCGCGGTGGCCCGCCGGAACTCCAGCAGCTGGCGCTTGAAGCCGTAGATCCGGCTCGCCGTGCTCTCCGCACCCCGGCGCGCGACGGACCTGCGGCCCTCCGGAGCGAAGACCTCCGTCTCCAGGTCCTCCAGGTCGGCCTGCAGATCGGCCGCGACGACCATGTAGTCGTCCACGACGGCGTCGCTGATGGCGTACATCACCGCGGTCGGACCGTGCTTGAGGACCTCGTGCTCGGCCTCCAGGCGGTGCCGGATCTCCCCCGGGGCGATCGCCTCGCCGTGCCGCACGGTGACGACGAAGGCCTCCCCGACGAAGATCATCAGCTCGCCCGCGGTGACGGTGTCCCGCTCGTCGTCGTACGCGACCGGCTTGAGGACCAGGAACAGCGAGCCCTCGTACACCTCCAGCTTGGGCCGCTGGTGGGCGCAGAGCGCGTCCTCCACGGCCAGCGGGTGCAGCCCGAACTCACGGCTGACGAGGTCGAACTCCTTCTCCGTCGGCTCGTACAGGCCGATCCAGACGAAGGCCCCCTCCGTGGACCGCGCCGCGTCCAGCGCGTCGGAGAGGTCGTCGGGGGCGGCGGTGCGCTCCCCGTCGCGGTAAATGGCGCAGTCGACGATCACACCTGTCTTCTTCCGCGTTACGTCGGCGCCACACCGGACGAGCGGTGGTCGTATGGTGGCGGTCATGCCCACCGTGATCCTGGTCCGGCACGGCCGGTCCACCGCCAACGCGGAGAAAGTGCTGGCCGGACGGCTCCCCGGAGTCGCCCTCGACGAGACGGGACGTGACCAGGCCGCCGCGCTGGCGGCCCGGTTGGCCGCGCTGCCGCCGGCCGCCGTCGTCACCAGCCCCCTGCAGCGGTGCCGGGAGACCGTGCAGCCCCTGCTGGACGCCCTGCCCGGGGTGCCGCTCCACGTCGAGGAGCGGATCTCGGAGTGCGCCTACGGCGACTGGAGCGGCCGCAAGATCGCCGAGCTGGCCGACGAGCCGCTGTGGGGCGTGGTCCAGCGCTACCCCTCGGCCGCCGTCTTCCCCGGCGAGGGGGGCGAGTCGGTGCGCGCCATGCAGGCCCGCGCGGTCGACGCGGTGCGCGACTGGAACGCGCGCGTGGAGAAGACCCACGGCCCCGACGCCCTCGTCGTGATGTGCTCCCACGGCGACATCATCAAGTCCGTGGTCGCCGACGCCCTCGGCATGCACCTCGACCTCTTCCAGCGCGTCGCCGTCGACCCCTGCTCGGTCACCGCGATCCGCTACACCGCGGAGCGGCCCTTCCTGCTCCGGCTCGGCGACACCGGCACCCTGGACGGCCTGCGTCCCAGGGAACGGCCCACCGCCGCCCCGGGCGACGCGGAGGTCGGGGGCGGTGCGGGCGCACCGTGATCAGCTTCCGCAGTAGGGTGGACCGAACCGCGAAGACACCGAACTAACGGAGCAGGACGTGCCTCGTCAGGTGTTCCTCTACGACAAGCCCGAACGCTTCGTCGCCGGCACCGTGGGCCAACCGGGCCAACGCACCTTCTTCCTGCAGGCGAGCGCCGCCGGCCGGACCACCAGCGTCGCGCTGGAGAAGACCCAGGTCGAGGCACTCGCCGAGCGCATCGACGAGCTGCTGGACGAGGTCGTGCGCCGCACCGGCGGCGCCGCCCCCGTACCCGCCGTCGCCCCCACGGAGCTGCTCGACAGCAGGCCGCTCGAGGTCCCCGTCGAGGAGGAGTTCCGGGTCGGCACCATGGCACTGGCCTGGGACGGCGCCGAGGAGCGGATGATCCTGGAGGCCCAGGCGCTGGTCGAGATCGAGGCCGAGGACGAGGAGGACCTCGAGGCGGCCGAGGAGATGCTCCTGCAGGACGACGAGAACGGACCCCCGCTGCTGCGGGTGCGCCTGACCGGTGCCCAGGCCCGCTCCTTCGCCAAGCGCGCCCTCGACGTCGTCGCGGCCGGCCGCCCGCCCTGCCCGCTGTGCAGCCTGCCCCTGGATCCGGAAGGACACGTATGCCCGCGTCAGAACGGGTACCGGCGGTCGGCGACGGCCTGAGCGGGGACATAGCCGGCCAACTGCTCGCGCACGGCGAACTGACCGTGCGCGGGCGGCTGCGGGACGCCTCCAACGCCGTGCTCTACTGCGCGGTCGAGCACGACGGCGTACGTGCCCACTGCGTGTACAAGCCGGTCGCCGGCGAGCGGCCGCTGTGGGACTTCCCCGACGGGACGCTCGCCCAGCGCGAGGTCGCCGCGTACCTGGTCTCCGAGGCCACCGGCTGGGGCCTGGTGCCGCCGACCGTGCTGCGGGACGGGCCGTACGGCGAGGGCATGGTGCAGCTGTGGATCGAGACCCCCGAGGAGGGCGGCGAAGGGCTCCTCGCCCTCGTCGAGGGGGAGGAGGCGGGCGAGGGCTGGAAGGCCGTCGGCTTCGCCGAGGTCGGCGAGGGCCGCACCGCGCTGCTGGTGCACGCCGACGACACCCGGTTGCGCCGGCTGTCCGTCCTGGACGCCGTGATCAACAACGCCGACCGCAAGGGCGGCCACCTGCTGCCGGCCGCCGACGGGCAGCTGTACGCGATCGACCACGGCGTGACGTTCAACACGGAGAACAAGCTGCGCACCCTCCTGTGGGGCTGGGCCGGCGAACCGCTCACCGACGAGACCGTCGAGGTCCTCGGCAAGCTCTCCGCGGAGCTCGCCGACGGGGGTCTGGGCGCCCGGCTGGCGGAACTCATCACGGCGGACGAGCTCGACGCGCTCCGCGCCCGCGTCGCCGCGCTGCTCGACTCGGGACGTCATCCCGAGCCCTCGGGGGAGTGGCCGGCCATCCCCTGGCCGCCCATCTGACCCGGGGGCGGGGCGCCCCGGGCGTACCCACCGTTCGTTTGTGGATCACGCGGGCGGTTAATCTCATGACATGCATGCCTGGCCCGCTTCCGACGTCCCTGCCCTCCCGGGCACCGGGCGCGACCTCCGCCTCCACGACACCGCGACCGGTGGCCCGGTAACCCTGAGCCCCGGTCCGGTCGCCCGCATCTACGTGTGCGGGATCACCCCCTACGACGCCACCCACATGGGTCACGCGGCCACCTACAACGCGTTCGACCTCGTGCAGCGCGTGTGGCTCGACACGAAGCGCCAGGTCCAGTACGTCCAGAACGTCACCGACGTCGACGACCCGCTGCTGGAGCGGGCCGGCCTGACCGGTGAGGACTGGACGGCCCTCGCCGAGCGCGAGACCACCCTGTTCCGCGAGGACATGACCGCCCTGCGGATGCTGCCGCCGGCCCACTACATCGGCGCCGTCGAGGCCATCCCGGGGATCGTCCCGCTGGTCGAGCGGCTGCGCGAGGGCGGCGCCGCGTACGAACTGGACGGCGACATCTACTTCCACGTCGACTCCGACCCGCACTTCGGCAGCGTCTCCCACCTGGACGCGGCCGCCATGCGCGCCCTGTCGGCCGAGCGCGGCGGCGACCCGGACCGCCCGGGCAAGAAGAACCCCGTGGACCCCGTCCTGTGGCTCGCCGCCCGTGAGGGCGAGCCCAGCTGGGACGGCGGCAGCCTGGGCCGGGGACGCCCCGGCTGGCACATCGAGTGCGTGGCGATCGCCCTCGACCACCTCGGCATGGGCTTCGACGTGCAGGGCGGCGGCTCCGACCTCGCCTTCCCGCACCACGAGATGGGCGCCTCGCACGCCCAGGTGCTCACCGGCGAGTTCCCCATGGCGAAGGCGTACGTGCACGCCGGCATGGTCGCGCTGCACGGCGAGAAGATGTCCAAGTCCAAGGGCAACCTCGTCTTCGTCTCCCAGCTGCGGCGCGACGGGGTGGACGCGGCGGCCATACGGCTCAGCCTGCTGGCCCACCACTACCGCCAGGACTGGGAGTGGACGGACGAGGTCCTCGCCGGCGCGGTGGAGCGGCTGGCCCGCTGGCGCGCCGCCGTCTCGCGGCCCGACGGCCCGCCGGCCGAGGCGCTGCTGGAGGAGATCCGCGAGGCCCTCGCCGACGACCTGGACGCCCCCGCCGCGCTCGCCGCCGTCGACCGCTGGGCCGCCCGGCAGGAGACCGAGGGCGGCACGGACACCGGCGCCCCCGGCCTGGTCTCCCGCGCCGTGGACGCCCTGCTCGGCGTCGCGCTCTGACGCGGCGGGAGTTCACCGGGCCCTGCCCGGGGGACTCCCGCGGAAACGGCCCGGCCGCCGTCCCCTGTGCGGGGCGGCGGCCGGGCCGTGTTCGTTGACGTGGCGTACGGGTCACTCCCCGTCGGCGCCGTCCTCCTTCTCCTCGCGGTCGTCCTTCGGCTTCTGCGACATGTCCCGCAGGTACGGGCCCGCCTCGGACTCGCCCGACTGGGGGTCGCGGCGCCGCAGGTAGCGTTCGAACTCGCGGGCGATGGCCTCGCCCGAGGCCTCCGGGAGCTCCGCGGTGTCGCGGGCCTCCTCCAGTGTCTGGACGTACTCGGCGACCTCGCTGTCCTCGGCCGCGAGCTGGTCCACGCCGACCTGCCAGGCACGGGCGTCCTCCGGCAGCTCGCCGAGCGGGATGCGCAGGTCCAGCAGGTCCTCGAGACGGTTGAGCAGCGCCAGCGTCGCCTTCGGGTTCGGCGGCTGCGACACGTAGTGCGGCACGGCCGCCCACAGGCTGACCGCCGGGATGCCCGCGTGGGTGCAGGCCTCCTGGAGGATGCCGACGATGCCGGTGGGGCCCTCGTAGCGGGACTCCTCCAGGCTGAGCGCGGTCGCCAGGTCCGGGTCGGAGGTGACGGCCGTGACCGGCACCGGACGGGTGTGCGGGGTGTCGCCCAGGAGGGCGCCCATCACCACCACCATCTCGATGCCGAGCTCATGGGCGAAGCCCAGGATCTCGTTGCAGAACGAGCGCCAGCGCATGCTGGGCTCGATGCCCCGTACGAGGACGAGGTCGCGTGGCTTGGGGGTCTCGATGCGGATGACGGACAGCCGCGTGGTGGGCCAGGTGATCCGCCGTGTGCTGCCGTCCATCCAGACCGTGGGACGGTTGACCTGGAAGTCGTAGTAGTCCTCGGCGTCCAGCGCGGCGAACACCTCGCCCTTGAACTCCCGGTCCAGATGCGCGACCGCGGCGGAGGCGGCGTCCCCGGCGTCGTTCCAGCCCTCGAACGCGGCCACCATGACCGGGTCGATCAGCTCGGGAACCCCCTCGAGCTCGATCACCCAGCGCCTCCTTCCGGCCGGAAGGGGGATGGTGCCACCCCCGCCGGCTGCCGTTCCTTCGCGTGCTGCACCAGCCTACGGCTTCGCGGGACAGGTGCCGCCGCCTTCGTTAGGGGGATGATCCCCAGAGTCATCGGACGTACGCGTCCGGTCAGCCACCGCTCCACGCGGAGCGGTACGCGGCCCAGTCCGCCGGGGTCGCGGCGAAGTCGACGTACAGCGCGACGCCGAAGCGCTCCCGCGAGGGCGCGTGCCGGGCCAGGCCGAGCCGGGCGCCGCGCACGGCGGCCGTGACGGTCTCCGCCCAGGCGTGGCGGCCCAGGTTGTTCGTGTGGTAGCCGGGCAGGCCGACGAGCAGGTCGGTGTCCTGCGGCGTCACCTCCAGGGCGAGCGCGGTCTGCTGCGCCACGTAGCCGCCGTAGAGGCTCTCCAGGGGCAGGGCGGTGTCGTAGGTCATCATCGCGACCTGGTCCACGCGCCGGGCCACCTCCGCGAAGTAGTGCTGGGACCACCACTTGGGGTGGTTGAACAGCGGGCCGCTCACCGAGTGCAGCGAGGGCAGCGGGTCGATCTGGTGGGTCGCGACCGACAGCGGCGCGCCGCGGGCGGCGGTGAGCCGGTGCACCGAGTCCAGCAGCGTGAGGAAGCCGCGGTCGTCGGAGTACATCGGCTCCAGGTCCAGGTGGACCCCGTCGAACCCGGCCGCCAGGACCTGGGCGGCGCTGCCGGCCACCCGGGCGCGGGTCGCCGGGTCGTCCAGGTGCAGGCCCTCGGAACCGTCGTGGGACAGGACCTGGCCGAGCCACGCCTGGACGCGTACCCCCGGCAGCGCGGCGTGCATCCGGGCGATCATGTCCCGCGCCCGCGGGTAGAGGGCGGCGTCAAGGCGGCCGTCGAACTCCAGGGGCCCGGTGTGCACGTACAGGTCCCGGGTGCCGCTGCCGCGCAACTCCCAGGCCAGCGCCTCGAGGTCGGCGTCGTCGCGTTCCCCGTCGACCCAGGCGTGCCCGAGCCACACCGCGTTCCGGCCGCGGTCGGCCCCGGCGCCGGAGGGGTCGCCGGCGTACTCCAGCCGCAGGGCGACCCCGGCGGCCAGCACCGGGAGCAGGACGACGAGGACGGCCGTCAGCGCGCCGCGGCGCAGCGTGCGGGCCGAGGGGCGGCGCAGGCGCAGCCTGAAGCGTGGATTCATCCGATCCCTCTTTTCGATCACTCTTACGAAGGACCGGACGCGCCCCGGCGCCGTGCGGTTCACCCGCCGGACGTCAGAGCGTGGAGCGCAGCCACTGCTCCACGCTGGCGACGTGCACCGTCGCCCACGAACGCGCCGCCTCGGCGTCCCGGTCCCGCAGGGCCGCCAGGATCGCCCGGTGCTCGTGCAGGGTGCGGCTGACCGCGTCCTCCTGCGTCAGCCCGCGCCAGATCCGCGCCCTGGTCGTCGGTCCCGACAGCCCGTCCAGCAGCGAGCACAGCACCGAGTTGCCCGAGGCCTGCACGATGCCGCGGTGGAACTCCAGGTCGCACGCGACCAGTTCCTCCACCGACGGCGTCGTCCCCAGTGCCTCCAGCTGCTCGGTCAGTGCCTCCAGCTGGGACTCGGCGATGCGCGTGGCCGCCATCGCCGTCGCCGCCGGCTCCAGGATGCGGCGCACCGCGAGGAACTCCAGGACGGTGTCGTCGCGGTGGAAGTCCACCACGAAGCTCAGCGCCTCCAGCAGCAGCTGCGGGTCCAGGCTGGTGACGTAGGTGCCGTCGCCCTGCCGCACGTCCAGGATCCTGATCAGGGACAGCGCGCGGACCGCCTCACGCAGGGAGTTGCGCGACAGCCCCAGCTCCGCGGCGAGTTCGCTCTCCTTGGGGAGCCGGTCGCCGGGGCGCAGCGCGCCGGAGACGATCATCCCCTTGATCTTCTCGATCGCCTCGTCGGTGACCGCCATGAGCCCCTCGCCTCCCCGGACATCCGATGTATCGGGCCATTATGCCCGCACGGCCGCGCGCCGGAAGCCCCTCCGCGGGGTGCTCCTCCACCGTCGTGCGGCCAACCGCGCCGCGGAACGCGCGAAGGCCGTGTCCGCTGCTGCGGACACGGCCTCCGGCCTGTGAAATCACCGTCGGGACGACAGGATTTGAACCTGCGACCCCTTGACCCCCAGTCAAGTGCGCTACCAAGCTGCGCCACGTCCCGGTGAGGTCCCCCGGAGTTGTGCCCCGGAAGATCACGTAAAGAGGAGGATACCCGAACCTCGCTGATCAGCCGAATCGCTCGATGCGGATCCGGTCGAGCGGCTGCCCGGCGTCCGCCAGCAGACGCGAGGCGTGCTCGGCGAAACCGTTGCCGCCGCACACGTACGCCTCCCAGCCGCCGGGCGGCGGATCCGCGAGGTGCGGGGCCAGGTGGGCCGCGGTGAGGCGGCCCTCGGCGCGGGTGAGCAGCACGGTCGTCTCCGGGCCGTACTCGGCGGCGTAGATCAGGTCCTCGCGGGTGCGGGCCGAGACGATCAGCCGCAGCGGTACGTCCAGGCCGCGCAGCCGGCGGTGGCGCACCATCGCCATGAGCGGGACCACGCCCGATCCGGCGCCCAGCAGCAGCGCCGGATGGTCACCCGTCCAGGCGAAGAAGCCGCTGTGCGGGCCGCGGACCTCGACGGTGTCGCCCGGCCGGGCGACGGTGTGCAGGTACCCGGAGACCTCGCCGCCGGCCACGTGGTCCAGGGTCAGCTCGATGTGGCCGGAGGCGTCGGGGGCGGAGGCGACCGAGTAGTTGCGCTGCGCCGTGTAGCCGTCGGGGGCCGTGAGGCGCAGCGTCAGGTACTGGCCGGGCCGGTGGCCCGCCCAGCCGGGCACCGCGAGGCGGAAGGTGGAGGTGCGCGGGGTCTCCCGGCGGATCTCCGTGATCACCGCGCGCCGCCAGACCGAGGACGCGGCCTCGGGGACCGCGATCCTGCCGGGCACGGCGAACCGGGTCGGCGGGACGAACGCCGGGACGGGGGCGGCGAGGTCAGTCATGGGCGTAGCGCTGCTCCTGCCAGGGGTTGCCCCGGTGGTGGTAGCCGTTCTGCTCCCAGAAGCCCGACTCGTCGTGGTCGAGCAGGCGCAGGCCCGCGATCCACTTGGTGCTCTTCCAGAAGTACAGGTGCGGGACGACCAGCCGGGCCGGGCCGCCGTGCTCGGCGGCGAGCGGGGCGCCGTCGTACTCCCAGACGATCCAGGCGCGGCCACCGGTGACGTCGGCGAGCGGCAGGTTGGCGGCGTAGCCGGTGTGGGACCAGGCGACGACGTGGGTGGCCGCGGCGGAGGGGCGCGCCGCCTCCAGGAGGGCGTCGACCGACACCCCGCCGAAGCGCACGCCGAACTTGGACCAGCCGGTCACGCAGTGGATGTCGCCCCGGTACTCGGAGCCGGGCAGGGCGTGCGCCGCGTCCCAGTCCCAGGTGCGCGGGCGGTCCACCAGCCCGTCCACCCGCAGCGTCCAGTCCGCCGCCGCGATCACGGGCGTGACCTCGGCGGAGAGGACCGGCCAGGTGTCGCGGGCGTCGTACTGGCCGGGAGGCAGCCGCGGATCGCGGTCGGCGGCGCGGCTGCGCCCGGTGAAGCCACGCGTGGGTTCGACGGCGGAGGTCACGCGGGGTGCTCCAGCTCCAGCGCCTCCACCTCGCGCAGCGCGGCCGGCTCGTCGAGGGTGAGCAGCACGCGGTCGCGCATCAGGACCCGGCCGTCGACGACGGTGTCCCGTACGTCCGCCGCGGCGGCCGCGTACGCCAGCATCGACCAGGGGTCGTGGCGCGGCGTGAGGTGCGGCCCGCCGAGGTCGAGCACGGCCAGGTCGGCGCGCTTGCCCGGCTCCAGGGAGCCCAGCTGGTCGGCGAGGCCCAGCGCGCGGGCGGCCTCGATCGTCGCCATCCGCACCGCCTGCTGCGCGCCGACGGCGGTCGGGTCGCCGCCGGCCTTGTGCACCAGCGCGGCGGCCCGCACCGCGCCCAGGACGTCGAGGGTGTTGGAGCTCACCACCCCGTCGGTGCCGAGCCCGACGGTGACCCCGGCGGCCAGCAGCTCCGGGACGCGGGCGATGCCGCAGCCCAGCTTCAGGTTGGAGACCGGGCAGTGCGCGACGGCGGTGCCGGTCCTGGCCAGGGCGGCGATCTCCCCGTCGGTCAGGTCCACGGCGTGCGCCAGCAGCACGTCGGGCCCGAGGACCCCGAGGGAGTCCAGCAGCTCGACCGGCCGCTTGCCGTGCGCCTCGACCACCGTCGCGACCTCGGCCGCGTTCTCCGCCGCGTGGACGTGCAGCAGCGCGCCGTGCTCACGGGCCAGCGCGCTGATCGCGACGAGCTGCTCGGGGGCGAGGGTGTAGGCGCTGTGCGCGAAGACCACCGGCCGGGTGCCGGGTGTCCGGGCGGTACGCGCGGCCAGGTCGGCGGCGGCCCAGGCCATCCGGTCGCCGTAGGGCCGGCCGTCCGGCGGCCCGGGCACGTCCATGAAGGTCGGTCCGGCCAGCAGCCGCCAGCCCGCCGCCCGCGCGGCCTCCTCGGCGGCCTCGTGGAACCAGTACATGTCCAGGCCCGTGGTCACCCCGGCCCGTACGCTCTCCGCCACGGCCACCCGCACGCCCGCGGCCACCGCCCGCGGCGAGAGCAGCTCGGCCTCGCGGGGGATCACCCGGGCCAGGAACTCCTGCAGGTCGACGTCGTCGGCGCAGCCCCGCAGCAGGGTCATCGCCAGGTGGGTGTGGGTGTTGACCAGCCCGGGGAGCACCAGGCACCCCGTGGCGTCGATCTCCTCGGCGGCGCGATGGGCCGCGCGCACCTGCGCGGTGGGGCCCACGGCGACGATCTCGCCGTCCCGCACGGCGACCGCCCCGTCGGTGACGACGGTGCCCGCCGCGTCGACGGTCAGCACATCGCCGCCGTGCACCAGCAGATCGGCGTCCTGAGCGCTCACTTCTCGTCGCTTCCGTACTCGGTGGCCAGCAGATGCAAGGCGTCCAACGTTACCCGGCTGCCACGGGCGACCCCCTCGGCGACCACCGCCCGGTGCGGGTCGTAGCCGCCCGTGGCCTCCACGTCGACCAGGTCGTCGGCGTTGGCGCCGTCGACGACGAGCGCCCCGCCGGCCACCAGGCCGCGCGTCGAGGCCAGCACCAGCAGCGCCGACAGCTCCATCTCGATCGCGGCGATCCCGGCCGCCGCGTACGCGGCGCCGGGCAGCGGCAGGAAGCCCGGCTGGAAGGCCGCGCGCGTCCACACCACGCCCCGGTGGTGCGGCGCCCCCGCCGCCCGGGCCGCCCGCTGCAGCGCGAGCACCGCCTCCGGCGCCGCGTACGCCGGGTACTCCGGCGGCAGCAACTGCTGCGTCACCCCGTCGTCCCGTACCGCGGCCTCGGCGATCACCAGGTCGCCGTCCCCTATGCCGGCGCGGATGGCGCCCGCCGTGCCCAGGCGCAGGATCGTGCCGACGCCCGCCTCGGCCAGTTCCTGGAACAGGCACATGGCGCCCGGCCCGCCGACCCCGTGCGAGGACACCACGACGGGGGTGCCCCTCCAGGCGCCGGTGAAGGTGCGGTACTCGCGGTGGTGCGACACCTCGCGCGGCTCCGTGAGCAGGGCGGCGACCTCCGCGGCGCGCGCCGGGTCGCCCACGACGACCGCGTGCCGGGGCAGCCCCGTACGCGGGATGCGGGAGATGGGCAGCTGATCCGTGGTCATCGGGCCTCCGGGCCGGGCGGGACGATGCTGTGCGGATCAGCCTATGGCCCCGCCTCAGTCGGTCCGACGGCGGAGCAGCGCGAAGGCGGCCCAGCCGGCGAGGGCGGCGAGGGCCAGCACGATGCCGGTCTCGACGAGCTGCAGCGGCCAGAAGTGCGAGGCGGGGTGGACCACGGCGTAGGCGTCGGCGGCACCGAAGTCGGCCAGGCACCGGTGGAGATCCGTCGGCAGATCCAGATTGCACTGCGGACCGGCCAGTGATCTTCCGTCGGAGGTGACGACGCCGAGCTCGATCCGGTCGGCACTGCCGGGCAGGTGGGCCGCCTGGATGCCGGTCCACCGGGTCGTCGGCCACAAATGGGACCGGACCGTGGAGAGGACGACGTGGATCAGGAGGGTGGCGAAGAAGGCCAGGCCGAGGCCACTGAGCGCGCGCCGCATCAACAGGCCGCCCCCGGCGCCCAGCGCCAGGCCGAGCAGGACGTGTGCGAGCCCGACGGGGCCGCCGGCGAAGAAGATGTCCGTCTCGTACCACCCGGGGGCCTGGGCGGCGTCGCCCGAGGTCCACACCCACCGGAAGAGCAGCGTGAGGACGGTCATGCCGGTGGCGAGCAGCAGGGCGGGCACGGCGAGTCTGGCGGCGAGCCAGCTCGCCGGACTCACCGACTGGGTCCAGGCGAATGCGGCCGTGCCGTTCTCCACCTCACGGCCGATCAGCGCGCCGCCGGCGTAGACGGCCACGACGAACGGGAGGAGCAGGATCGCGCGGGCGGTGAGATGGAGGGCGGCGAAGTCGTCGAACGGACGGGAGCCCGGTACCGGGGACGTTCCGCCCGGCTCGTACGACCACAGCAGCCAGCCGGATCCGGCCGCGACGAAGGCGATCCACAGCCACAGCGCCGTACGGTGCAGGCGCAGCACCGACCAGGGCACGCCGCGCAGGAGCGGCGGTCGGGGGGCGGGGGCGACGGCGGTCATACGGCGATCTCCTGGCGGGGGGCGGGCGGGGCGTCGGCGATGAGCAGGGCGGGCGTCCCGGGGTTGCGCAGATGGGCGAGGACCAGCTCCTCGAGGGTGGGCTCCTCCACGAGCCAGTCGCCCTCCGGCGCTCCTACGGGGCGGACCAGCGCGGTGCGTCCGCGCCCGTTGGCGTGCTCCTCGACGACGGTGTGGGGGCCGAAGTCCGCGCCGGTGCCGGTGAGTCTGCGGTGCGCGGCCAGCAGGTCGTCGGTGTCGCCGGCCAGCCGGACCCGGCCCCCGCCGAGCAGCAGCAGGTGGTCGCAGACGCCCTCGAGTTCGGCGACGACGTGCGAGGAGATCACGATGGTGGTACCGCGCTCGGCCGCCGAAGCCATGAGGGCGCCGGTCAGCTCGTGGCGGGAGAGCGGGTCGAGGTCGGCCATCGGCTCGTCCAGGAGCAGCAGTTCGGCCCGCTTGCCCAGGGCCAGGGCGAGCGCCACGCGGGTGCGCTGCCCGCCGGAGAGGGAGCGGACGCGCGTACCGGGCGTCAGGCCGCCGCCGTAGGCGACCCGTTCGGCGGCCTCCCGGTCCCAGCGGCCCGGGTTGAGTTCGGCGCCGAGCCGCAGGGTCGCCGCCACGGTGAGCTGCGGGTGGAGCGGCTTGTCCTGGGCGACGTACGCCAGCCGCGCGCGGGCCGCGCCGGGCGCCGTGCCGTACACGCGGAGTTCCCCCTCGGTGGGGCGCAGCAGCCCCGCGGCGAGCGCGAGCAGCGTCGACTTGCCCGCGCCGTTGGGGCCGACGAGCGCGCAGATCCGGCCGGCCGGAAGCCGGAAGGAACAGTCCCGCAGGACGGGGTCCCGGCCCCACGCGTAGCGCATGCCGAGCCCGGCCGCCTCGAGGGCGGCCGCTTCCTGGTTCATCTCTCTCCCTCGGAGAACTCCTGGTCCAGTACGGAGTGGAACAGCGCCGCCGCGTCCTCGCGGTCGAGGCCGGCGACGCGTGCCCGGCGCATCCAGTCGGCCAGTTCGCCGGCGAGCGGCGAGTCGGCCGGGCCGGCGCCCAGCGACTTCTGGACGAAGGTGCCCAGGCCCCGGCGCGCCTCCACCAGGCCCTCGCGCTCCAGTTCGCGGTAGGCCTTGAGCACGGTGTTGGGGTTGACGGCGGTCGCCGCGACGACCTCGCGGGCCGTCGGCAGCCGGTCGCCGGGCTCCAGCAGCCCCAGCCGCAGGGCCTGTTTGGTCTGCTGGACGATCTGGAGGTACGTGGCGACACCGCTGCGGCGGTCGATGCGGAACTCGACCATGCGCGAAACACCCTTTCACTAAGCAAGTGATGAAAGGGTGGGGCCTCGGCTGACGTCCTGTCAAGCCGCGGACGGCCGTGGACCGCTGCGGACGGCCGCGGGGCACGCCCGCGACGGTTCGGCGCGCGCCGAAACGTCCAGGGCGCATGCTGGGGACATGGTGCGGAACAACCACGCGGGAAGCGCCCTCGCCGCCCTCGCGGCGCTGCTCGCCGACGAGACGAGGGCGGCGATGTGCCTGGCGCTGCTCGACGGCCGGGCCTGGACGGCGGGCGAGCTGGCCCGGCACACCGGCGTGGCGCCCTCGACCGCCAGCGAGCACCTCGGCCGGCTCGTCGCGGGCGGACTGCTCGCCGAGGAACGCCAGGGCCGGCACCGCTACGTACGCCTCGCCGACGCCCGTACCGCGCAGCTCGTCGAGGACCTCGCCGCACACGCCGGGCCGCCGCCCGCGCCGCGCACCCTCGCGCAGGCGGGTGCCGGGAGCGCCATGGCCCGCGCCCGGACCTGCTACGACCACCTCGCCGGACGCCTGGGCATCCTCGTCACGGACGCCATGACCGAGCGCGGACTGCTCACCCAGCGCACCGGCTTCGCCCTCACCGACGAGGGCGTGGAGTGGTTCGCCGGACTCGGTGTCGACCTGGCCGCCGCCCGCACCGGCCGCCGTCCGCTCGCCCGGCCCTGCCTGGACTGGACGGAGCGCCGGCCGCACCTGGCGGGCGTCGCCGGGGCCGCGCTGTGCGCGCACGCCCTCGCGTCCGGCTGGTGCGTGCGCATCGGCAGCGGCCGGGCCCTGAAGACCACCGCGCGGGGCCGGGCCGCCCTGCGCACCCACCTGGGCATCGCGCCCGACGCCCTGGAGGCACCCACCGCATGAACCGCTTCGAGGCCTTCCGCGCCCTCCACCGGGCAGGCCGCCCGCTCTTCCTGCCGTGCGCGTGGGACCGCGCCTCCGCGGCCGCCCTCGCCGCCCGCGGCCACCCGGCGATCGGCACCACGAGCCTGGGCGTCGCCGCCGCGGCGGGCCTGCCGGACGCGGCCGGCGCCACCCGGGAGACGACCCTGTGGCTGGCCCGCGACCTCGTGCGGCTGCCCGTCCTGGTCAGCGTCGACATCGAGGCGGGCTTCGGCGGCGCGCCCGAGGACGTCGCCGAACTCGCCGCCGGCCTGGAGCGGCTGGGCGTCGCGGGCGTCAACATCGAGGACGGCCGCCCCGGCGGGGCGGGCCTGACCGACACCGCCGCGCAGTGCGCCCTCATCGCCGCGGTCAAGGGCGCCGCCCCCGGGCTGTTCGTCAACGCCCGCACCGACAGCTACTGGCTCGGCACCACCGAGGACCCACGGGACGAGACCCGCCGCCGCGCCGCCGCCTACCTCGCGGCCGGCGCCGACGGGATCTTCGTGCCCGGCCTCGCCGACGACGGCGACATCGCCTCGCTCGCCGCGGACCTCGACGCCCCGCTCAACGTCCTGCTGCCGCCCGGCGGCCCGGGGCTGCCCCGCCTCGCCGCGCTCGGGGTGAGCCGGGTCAGCACCGGCTCGCTGCTCTTCCGTGCCGCGCTCCACGCCGCCGTCGACACCGCCGGGCACGCCCTGCACGGCGCACCGCTCCCCGCGGGCCTGCCCTCGTACGCCGACGCACAAGGGCTCGCGGACGTCTACGTCCCGCCGGAAACGCGGCGGCCCGGGCGTCCGGGGTGAGCGGGGAGGTCCTTCCGCTCGCCCCGGGGCGCCCGGGCCCACGGGCCGGGGGTGTCAGTCGCGCCGGGCGGCCAGCAGCGACTCGACCCGCTCCCGGACGTCCGCGGTGTCCAGGCCGCGCACCGTCAGGGTGGTGCGGCGGCGCAGCACGTCGTCCGCCGACTCGGCCCACTCGTGGTCGCGGGCGTACACGACCTGGGCCCATATCTCCGGTGCGTCCGGGTGGATCCGCTCGCCGAGCGCCGGGTCCTCGTTCACCATGCGGGCGATGTCGAAGGACAGCGCGCCGTAGTGGGTGGCGAGGTGACGCGCGGTCAGCGGGTCGATGCGGTGGCCCGGGTCGCGGTCGACCAGCAGCCGGTGGGCGACCGCGTTGGGGTTGGCGACGCCGGGCAGCGGCACCCGGCGCGGCAGGTGGTCCAGGGGCTCCATGTCCTCGTTCAGCGGACCGCCGGGCAGCTTGGCGAGCTTGGCGATGACGGTGCGGCCGATGTGCCGGTACGTCGTCCACTTGCCGCCCGCCACCGACAGCATGCCGCCGCTGCCCTCGCTGACGACGGTCTCGCGCTTGGCCTTCTCCACGCCGCCGGGGCCGCCGGGCAGCACCCGCAGGCCCGCGAAGGCGTAGGTGATCAGGTCGGGGGACAGGTGCTCGTCCCGCACGGAGTGCGAGGCCTCGTCCAGGATCTGGCGGATGTCGGCATCGGTGGCCCGCACGTCCGCCGGGTCGCCGGTGTACTCCTCGTCCGTGGTGCCCAGCAGCAGCTGGTCCTCCCACGGCAGGGCGAAGGTGATGCGGTACTTGTCGATCGGGGTGGCCATGGCCGCCCGCCACGGGGCCTTGCGCTTCAGCACGATGTGGGCGCCCTTGGACAGCCGGATGCTGGGGGCGGCGCCCGTGTCCTCCATCCGCCGCAGGTGGTCGACCCAGGGGCCGGTCGCGTTGAGCACCAGCCGCGCGTCCACGCCGAACGCGGTACCGTCCAAACGGTCCTCGAGGTCGGCTCCGGTGACCCGGCCGCGGGTGAAGCGCAGTCCGGTGACCTCGGCGTGGTTGAGGACGACGGCACCCGCCTCGACGGCGGCGCGCACCGTCATGACGGCCATCCGGGAGTCGTTCATCTGGTGGTCGTAGTAGACCGCGACGGCCTTGAGGTTCTCCGTGCGCAGGGCGGGGTTGGCGGCCGCCGCCCTTGCCGGGGAGATGATCCTGCCGACCCCGTCGCCGAAGGCGGACAGCGCCGAGTAGGCGAAGACGCCCGCGCCGAGCTTGGCCGCGCCGACCGGGCCGCCCTTGTAGACCGGCAGGTGGAAGGTGAGCGGGTTGACCAGGTGCGGAGCCACGTCCCTGGCCAGGACCCGCCGTTCCATGTGGTTCTCCGCCACCAGCTTGACCGCGCCGGTCTGCAGGTAGCGCAGACCGCCGTGGACGAGCTTGGAGGAGGCCGAGCTGGTGGCGCCGGCGAAGTCGCCGGCGTCCACCATCGCCACCCGCAGCCCCGACTGCGCGGCGTGCCATGCCACGGAGGTGCCCAGGATGCCGCCGCCGATGACCAGCAGGTCGTAGGTGGCGCGGCTCAGCAGTTCCCGGGTCTCGGCGCGGCCCGGGTTACGGCCGGCGGTCGGACGCGTCCCGAGCGCCGGGACGTGCTGCGTGGTGGTCATGTTCGGTTCAGTGCTCCTCTTCGATCCAGCCCATGGTCCGCTCGACGGCCTTGAGCCAGTCCTTGTACTCGCGGTCGCGGACCTCGGCGTCCATACGGGGGGTCCATTCGGCGGCCCGGCGCCAGTTGGCGCGCAGCTCGTCGGTGTCCGACCAGAAGCCCACCGCGAGGCCGGCCGCGTACGCGGCGCCCAGGCAGGTGGTCTCGGCGACCAGCGGGCGCACGACCGGTGCGTCCAGGAAGTCGGCGAGGGTCTGCATCAGCAGGTTGTTCGCGGTCATGCCGCCGTCGACCTTGAGCGCGGTGAGCTCCACGCCCGAGTCCTTGGTCATGGCGTCGACGATCTCCCGGGTCTGCCAGGCGGTCGCCTCCAGCACGGCGCGGGCGATGTGCGCCTTGGTGACGTACCGGGTGAGGCCGGCGATCACACCGCGGGCGTCGGAGCGCCAGTACGGGGCGAACAGACCGGAGAAGGCGGGCACGAAGTACGCGCCGCCGTTGTCCTCCACCGACAGGGCGAGGGTCTCGATCTCGGCCGCGGTCTTGATCAGGCCCATCTGGTCGCGCATCCACTGCACCAGCGAACCGGTGACGGCGATCGAGCCCTCCAGGGCGTACACCGGCTTCTGGTCACCGATGCGGTAGCCGACGGTGGTGATCAGGCCGTTGTAGCTGTTGATCGGCTTCTCGCCGGTGTTCATCAGCAGGAAGGTGCCGGTGCCGTAGGTGGACTTGGCCTCGCCCTCGGAGTAGCAGGTCTGGCCGAACAGGGCCGCCTGCTGGTCGCCGAGCGCGGAGGCGACCGGTACGCCGGCCAGGGCGCCGGAGGCGGCCTCGCCGTACACCTCGGCGGAGGAGCGGATCTCCGGGAGCACCGCGGCGGGCACCTCGATCGACTGGAGGATCTTGTCGTCCCAGTCGAGGGTGTGCAGGTTCATCAGCAGGGTGCGGGAGGCGTTGGTCACGTCGGTGACGTGCCGTCCGCCGTCGACGCCGCCGGTCAGGTTCCAGATCACCCAGCTGTCCATGGTGCCGAAGAGGATGTCCCCGGCCTCGGCGCGCTCGCGCAGGCCCTCGACGTTGTCGAGCAGCCAGCGGATCTTGGGTCCGGCGAAGTAGGAGGCCAGCGGCAGTCCGGTCTCCCGGCGGAAACGGTCCTGCCCGACGTTGCGGCCGAGTTCCTTGCACAGGGCGTCGGTGCGGGTGTCCTGCCAGACCAGGGCGTTGTGCACCGGCTCACCGGTGTTCTTGTCCCACAGGACGGTGGTCTCGCGCTGGTTGGTGATGCCGATGGCCTTGACGTCGGCGGAGGTGATGCCGGCCTTGTGGACCGCCTCCTCGACGACCTCCTGCACGTTGGTCCAGATCTCGGCGGCGTCGTGCTCGACCCACCCCGGCTTGGGGAAGATCTGCTCGTGCTCCTTCTGGCCGACCGAGACGATCCGGCCGTCCTTGTCGAAGATGATGCAGCGCGAGGACGTGGTGCCCTGGTCGATGGCCGCGATGAACGGGCCGGTGGTGTGGGCGTCGGTCACGGTGTGCTCCTCGGGTCCTTGGGAAGTCGGGGCTGCTTCTCAGAATGCGATCTTGTACAGGCCGGCCGCGAGGACCGAACCGACGATCGGGCCGACGACGGGTATCCAGGCGTACCGCCAGTCGGAGCCGCCCTTGTTGGGCAGCGGCAGCAGGGCGTGCACGATGCGCGGACCGAGGTCGCGTGCGGGGTTGATGGCGTATCCGGTCGGCCCGCCCAGCGAGAGGCCGATGCCGACCACGACCAGCGCCACCATCAGCGTGCCGGTACCCGAGACCGCGAGGCCCTTGGTGAGGCCGAGGGTCAGGATGAACAGCACCAGGACGAAGGTGCCGATGATCTCCGTGGCGAGGTTCTGTGCGACGTTGCGGATCTCGGGGCCGGTGGAGAAGATGCCCAGCACCGGGCCGGGGCCCGTGGTCTGCTTCTCGGCGGCCGCGGTGGCCTGCGCCCCCGGGCCGCCGGTGATCTCGGCGTCCGTCAGGTGGGCCTGGAACTGGCCGTAGTAGGTGATCCACACCAGGGCCGCGCCGATCATCGCGCCGAGCATCTGGCCGGCCAGGTAGACCGGGACCTTGCCCCACTCGCCGCTGTCGACCGCGAGACCGATCGTGACGGCGGGGTTCAGGTGGGCGCCGGAGAGGGAACCGGAGATGTAGGCGCCGGCCAGGACCGCGAAGCCCCAACCGAAGGTGATGGCCACCCAGCCGGCGTTACGGGCCTTGGATCCCTTGAGGGTGACAGCCGCGCAGACGCCGCCGCCGAGGAGGATCAGAACAGCGGTACCGATGGTCTCGCCGATGAAGATGTGGTCGCTGGACACTCGCGACTCCTTTGTCCTTCGTCCAGGGGAAGGCGGACCCCGGTCCCGTTCCGAAGTCCGTGGGCCTGTCACCAGGCCCTCGGCGGTCCCACGGTTACGTACACCTTACCGACTCGTCGGCTGGTGTTCGACAATGTCGACCGTCGAACGAGAGTGTTCTCCTGCGCGACCGGACCCGTCAAGGGTTCGTCAGGTTGCGGAAAGGTCTCCGAGTCGGCGCGTTCGGCCGGGCGCCGTCCAGGTGTCCTCCGGGCGCCGTCCGGGGGTCGTCCGGGCGTCAGAAGCGGCCGGCGCCCAGGTCGCGCGAGACCGCCCTGGCGCAGTCCCTTACGGCCGCGACCAGTTGGGGCCTGATCTCGCCGTCCGCGCAGACCCGTTCGACCGCGCCGGTGACGGCCACCGCCCCCACGGTCATCCGGTGCCGGTCGTGGATGGGCGCGGCGATGGAGGCCACGCCGTCCCAGGTCTCCTCCAGGTCGGCGCTCCAGCCGCGGGCGCGGGTGAGATCCAGCACACCCTCGAACGCCACTCCCTCCGTGACGGTGCGCGCCGTCAGCGGCTCGCGCTCCATCTCGACCACCTCGCTGTGCGCCACCGGGTCGTACGCCGACAGCACCTTGCCCAGCGCGCTGCTGTGCAGCGGGTGCATGGCCCCGACCTCCAGCACCTGACGGCTGTCGTCCGGACGGAAGACGTGGTGGACGATGAGCACCCCCTGCTGGTGCAGCACCCCCAGGTAGACGGCCTCGCCGCTGGAGCGCGCCAGGTCGTCGGTCCACACCAGGGCGCGTGCCCGCAGTTCGTGCACGTCCAGGTAGCTGTTGCCCAGCCGCAGCAGTTCCGCCCCCAGCTGGTAGCGCCCGGAGACCGGGTCCTGCTCGACGAAGCCCTCCTGCTGCAGCGTGCGCAGGATGCCGTGCGCGGTGCCCTTCGCCAGGCCCAGGGAGGAGGCCACGTCCGACAGGCCGAGCCTGCGCTCTCCGCCGGCCAGCAGGCGCAGGATCGCGGCCGCCCTGGCGAGCGACTGGATGGGACCTGGCATGAACAACCCCTCCGTTAGGAACGACCACGCGCCTCGATGACTGATTCGACAATGCTGAACGATGTCAGACGATGCCGACCGCCATCATCCCAGAGAAGAGTGTGGCACCGCCGTCCGCCCCTCGGAATGCCCCGCGGCGGAATCCGGGGGCACGGCTACGCTGGCCTGGTGTGTACCAGCAGGACCGGCACACACCAAGCCGACAGCCGTCGCATCCCAGGGAGCACACCCATGGCCCAGCCGTCCCTTCCGTCCACGAGCGGTGCCCGAGGCGCAGCACTGCGAGAGGCCCTGGCGACACGGGTGGTCGTCGCCGACGGGGCGATGGGCACGATGCTCCAGGCGCAGAACCCCACCCTCGACGACTTCCAGGGGCACGAGGGCTGCAACGAGGTCCTCAACGTCTCCCGCCCCGACATCGTCGCCTCCGTCCACCGCGAGTACTTCGCCGTCGGCGTGGACTGCGTGGAGACCAACACCTTCGGCGCCAACTTCTCCGCCCTCGGCGAGTACGACATCGCCGACCGCATCTTCGAGCTCTCCGAGGCCGGCGCCCGGATCGCCCGCGAGGTCGCCGACGAGTTCTCCGCCGCGGACGGCCGCCTGCGCTGGGTCATCGGCTCCATCGGGCCCGGCACCAAGCTGCCGACGCTCGGTCACGTCGACTACGCCGTCCTCAAGGAGGGCTTCCGGCAGAACGCCGCAGGCCTCGTCTCCGGCGGCGCCGACGCCCTCCTCGTCGAGACCTGCCAGGACCTGCTGCAGATCAAGGCCGCCGTGCTCGGCACCAAGGAAGCGCTCGCCGAGGCCGGACTCGACCTGCCGCTCTTCGTCCAGGTCGCCGTCGAGACCACCGGCACCATGCTGCTGGGCTCCGAGATCGGGGCCGCGCTGACCGCACTGGAACCGCTCGGCATCGACACCATCGGCCTGAACTGCTCCACCGGCCCCGCCGAGATGAGCGAGCACCTGCGCTACCTCGCCCGCCACGCCCGCGTCGGCATCTCCTGCATGCCCAACGCGGGACTGCCCATCCTCGGCAAGGACGGCGCCCACTTCCCCCTCGACCCCGAGGGTCTCGCCGACGCGCAGGAGGCCTTCGTCCGCGAGTACGGACTCGCCCTGGTCGGCGGCTGCTGCGGCACCACCCCCGAACACCTGCGCCAGGTCGTCGAGCGGGTCCGCGGCCACCAGGTCACCCCCCGCACGCCGCGCCCCGAGGCGGGCGCCTCCTCGCTCTACCAGACCGTCCCCTTCCGCCAGGACACCTCGTACCTCGCCATCGGCGAACGCACCAACGCCAACGGCTCCAAGAAGTTCCGCGAGGCCATGCTGGACGGGCGCTGGGACGACTGCGTGGAGATGGCCCGCGAGCAGATCCGCGAGGGCGCCCACCTCCTCGACCTGTGCGTCGACTACGTCGGCCGCGACGGCGTCGCCGACATGAACGAGATCGCCGGACGCCTGGCCACCGCCTCCACCCTGCCGATCGTCCTGGACTCCACCGAGCCCGAGGTGCTCCGCGCCGGCCTGGAGAAGCTCGGCGGCCGCGCCGTGATCAACTCCGTCAACTACGAGGACGGCGACGGCCCCGACTCCCGCTTCGCCCGCACCACCCGCCTCGCGGCCGAGCACGGCGCCGCCCTGATCGCCCTCACCATCGACGAGGAGGGCCAGGCCCGCACCCCCGAGAGCAAGGTGGCCGTCGCCGAACGGCTCATCGCCGACCTGACCGGCAACTGGGGCATCGACGAGGGCGACATCATCGTCGACTGCCTGACCTTCACCATCGCCACCGGCCAGGAGGAGTCCCGCAAGGACGGCATCGCCACCATCGAGGCGATCCGCGAGCTCAAGCGCCGCCACCCCGACGTGCAGACCACCCTCGGCCTGTCCAACATCTCCTTCGGCCTCAACCCGGCCGCCCGCATGGTGCTGAACTCGGTCTTCCTCCACGAGTGCGTCGAGGCCGGCCTGGACTCGGCGATCGTGCACGCCTCCAAGATCCTGCCGATCGCCCGCATCCCCGAGGAGCAGCGCGAGGTCGCCCTGGACCTGGTGCACGACCGGCGCCGCGAGGGCTACGACCCGCTGCAGCGCTTCCTGGAGCTCTTCGAGGGGGTCGACACCAAGTCCGTCCGGGCGAGCCGCGCCGAGGAACTGGCCGCGCTGCCGCTGGAGGAGCGGCTGCAGCGGCGCATCATCGACGGCGAGAAGAACGGCCTGGAGGCGGACCTCGACGAGGCCCTGACGACGCGGCCCGCCCTCGAGATCGTCAACGACACCCTCCTGGAGGGCATGAAGGTCGTCGGCGAGCTCTTCGGCTCCGGCCAGATGCAGCTGCCGTTCGTCCTGCAGTCGGCCGAGGTGATGAAGACGGCCGTCGCCCACCTCGAACCGCACATGGAGAAGTCCGACGCCTCCGGCAAGGGCACCATCGTGCTGGCCACCGTCCGCGGCGACGTCCACGACATCGGCAAGAACCTCGTGGACATCATCCTGTCCAACAACGGCTACAACGTCGTCAACCTCGGCATCAAGCAGCCCGTCTCGGCGATCCTGGACGCCGCGGGCGAGCACTCCGCCGACGTCATCGGCATGTCCGGCCTGCTGGTGAAGTCCACGGTGATCATGAAGGAGAACCTGGAGGAGCTGAACCAGCGCGGCCTCGCCGCCACCTACCCGGTCATCCTCGGCGGCGCCGCCCTCACCCGCGCCTACGTCGAGCAGGACCTCCACGAGCTCTACGAGGGCGAGGTCCGCTACGCCCGCGACGCCTTCGAGGGGCTGCGCCTGATGGACGCCCTCATCGCCGTCAAGCGCGGCGTGCCCGGCGCCACCCTCCCCGAGCTGAAGCAGCGCCGCGTGGCGGCCCGCGCGGGCGTCGTCCCCGAGCCCGAGGAGAACCGCGGCCAGATCCGCTCCGACGTCGCCGTCGACAACCCGGTGCCCACCCCGCCGTTCTGGGGCTCCCGGGTCGTCAAGGGCATCCCGCTCAAGGACTACGCGTCCTGGCTGGACGAGGGCGCGCTCTTCAAGGGCCAGTGGGGACTGAAGCAGGCGCGCGCCGGCGGCCCCACGTACGAGGAACTGGTGGAGACCGAGGGCCGCCCGCGGCTGCGCGGGCTGCTGGACCGGCTGCAGAGCGAGGGACTGCTCGAGGCCGCCGTCGTCCAGGGCTACTTCCCTTGCGTCTCCAAGGGCGACGACCTGATCATCCTCCACGAGGACGGCACCGAACGGACCCGCTTCACCTTCCCGCGCCAGCGCCGCGGCCGCCGCCTGTGCCTGGCGGACTTCTTCCGCCCCGAGGAGTCCGGCGAGACCGACGTCGTCGGCCTGCAGGTCGTCACCGTCGGCAACCGGATCTCCGAGGCGGCCAACGAACTGTTCGCCGCCGACGCCTACCGCGACTACCTCGAGCTGCACGGCCTGTCCGTCCAGCTCGCCGAGGCCCTCGCCGAGTACTGGCACGCCCGGGTCCGCTCCGAACTCGGCTTCGCCGGGGAGGACCCGGCCGCCATGGAGGACATGTTCGCCCTGAAGTACCGGGGCGCCCGCTTCTCCCTGGGCTACGGCGCCTGCCCCGACCTGGAGGACCGCGCCAAGATCGCGGAGCTGCTGGAGCCGGAGCGCATCGGGGTCCGCCTCTCGGAGGAGTTCCAGCTCCATCCGGAGCAGTCCACCGACGCGATCGTCATCCACCACCCGGAGGCCAAGTACTTCAACGCGCGGTAGCCGGACGTACGTCGTACACTGGACGGTCCGATACGGCACCTGGCCGGTCGCACGCCCCCACCACCCGGGCGCGAGGCGACCGGCCTTTGTGCCCCCTGGAAGCAGAGGAGTGGGGCGCATGACGAGCGGTATTCCCGCCATCGAGATCCTGCCCGCCCGGGAGGCGGGCCTGCAGGCCGTGCTCCTGGACATGGACGGCACGCTGGTCGACACCGAGGGCTTCTGGTGGAACGCCGAGGTCGAGGTGTTCGCCGAACTCGGCCACGTCCTGGACGACACCCACCGCGAGGTCGTCGTCGGCGGCCCCATGGCCCGCAGCCTGGGACACCTCATCTCGGTCACCGGAACGGACGCCACGCTCGCCGAACTGTCCACCCTGATCAACCTGCGCTTCGTCGAGCTCATCGGCCGCGGTGTGCCGCTGATGCCGGGTGCCCAGCGGCTGCTGACCGACCTGGCCGCGCACGGTGTGCCCGCCGCGCTGGTCTCCGCCTCCCACCGGCGCATCATCGACGCCGTCATGCTCTCCCTCGGCTCCCACCACTTCGCCTTCTCCCTCGCCGGGGACGAGATCGAGCGGACCAAGCCGTACCCGGACCCCTACCTGCTGGCCGCCGCGCGGCTGGGCGCGGACCCGTCACGCTGCGTGGTCGTCGAGGACACCCCCACCGGGGTGGCGGCCGCCGAGGCCGCCGGCTGCCGGGTCGTGGCCGTCCCGTCCGTCGCCGCCGTCGCGCCGGCCCCCGGGCGGACCGTGGTCCGCTCCCTGGAAGGGGTCGACGTGCCATTTCTGCGCTCTCTGATTACAACCGTTCACTGAGAGTCGCCGTGAATTGAACGGAAACTCTGGGCGCCTGCCCGGCTATTTTCCGTGACGATTCGGGGCGCCGAATTGTTTACCGGCCAGTACCTCGGGGCGTGATACTTTTCACATCCGCCGGTCTCGACAGGGCGCCCCGGGCGTGCTCCGCGCCGTCACATCGCCATGCGGTCGGAGTGGTTGTGTCCGGATTGGGGGAGCGGCGGCCTGTTCGTTCCGCTGTCCGGATATCGGTACGGCACACCCTGTTATCCAGCCGTGACGTGGACTCAACTTCTCCGTGTTCGGGGGCGGTCCGCCGGAATGCCGGGGCCCCGCAATTCCGGGTATCGTCGCCCCGCTCAACACTGCGCGGCCGGGGGCCGGAAGAGGGAGAACAACGAGGATGAATCGCAAGCTACTGGTGCTGCCGGCCCTGCTGGGTCTCGCCGCGCCCGTACTCGCCGGGTGCGGTGACTCGACCGGCGGTGGCGGTGGCGGTGACGCGGTCGTCATCGGCACCACGGACCCCATCGAGGTGTCCGCGGACCAGCCTTCCCCCCTCGACCCGGCCACGGCCTACGACGGCGGCACGTACAGCTTCTTCAACAACACCTTCCAGATGCTGCTCGGTTACTCGCGCAGCTCCACCACCCCCGAGCCGGACGCCGCCAAGTCCTGCGGGTTCTCCGACACCAAGTCGGAGACGTACCGCTGCACGCTGCGCGACGGCATGAAGTTCGCCAACGGTCACGACCTCACCTCCGAGGACGTCAAGTTCTCGGTCGACCGCGTGATGAAGATCAACAGCGACATCGGCCCGGCGAGCCTCCTGGTGGGCATCGACAGCGTCGAGGCCCCGGACCCGAAGACCGTCGTCTTCCACCTCAAGGCCTCCGACGCCACCTTCCCCTACAAGCTGGCGACCCCGGCCGCGGCCATCGTCGACAGCGAGGTCTACAGCGCCACCGAGCCGCTCAAGGGCCTGAAGATGGAGGGCTCCGGCCCGTACAAGCTGGACTCGTGGGAGAACGGCAAGGCGGTCCTCAGCGCCAACCCGAACTACACCGGCCTGTTCAACAAGCGCGCCAACGACAAGGTCGAGGTCCGCTTCTTCCCCTCGGCCCCCGAGATGCTGAAGGCGCTCAAGGCCGGCGAAGTCGACCTGGTGAACCGCACCCTCACGGCCGACCAGATCAACGAGCTCGAGCAGGGCACGGTCCAGGACGTCAAGCTGACCGAGACCCAGGGAGCCTCGGTCCGCTTCATGTTCTTCAACCTCGACGACCCCTCGGTGAAGCCCGACGCCGTCCGTGAGGCCCTCGCCCGCGTCCTCGACCGCGACGCCCTCACCCGCGACGTGACCGGCCGCACCGCCGCCCCGCTCTTCGGCGCCGTCCCGACCGGCATCACCGGACACGCCAACTCGTACTTCAACACGTACGGCGAACCCGACCGCGACAAGGCCGCCCAGGTCCTGTCCTCCGCCGGCATCAGCACCCCGGTCAAGTTCACCTGGACCTACCCGACCGAGCACCCCTCCACCCCGGACAAGGAAGAGGCGCAGCTGCTGAAGAAGCAGCTCGAGGCCACCGGGCTGTTCAAGGTGGACCTCCAGCCGATCACCTGGAAGAAGTTCCTCAAGGGAATCGCCACCGGCCAGTTCGCCGCCTACTCGCTCAGCTGGCTCCCCGACTTCCCGGACGCCGAGACCTACATCGCGCCGTTCTTCGCGGACGACGGATTCCTCGACCTCCACTACAAGGGGTCGACCATCAAGAACCAGCTCCTGCCGGCCACCCGCCAGTCCGCCAACCGCAGCAAGACGGACAAGGACTTCGCGCAGATGCAGGAGATCCTGTCGCGTGAACTCCCGATGATCCCGCTCTACCAGGACAAGCAGTTCGTCGCCAGCCGCGACGGCATCACGGGAGCCGAATGGTTCCTCAATTCCTCTTCCAGCGCCCAGTTCTGGGAGATTGGTCGCGGTGTGACAGGATGAGCCACCGGTCGGCCGGACCCGTGAGTTGTTCCGGGTCCGGCCGACCGGGGCCCGCCCCTGCGACGAAGCTGTGAGGGAAGTCTCGTGAGGAATCGAGTCCAGCGACTGGCGCTCCCGCTCTCCGCGACCGTGACGGCGGTCGTCGTCGCCGGCTGCGGCACGGGAGGGGCGGACGGCGAGGCCGGCGGAGACCCCCTCACGATGGGCATCACGGACAAGGTGACCGCGGTCGATCCGGCGTCCGGCTACGACGTCGGCTCCTGGATCGTCTTCACCAACGTCTTCCAGTCCCTGCTGAGTTTCCCCAAGGGCGCGACCACGCCCGAGCCGGAGGCGGCGGAGAGCTGCAAGTTCACCGACGAGGGCAGCAAGACCTTCGACTGCAC